>DDSN01000049.1 GCA_002343395.1 Hyphomonadaceae bacterium UBA2389 | reverse complement strand
GATAAAGAGCGGGGGGCACATCACGGACATACCCCTCGCGTATATCGCCTCGCCGAAACGAAAAGCGGCCCGGTTTCCCGAGCCGCTTTGAGATTTGCAGAGTGCCTGACCTTAGAATTCGTAGCGCAGGCCAACCTGGATCGCCCAGCGCGACGCTTCCGTGTTGCGGCCAGGTGTGATCGTCGCCTGGTTGGCGGCGCCGCTGATGCGATAACGATCGCAGGTAACCGTGCCATCGTTATCCGCGACGCCGTCGACGCCGGCGCAGGCCACGTTGTACAGGTTCAGGTTCTCGCCGTACTCGCGCACCACGCCCCACTCGTCGTTGAGCAGATTGAGCACGTTCGCGATGTCGAATGTCAGCATGGTGCGATGGCCATTGCGGAGACCCGGCAATTGCTGGCTGATCTGCAGATCGAGCCGGTGAATGTCGGGATTGTCCGTCGACCCGCGCGCCACGATGCCGCCGGTGGGAATATCGAACCGGTCGATCATGCCTTGCAGGTTGGTGATTGTTGATGCCGCATCAAACACAACCAGCGGGTCAGAAGCGATGCAGCCGGTGAACGACACCGACGAGACGCCCGTTGCGCAGTTCACAGCCGAGAGATCGCTCAGATCCGGCACGTACGCGAGCTGAGAACCGCGGTTCACGCCGAACACGCTGTTGCGACCGGTTCCGCCGTTCATCGTGAAGGAGAGCGGCCGTCCCGTACGCCATTCGCCGAACAGCGTAAACCGCGTTTCAAGCTCATCAACGAAGTTGTGCCGCCAGCCGAAATTGTACTTGAAGCTGTCGGTGATTTCTTCCTGGCCGCGTCCCTCGACAGCAGTGTTCGGATCATAAGACGCCCACTGACCACCATAGAGCGAGCTCGCCGTGGACGAGAACCGAGCCGAGGCCGAGTACTCGGTAACGTCCTGGCGCGTGTACGATACGCCGGCTTCGACGCCGTTTTCCCAATTGGCGTTCAGCGAGAGCGAGGCGATCCAGCTGAACGGGCTTTCGCCCGGGTTGTAAGCTTCAATATCGCGGTTCGAGCCAGGATTGGACGAAGTGACAGTCAAACCCGGCAAAGCATGTTGCGCCGTGCTCAAGCCGTCATAGCGAATGCGCCCATCCGGCGTCAGCGCTTGGTTTCCGTTCACGACTAACTGCTGCGCGCGGATATCGCGGAACGCCAGCCCTTCCTGATCCTGGAAGCCGAACAAGTCTAAGCCAGCGCGTAAATTGTCCAGCAAGTCCCAGCGCAGCGAAACGTTCGCCTTCCAAACAGATGGAATTTCGAAGTTCGGATCAATGACGTTTGTTTCTGAGGTTGGCGACGCCGTGGTTCCGCCCAGCGCAGCCTGCACCGCCGCCGGAATTGAAGTTCCGAAGCTCGAACTCACCGGAACGTTCAGCGCCGCCGAGCACACCTGCACGCCAGTGAAGCCGCCATAAACTGGAGCGGCGTTGTTGCAGGCAACGGCCCCCGACGTCTCGATCAGGAAGCCATAACCGCCAGGATCGGCCACGCTCGTGCCGGATGCTGCGGTGAGCCGCTGGAAGGTCAGGGTGTTGTCGATAATGCCGGTGTTCGAGAACACGTTCGACAGGAACACGTCGGGCAGACCGCCCGAGAACAAGCCTACACCACCCGATACGCGGATATCTTCCGTCGGATCGTAGGTGAACGAGAAGCGCGGCATAAGCACGTCGCGCCCATCGTAGGTTTCCTGATTGGTGCGCCCGGCATAGCGAGCCGCGAAATTGGGGTTTTCAGCCGGTTGGTCACCGACGCTGTAGGTGTCATAGCGGAAGCCGTATGCGAGCGTCAGGCGATCGGTGAGGTCCCAGGTATCCTGAACCAACGCGGAATAGATGTCGTAATCGAACACCGCCGCCGCGTCCGTCGCGACGCCTGAGATGGCGTTGCGGTAGACTAGTTGGCTCGCATCGCCCGCCGAGAAATCAGAGATCGAGTCAAAATAGTAGGTGCCATCGCTGTTTGGCAGGAAGATGTTGAAGACATCCGTATTCTGCCACTGGACGCCCGCTTTGAAGAGGTGGGCTCCCCACTGATATTCCCCCGAGAACTGCGCTTGAGTGCCCTGAGTCTCGAGGTAGTTGGCGTGGCGGAATTGATCCGGTCCAAACCGCACGACCGCGACGCCTTGAGAACCGTTGCGGCAGTTCTGAAGCGGGTTGGTGCCCGCCGTGTTCGCGCCTGGCACCGAGCAGACACTGATGTCCGCGAAAGCTTGGCCAGACGGCGGCTCCTGCAAGCGTGTGTAGTCGCGCTGGCTGACGCGGAACTCGGTCGTGAACTGATCGGTCCAGGACGAGTTGACCTGCAAAGCCATTGTGTTGTCGTCCTCGCCGGTCAGATACCACTGACTGTCAAGGCCTGCGCTCGTGGATCCCAAGTTGGTGCGCTGAATAACGCCGGACTCCGAGTGACGGACCGTGAGCGACGCCAGGTGGTCTTCGTTGATGTTCCAATCGAAGCGCCCGGTATATTTCTCGTCGGTGATCGGCTTGGTGAGCGCGATAGATCCGGCGTTGAAGCTCGAACCGTAAGTGGTCGCGAAGACATCGGTGACCGCATCGATTTCCGCTTGGGTCATCGGCGTCAGGTTGGGGCCGGTGATGGTCGACGAAAACCCGAGCCCAGCTGGGCCGAATGCGGTCGGGTCAAGCGATTCGTAGGTTTCGTATGAAAGCGCGAAAAACAAACGGTCTTGAAGGATTGGGCCACGGAACGTGGCGCCCCAATTCTCCTGCGTGATGGTATTGTCGACCTGCTGGCCGAAGATGCGGGTGCCGACCAACTCGTCGTTCAGGTAGTTGATGAAGGCCGACCCAGAGAAATCGTTGTCGCCTTCGCGGAGCACGATGTTGATGGCGCCGCCGATAAAGTCGCCGTTTTCAACGTCGAAAGGCGCCGCCTCGACCGCGAACTGGCGCACCGCATCAAGCGAGATTGGGCCACGACGCGTGGGCAACCCACCTGTGTTCAGACCGAAATCGTCTTGCGCCTGCACGCCGTCGATGGTCACGCGGTTGGTGCGGGGATTGGAGCCCGCGATCGAAATGCCACCGTCGCCGCGCGAGTTTTGAGTCACCAAGGGGTCACGGCGGGCGAGGTCGCGAATGTCGCGTGTGATGGATACCGCGCCGGCGATGTCGTCCCGCGTCAAAAGGGTGTTCGAGCCGGTGGCGGCGGAGCGACCGCCCGTAGCAGTCACAACGATCTCAGCGTCAGACGCTTGCAACGCAAAATCGTAGCGGAACGGCTGACCCACCTCGAGGAACACGTTTTCCAGGCGCTGGCCTTCGTACCCATCCGCCGTCACTTCGATCGTGTAGGGCCCGCCGACGCGAAGGCCGCGCAAGTCGAACACGCCGCCCGCGTCGCTTGCTTCCGAGTTCACACTGCCCGTCGGACCATGGCGCACAATGACTTGAGCGTCGGGGATGCTTTCGCCTGTTTCCGCCGAGACGCTCCCGCGGACAGCGGACGTGGTCTCTTGCGCATAGGCCGATGGGACCGTCGCCATGCTGATTGCGACGGCGGCGGCGCCCGTCAGGTATTTCGCCACAGTGGCGCCCGCGCGCTTATTCTTGGAAAACATGCATACCCCCGAGGCGGCGGTGCGTGAATCGCGCCCGCCGGTTCCAACGGGCGGTTTAACGGGGGAATCCAACAGGTCCATAACGCCTTTTTAACGGAATTATGACAATGCGCCCGGTTGTTGCGGTTGACGTAGCGTCATCAAGGGTTTCATTGTTTCGCCCGGGCAACACCACAAAATTTTCGCAGTTGCGAAAAGAACGGCCGAACGTTTGCGGGATTTGTCGCCATCCGACCGACCGACCCCTACATGACGTTGTCCGGCACGTGATTCGCGGAGGGAATGATGGTGGCGGCCTCCAGGCCAACCCGATGGTGGGAGCGTGACACCACGCCTGGCCTGGTGCTCATCGCCGCCACAATCGGCTCTTTTCTGTTGTTGAACGCCCCTGCCGGGGAAACTCTTCACTTGACGCTCGAGAGCCAGATCGCTGGCTTGAGCGTCGGCGTTGGACACGGCGCGCACCCGGTCACGCCACACCTCCTCATCAATGATGGACTGATGGTGATATTCTTCCTCTATGTCGGATTGGAGCTGAAACGCGAAACCATCGAGGGCCCACTCAAGAATCCGCGCGAGGCCGCACTGCCAATCGTTGGCGCGATCGGCGGCATGGCCGCTCCGGCAGTCATCTATCTGAGCATCGCGGGCCACAATCCCGCTTACGCTTCGGGCTGGGCGATTCCCGCGGCCACGGACATCGCGTTCGCCGTGGGGGTTATGTCGCTGTTGGGTCCGCGCGTACCCGCAGGCCTGCGCCTGTTTCTTCTCGCCCTCGCCATCATCGATGACCTCGGCGCGATTGTGATCATCGCGCTATTTTACTCCAAGCACCTCGTCGGGTGGGGCCTCGGTGGCGCAACGCTGACTTTCGTCATCATGCTGATGGCCAACCGCGCGGGCGTAAAGGCGCTGCTTCCGTATTGGATATTGGGCGTGGTGCTGTGGGCGTTCATGATCGTGTCCGGCGTGCATGCCACAATCGCTGGCGTCTTGACGGCGATGACCGTTCCCATGCGCAAGGCGGATGGCGCGTCTCCACTAGCCGCCGCGGAGCATGCGCTCAAACCCTGGGTCCAGTTCGCCATCATGCCCATCTTCGCGCTCGCGAACGCCGGCGTCGTGCTCCACGGCGCGGGCCTCGACACCCTGTTTCATCCGATTGCGCTCGGCGTCGCATTCGGCCTCCTCTTTGGGAAACCTGTCGGCATTGCGGCTGCCGCGTGGCTCGCCAGCGCGGTATTGCGACAGAGGCTCCCAGGCAACGGGCTCCAAATCGCCGGTATGGCGATGCTTGCGGGCATCGGTTTCACGATGAGCCTCTTTATAGGAAGCCTCGCTTTCGGCGCGGGCGACCTCGCCACGCCGGTTCGCTTTGGCGTGCTTGGCGGTTCATTCGCGTCGGCCATGCTCGGACTCTTGGTTCTATGGGCAGGCTGTCGGCGGCCCTCGCCGCGGATGCACCCGACGCTGGGTCCGGAAGAAGCCTTGGCCGAAGAGCGCGGCGTGTTGGAAGACGTCGATCATCACAAGGCGCCGTAACCCGGCGCAAAACACAAAAGGGCCGCGCCGTCTCCCGGCGCAGCCCTTTCACGCCGCTTTGTCGTAGGCGTCTCCTCCCCGAAACGCGACCGTCCGCGACGGAGACGATCAGGTTTGACCCTTACCCCGGCGCGCGTGAACGTCAAGACTTTGTCATAAATCGGGGTGGGTTAACCGTACTTCGCAGGTGCAGCGCATTCACTGCGCGCCTTGCTCCAGCGCGTCGACGACGATCTCTGAACTCAGTATCTGGGGCAGCACGCGCGGCTCTCCACCGCCGGCTGGATAGACGAGATAAAGCGGCACGCCGGCGCGCCCATGGTCGGCAAGCGCGCGCGCGATCTCATCGTCACGATTGGTCCAATCCGCCACGAGATAAGCTGTGTCGGTGCGCGCAAAGGCGCGCTGCACCGACTGCTGACCAAGCGTGGTCGCCTCATTGAGTTTGCAGGTCACGCACCAGGCGGCGGTGAAATTCACGAAGATCGGCCTGCCCTCCGCGCGCAACGCCTCAACGCGCGCTGGGCTCCACGCTTCCTCTTCCACCGCTTGGCGTGTCTCCAGGCCAAAGAGCGGTCGCCAAGCGAAGGGCATCGTCACGAGCACGACACACGCGCCGGCCACACGCCAGCCCTGTCCCCATCGCATGACAAACACCGCGAAGCTCAACGCCGCCGCCATGCTCAACAACGCGAGAACACCCGAAGGGCCGGTTTGTTCCGCGAGCACCCATGTCATCCAGATCGCCGAAGCAAACATGGGAAATGCAAGCGCTTGTTTGAGACGTTCCGTCCACGCGCCTGGCTTTGGGATGAAACGTCGAAGGTCGGGCGCGAGATAGAGCGCGGTCATCGGCAGCGCGAAGCCAAGCCCAAGCGATGCAAAGATCACGAGCGCGGTCGGCGGCGATTGGGTCATCGCGGCGCCGACGGCGCCCGCCATGAAAGGCGCCGTGCATGGCGTCGCGGCAATCACGGCAAGCGCGCCGGTGAGCACGGTCCCGAACCCATTCGGCTTGCTCGCAGCTGATTGGCCAACGCCTTGCAGCGCACCGCCAACCGAGAATACGCCCAACAAATTCAGACCGATTGCAAAGAACAGCAGGCCCAGCGCAGACGTCACCCACGGCGCTTGAAGCTGAAATCCCCAACCAATCGCCTGACCCGCGCCACGCAATGCGAGCAGTGACGCCGCGAGCAGTAAGAAGGTGAGCATCACCCCCGCGAAGTAGAGCGCACCTTCGCGGCGCGAATCTCCACTGTGCGCGCTGTTCGCGAGCGACAGCGCCTTGATCGACAGGACAGGCAATACGCACGGCATGAGGTTGAGCAACAGGCCGCCCAAGAACGCGAACGCGGCCGCCAGAAGCACTCCCGCGACATCCATCCCCGCCGGCTGCGGCGAAGACGCGCTGCCTTCGATGTCCGCCAAGGCAAAGTCAGCCGACATTGGCGCAGCGCTTGAGTCGGTTTCCGGAAGCAATTCTCCGGGCGTCGCTTCAATCTCCACGCCCCGACGCCGCCACGCGCCGCCAACCGTCTGCTCAAAAGCCACGACGCCGCCGAGAGAGCTCTGGCCCAAGTCGTCGGCGTGGCCCGGCGCCAGCGAAAAACTCACTCCCCTCGCGCCAACTCGGACGTGCTGAGGCGCAGCCGCTTGAACGGCGTCCGGGGCGTAAGGAAAGAAGCGCACATTGCGTATCGTCGCTGTTTCCGGCAGCGACACGCTCAGTCGCGCTGGCGTCCCTTCGGTGATGCGAGCTTCGACACCGGGAAGGCGCCGTGGCAGTTCTTCCTGCGCCCGACGAATGCGCGGCGCCCAGACGGGGTCATCTGTCCCGCGCGTCGCGACGCGGGCGGAGAACGTCAACATCGCATGCTCTGGAATGCAAATGTCAGAGCAAACCAACCACCGGACATCAGCGGTCAGAGTGATCGTTTCGCCAGGCCGCGCGCTCGCGGGGACCGATATCTCGACTGGAAAGAGGATCTCGCCCGCATAGCCAAAGTTGACCAAAGTGGCGAAAGGGATGGCTTCTGGCGTCGGCCATTGAATCGGTCCGGCCTCGACCCCGTTTGGCAAGCGCCAATCGATTTCAGTGGCGGCGCCGCTGTCGCCTGGGTTTCGCCAGTAGGTGTGCCAGCCATCGGCGATGCGTTGCCGAAGCACGATCGCAAAGCGCTCGCCCGGCTCCACGGCCTCGCGCGCTGAGTGGAGTTCAACTTCCACATTCGCCGTTCGCACAGGCTGCGCCACGGCAAGGGACACGCTCGCCGAAAGCGCCGCGAGCAAAGCAAGTCCACTCTGCATGACCGCGCCTAGTATGCTCAAGCCGCGCCCAGACTGGGCGCGGCTTGGCTTGGTTCGTTCATGCATGGGGCGCGGTTGCGCCTGCGCCATCTTACGCGAGCGGCGTGGCGGCCTGAATCCGCGCAGCGCGGCTCAATATCTTCGGCCACAAGCCGAGTGAGAGCAGGTGCGCATGCATCACGGCCGAAACGCCCTTGTCGCGCAGCTCAAGATAGGTGTCCTTGGGCAGCGCGTTAAGTTTCGCATCAGAGATGCGGAGATACTCGCCGATCTTCTGCGGTTGGTCCGGTGTGCCATCGGCCTTTGCACGCGGCAGCGCCAGCGGCGTCAGCTCGAACAAGTCGTGCTGCTCCATGAGTTTCACGAACTCCTGGGTGCGTCGTCCCAGCATGTCGAACTCGCGACAGAACTGAATCGCTTCCTGGGTGTACCGCGACGGCTTATCGCCTTCGAAGAAGGGAAGTTCCGGCGTTGTCGAGAGCATCTTGGCTGCGCGATCAATGCAGACCAACACACGGTCATCCGCGCTGGGCGCTTGGGCTTGGCCCTGCCCCGACGGCGCGATGATGGGAAGGAACGGGTACCGCCGCGCAAACGCGGGCAAATACACTTCCGGGTCGAGCGACCCATCGGCGCCGAGGAAGACGTTCATGCCGGGGCGAAGCCCCATGACCGCCAGTGGCGTCTTTGACTGTGTGTCGAAGATGATTGGATAGCCGACCGCCGCCAAACCAAACTCATCAACAGTCAACGGAACCAGATGGGTGTCCGCCAAGAATGAAAAAGGATTGGAAACCTGACTGACCCCGAGGCCTTTGTGCTTCTCGTAGGAAAGCGGCTCGAGCTGGTTGTAGAAAAGGATCTTGCCCAGCGTCTGCTGGCCGCCGCCGGCGGTGGTCATGGGATTCTCCGAGATTTCACCATACGGAGGCGCTTCCAACCACGAATGCGGGCGCTCCGCAACTGGCCAGCTCCAATCAATTTGCGCGGCCTCCGTTCCGAGGGCGCGCTCCCGTGGTATGCGGGTAGCCCATGGCTGAGCCACAATCGGTTCCGGGGGCCCTATGAGAGCAGTTGGTCGGGTATTCGCGTTGATTTTGGGGCTCGCGCTGCTGTCATGCGGCCCGCGCCCCGCGCATCCGCTCTCCGCCTTCGAAGGACGGCTGAGCGACTGGGCGCGCGAAATCCTGTCTGACAGCCCCGAACTCGCAACGCAGGCGGGCGTCTCCACCGACGCCGCAGGCGGACCGTATGGGGATCGGCTGGACGATCGCTCGCTCGTCGCCGTCGAGGCGCGCCGCAGTGCAGCATTGCGACGCAACGTCGAACTCATCAGCTTCGATGCCGGTGACCTCAACGCCGCCGATAGACTCACTTTTTCGGTATTGCGCGACCAGTTCGCGGCGGCGGCTCAAGGTGCGGACTTCGCCTTCGGGGATTTCACGCCGCTTGGTGGCATGAAGCCCTATGTCCTGAACCAGTTGGACAGCGCCTTCCTCACGCTTCCAAGCTTTCTCGACGAGCGTCACGATATCCGCTCGACAGCGGACGCCGAGGATTACCTCCTGCGTTTGCGTCAAGTCGCGGCGGCGATTGACGCGGAAACGGCGCGCGCGCGCGCCGACGCACAGGCGGGCGTGCGTCCGCCGCTGTTCATCATGGACGCCACATTGCGGCTGCTCGATGACGCCATCGCGCAACCCCTCGCGACCCAGCCCTACATCGTCAGCTTTCGCCGAAAACTCGACCAGTTGGCGGCGACTGAATCCGATGCGTCGCGACGCGCCGCCGCCGATCAACGCAACCTTGCCTTTTTGGCCCGCGCCGAAGGCATTGTACGCGACTCCATTATCCCAGCGCACCAAAGGGCCGCGGCGTTCTTACGATCGGACCGCGCCAACGCGGGAGACGACCCTGGCGTCATGCGCTTGCCGCGAGGGCAGGAATACTATGCGGCGGCGCTGCGCATCGAAACCACCACATCGTTGTCACCCAGCGAAATTCACACCATCGGGTTGGCGCGCGTCGCCGCTTTGAACAACCAGCTGGATATCGCGCTGCGCCGATTGGGTTTGACGGAAGGCGCGGTCGGAGCGCGCCTGGCGCAACTTACCGTCGACCCCCGATACCAGTATGAAGACAGCGACGCGGGCCGCGCGCAGCTGATCGCCGACGTGCAAGCGCGCGTGGCGCGGATGATGGAACGCGCACCCCAATGGTTCGGCGCGCTACCCCGCGCGCCGCTTGAAGTGCGCCGCGTGCCGCCGTTCGCGGAGACCACGCAACCAGGCGCATACTACTCGCCGCCATCGATCAATGGCGAGACGCCCGGGGTCTACTACATCAATCTCCGCGACCTCTCAGAAATGACGCGGATCGATTTGCCGACGCAGGATTTTCACGAAGCGGTCCCGGGACATCACTTTCAAGTCGCGCTCGCACAGGAAATCGATGATGCGCCGCTGCTGCGCCGGCTGATCGCGTTTAACGCCTACGGCGAAGGCTGGGGCTTATACGCCGAACAGCTTGCGGACGAGGCGGGCTTCTATGACGGAGATCCGGCTGGCCGCGTCGGCTATTTGCGTTGGCAATTGTGGCGCGCCGCGCGGTTGGTTGTCGACACCGGCCTCCATGCCAAGGGGTGGAGTCGCCAGCAGGCGATCGATTACCTCGCACAGACCACGGGCGATGCACCCGGCACGATTGTGTCCGAGGTTGATCGCTATGTCGTGTGGCCCGGGCAAGCGTGCGGCTACGAATTGGGCCGCCGCGAAATTGAGCGTTTGCGCGAGGCCGCGCGAAACGAACTCGGACCAGACTTCGATTTGCGCGGTTTCCACGACGCCGTTCTGCTCCGTGGAGAAGTTCCGCTCAGCGTGCTTGACACATTGGTGCGCGACTGGATTCCGCAGCAACGCCGGCTCGCGGCGCGCGAACGCCGCCGCTAATTCTCCGCGCCGAGTTTTTTCGCGTAACCGCTCGCCATCAGCTGCGCCATCACGTCGAAGGCCTGGTCGGGATTGCTGCGCCGGAGGAGCGCTCCCTGCAGCTCCATGCCCTCCGCCAAGATCAATTCGCGCTGCCCCGCTTCAAGGGCGGCGACAATCCGCTCCGCCGCCACATCCGAGGGCATGCCATTGTCGATCGCGGGGTCGCTAAAACCCCGGGCCCGCGCCTTGCCATCGAGCGCATTCTTCGACACGTTCGTACGCACCGAGCCCGGCGCCACGACAAGCACCTTCACGCCCAGATGAGCCGTCTCAGCGCGTACGCTGTCATGATAGCTTAGGATGCCCGCCTTGGCGGCGCTGTACGCGGCGCGCAATGGCGCGCCTATGATCCCCGCTACACTGGAAACCGCCAGCAGATGGCCGCCGCCGGCGGCCGTCATGCGCGGCAGGAGCGCCTGCGTCAAAGCTATCGGCGCCATCAAGTCGACAGCGATAATGCGCTCAAAAACTTCAAACGATGTCTCCACCGCAAGCGAGCGCTGCGATATGCCGGCGTTATTGACGAGCCCATCGACGCCCCCGCCCCAGGACCATGCTTGTTCGACAATTCGCGGCAAGTGGGCGTAGTCGGTCGCTTCAAACGGCAGGATCAGCGACTGCGTTTTGCAGCGCGCCGCCACCTCTTCAAGCGCGCCCACGTTGCGGCCGGAAAGAACGAGCTTCGCGCCCTTCGCCGAGAGCGCATCCGCGAGCGCGGCGCCGATGCCTGAGGAAGCGCCCGTAATCCACCAAACTTTCTGATCAAACATCGTGCGCCCTCAGCAAAAAATCGCAACAGCTTGACGGCCGACCGCGAGCGGAACGCCGTCCTCGCCCCACAGCGTCATCGCTTGCATGGAATAGCCCTCGCGCGCGTACTCGCTCGACGCGTTCAGCAAGAACCAGCCTTCCGCATTATCTGGCGGGTTCAGCACATCTACCGTCCAGGTCATGGTGCTGATCGGCGCAGGCTTGGAAAAGCGCACCATCGCCGCGGGCGGCAGACAGTCCGCAATGGCGATCAGCGCCGTCAGCCGATCCGCCGCCCCAACGTCGCGGAACCGGGTCCACACACTGAACTCAGGGCGCGGCGCGGTTGCTTCAAACAGGCGTCCGCCCGATGCCAGACGCGTTTCGAAATTGTTCCAGAAACCGCGCGGCGCATCGGGTCCTTCCTTGCGAAACGGCGCGCAATCAGCGGGCGGATCGACACCCGGCATCGGCAAGAAGTCGTGCTCGACCTTGCTCTCGCGCGCGGCGCCGAACACAAATAGCCCCCGCGCCACAGCGCCGTCGGCGTTGACGCAATCCGCCGCGATCAACGCGGAGGAACGACCGCGCCGCAGCATCGAGGAACTGAAGCGCAAATGTCCCGCGGCGGGACCTATGAAACTTATCTGCGCCGAGCGCAGTCCAGGAAGCTCGCCGTGCGCGCGCCTCACCGCCTCATAGGCGAACGCCGCGGTGATGCCGCCATAAAGCGTGCGCCCCTGCGCCCAATCCTCGGGCGCATCAACGACAAAATCCGCCCCCTCCTGGGTGAGACCGTCGAGGACATGTCGCAGCGAAGTCATGGATCTGTGATGCCGGGGCCTTTGCGGCAAATCAATTCCTCTTCAGCCTCGCCCACTAATCGGTGCGGCGTGACCCAACGTGAACAAACGCCCTATGAGTTGATTGGCGGCGCCGAGGGCGTGCGGCGCCTCGCGGAGCGCTTCTACGCCGTGATGGCGCAAACGCCCGACGCAAGCGGCATTCGCGCCATGCACGACGCCGACCTTGGGCCAATCGTCGACAAGCTCGCGGGGTTTTTGAGCGGCTGGATGGGAGGCCCGCGCGACTACTTCGAGCGCAACGACGCCCCCTGCATCATGAGCGTACATAAGCGGCTTCCGATTGGAGCGGCCGAACGCGACCAGTGGCTCATGTGCATGCGCAAAGCGCTCGCGGACACAGGCGCTTCCGAAGAGACCCGCGCCATCCTCGAGCCCGCCTTCGATCGCATCGCTGACGCGATGCGGAGCAAGTAGCCGCCGCCTGACGCGCAGGAACACGTCTTCAGCGCTCGACAACCCGCCAGTGATCGTTCGTCCGGGATGGGTGCTCAGGATTCCGATCGCTTCAACAACTGCGCTCCGGTCAACACCGGAAACAGATCGTCCCAATGCGGGTTGTCGCGTTCGATCAGATTGGTTTTCCAGTCGCGCCGCCATTTCTTCATGGCGTATTCGCGATCACGCGCTTCGGCGATCAGCATGAACGGCTCGTACCACACGAGGCGTGTCACGCCGTATTTGGCGGTGAACGCCGAACCAATCCCCGCCTTGTGCTCACTCACGCGCGCGATGAGGTCGAGCGCCGAGCCTAAATAGATCGTGCCGTGTTTTCGGCTTGCGAGCATGTAGGTTGCGGTGAGGCGCGTTTCATCGACACGCATCTTTTTCTCTTACAACATCAATGCCACGCTCACCACCCATTCCCGGATGAATGCGCAGCGTTCAGTCCGGGACCCATAAACACAGGCCCGTTGCGATTATGGGCCCCGGACCTCGCTGCGCTCGTCCGGGGATGGGTGTCAAAGGATGCGCAATAATCGCCCGGTCTCGCTCGGCTCGACCACCCTCCCCTCACGCGGGGGGACCGCCTTCCGAACAGTGTTATGAAAGAATAGCGCGCGCGAATCCAAGCCCGAGGATAGAAGCCGCGCCAACACCGGTGAGGACACAAGGCACAAAGACCCACAGCCATCAACTTAGCATCACCGCGTTGTCTTTGCGAAGCTGTAGTTCCGCCTTCTGCCAAGCCGCTTCAAATGCAATAGGATCAGTACTCGTTTGAATGACCGTGGCGAAGCGACGTTGCCCAATCTGCCGTACGACCATACTGTAGATGTGCCAACAAATGTAGAGGGTCAGTGAAACGGATATGAGCGCGCCCGACCACAACACCGCCCATCGTTCGAGCAATGATACCGCACCCGACCACGTCGCATAGAATGCGGCGAATCCTCCGATCATTATGACGTTGTCGTATGCAGCGGCCTTCTCGAAGATTTCGCCGTTTATCAAAATGAGCTTTTGCATATTTTCACGAGCACGCTGCTGTTGAGCAGCCGCAGACTCCTGCATGTTGGTTGTTGGTAGCATTTGTTACCCCTCCCCAAACAGCCCCGCTGTCTCGGGCGGTTTCGCGGGCGGTTTTTTGCCCAAGCGCTCATACGCTTTCGGTGCGGCGACGCGGCCGCGCGGGGTGCGCATAACGAAGCCTTGTTGCATCAAGTACGGTTCGATCACGTCCTCGATAGCGTCGCGCGCTTCGGCCAGCGCGGCGGCGAGCGTATCGACGCCCACCGGCCCGCCTGAATACGTCTCCACAAGCGCATGCAGATAGCGGCGGTCGAGCATATCGAGCCCATCGCCGTCCACGTCCAAGCGCTTCAACGCGACATCGGCGAGCTTCGCGTCGATGCGCTGATCGCCCGCGTCGGCGAAGTCGCGCACACGCCGCAGCAAACGCACCGCCACGCGCGGGGTGCCGCGCGCGCGCTTAGCGATCTCCACCGCGCCCTCCGGCGTAATCGGCGCACCGAGCTTCTCGGCCGCGCGGGTGACAATGCCGATGAGTTCCTCCGGCCCGTAAAACTCAAGCCGAACCGGAATGCCAAAGCGATCGCGCAGCGGCGTGCCCAACAGTCCCGCGCGCGTTGTGGCGCCCACAAGCGTGAACGGCGCGAGATCGATGCGCACGCTGCGCGCGCTTGGGCCTTCGCCGATAATGATGTCGAGGTGATAATCTTCCATCGCCGGATAGAGAATCTCCTCCACGGCAGGCGCCAAGCGATGGATCTCATCGATGAACAGCACGTCGCGCGGTTCAAGATTGGTCAGCAGCGCGGCAAGATCGCCAGCGCGCGCGATCACGGGCCCCGACGTGGCGCGAAAGCCAACGCCCAGTTCGCGCGCGATGATCTGTGAGAGCGTCGTCTTGCCCAGGCCCGGCGGACCGAACAGCAAGGTATGGTCCATCGCCTCGCCGCGCGCGCGCGCGGCTTCGACGAACACTTTGAGATTGGCCTTGGCCGCCGGCTGGCCGACGAACTCGTCAAAGCCTTGCGGGCGGAGCGCGCGGTCGGCCCCCTCTCCGGGCATGCGGTTGGGCGTCGTGAGGCGTTCTGCTTCGGCCATGGCGACCTGCTTAGCCGATTCGGGTTCGCAAATCGTTCTAGCGTTCCACCAGCGCCCGGTAGGCGCGCCAACTGGCCAGCCCCAGCCACGGAAACACCACTGCAAGCGCCAGAAACCAGGTCGCCGCTGAAATAACCAGCAGCGCCGCGATCAGGAACGCCCAGAGCGCCAGCGGCAGAAAGTTGCGCGCGACGGAGGCCACGCTGGTGATCACCGCCTCGAAGACGTTGGAGCGCTGATCCAGAAGCATGGGCGCGGACACAACCACCAGCGCGAACGTCGCGAAAGCGATAATGCCCCCTACGATCGTGCCCGCGATGAGCATGGTGTGCCCCTCGCCCGTATTGAGAGCGAACGCGATGAACTCCTCGACCGTCGTGTGCAGGCGAAACGTGGAAAGGCCGTAGACGATCTGCGCCAGCCGCGTCCAAAGGAAGTAGATGAACACCAGCGCAAGCCCGAGATAGGCGACGTCCTGGCGAAGCGCGCTGCGTACAAACAGGATGCTCGAGAGCGAGGGCTTTTCGCCTGCCTCGAGGCGGCGTCCGGCTTCGTAAAAGCCCATGGCCAGCATCGGGCCAATAAACACGAAGCCGCATGAGAGCGTGAGCGCCCAGAAGGCTAGGTCGCTCACGATGAGCGCGCGCGCCAAAAAATAACTCACAACGGCGATCGCAACGCCGTAAACGAGGCACGGCAGCCAAGCGGTCTGAAAATCGCGAGCCGCGCCAGCCAGCCAGGCAAAAGGCGCGTCCAATCCGACGCGCCGAATCTTGGGCAGCCCTGTGGCGGCTCGTACGGCGTCCTCCATTGCATTCCTCCCGGACCGTTTTGTTTTGAGCAACGGTATCGTGGGAGGTCCGCCTTGCCTTGGGAAGGATCAAGGACGCAAAAGTTGGGCTGGCCGGGGCCAGCCAGCCCAACCCAGCTCAGCTCGCGGAAGCGACCGTCATCGACCGCGCAGCGATCGCATGCCGAGCCGCCGTCGCCAGCGAGCGCTGACAGCCAAGCCGCGATGTCGGAGTTGGCTCGGCTGTTTCGCAATATTGGCGGGNNGCCGCAGGCGCACGTCCAGCGCCCGCGCACCCTCCGCCGTTTGCGCTTCATGCGGCGAGTACGAGAAAACGAAGGCATTCTGCGCCTGAGCGGCCGCTGCCGCCGGCTGCGACGTCGCCAGTACAACAACGGCCAACACAGCCGCCGATGCCGCGCCGGCAGCGTCCAGGGTGGACTTAAGGGTCATGGGGTGAACTCCAGTCTTTGTTGACCAGCGCTGGGAGGAGAGCCGGCCGACGGTCGTTGCCGTCACGGCGACCAAAAGCGAATTGTGTGATCACAGTCCTGAGCAACGCCTGGAAAGTTCTGAGCGCACACATGGCACTGATAGAACGACGTTTTTCTTATTACCGCCGATCAACATTGGGATTTCTGAGAAAATTCTGAGCCGGCCTTCACAGCAGACTTTGACCTGTCTCAGGTGCTATGGGAGGCCGGCATGTCGCCTGGCAGAACTATTCTCAGCGCGCCGCCGTTGGTCGTTGATCTCGCGGACCAGCGCACGTTCCTGGACGGGGTCCCGATTGAACTCGGCCCGAAGCCGTTCGCCCTGCTTGTGACGCTCATGCAAGCGCCGCAGCGCCTCGTCACCAAGGAAGAGTTGTTCGAAAGCGTTTGGGAAGGCCGTTTCGTTACAGAAGCGGTTCTCACCACGGCGATGCGCGATCTGCGCAAGGCGCTCGGGGACGACGCGCGCGCGCCGACTTTCATTGGCACCGCCCATGGTCGCGGCTATCGGTTCTTGAAAGCGGTGGTTGTGGAGGAGCGCTCAGGCGCGGCGCCCCAACCTGCCCCAATGGCGCCGACGCGGCTCGCGCGCCCGCCCGGCGCGCTGCTGCCAGTCCCGCTGGTGATGGCCGGCTTATTCTTGATCGCGATCGCGGTGCTCGCATCGCTTGCCGTTTTGTCCAGCCCCCCGCGTCCCGAGGCGAGGCATGTCAGCATCGCCGTTCTTCCCTTTTCCGACCTTGCAAGCGTCGAGGGCAGGTCCGCCTTCTCTGAAAGCGTCGCCGAGGAGGTCCTCGACGCTTTGGCCGACGTGGATAGGCTGACGGTCGCGCCGCGCACCTTGTCCTTCGGCTATCGAGACCGAGGAACCGCGGCGCCATCCGACATCGCCCGCGCGCTCGACGTCGAATATCTACTCACCGGCTCGTTGCGGGTCGGCGATGGCGGGCTGCGAGTCGAAGTCCATCTGCTGGACGGCCCAACCGGTCGAGAAACATGGACGCGCGTCTACGAACGGCCCTTGAGCGTTCAGAACCTGTTCGCGATCCAGGAAGACATCGCCCAATCCGTCACCCGTGAGTTGAGAGTTGAGTTGGACGTCGACGAAGACAATGAAGTCGCCGGGACGGAAAATCTCCAGGCCTACGACTATTACCTGCGTGCGAGAGAACTGTTCATTGCCCGCAGCGATCTCCCGCGCGCCGTCAACCTCGCGCGCGCTGCAACAGAAGAGGACGCGCAATTCGCCGAGGCGTGGGAATTGCTCGCCGCCGCGACGTTCGCCGCCGAAGGCGGGCGCGTAACTCCCGAGGCGGAGACCGCGGTCGCGACCGCACTGCGGCTCAATCCCAATCTCTCGCTGGCGCACGCGATCCGCGGCGTCATGGGCAACATCAATCCGCCCTACGATTGGGACGCCGCGATAGAGGACCTTGAGCGCGCAATCGAACTCGACCCCCGCAACGCCACGGCGCACCTTTGGCTCGGCACTGAAATGCACAAGCTGGGCTATTTGGAACGGGCGCAAGCTCTGCTTGAACGCTGCCTTGTCCTTGACCCCGCCTATGATCGCTGCCGGGAACATCTCATCTGGGTTCTACACATGCGCGGCGAAACAGATCGCGCAATCGCTGAGCATCGAACGCAGATTCGAAACGGCGCGCACGTGGACGACACAACCCTGCTCTCGGCGTTCCTCGCGCGCGGTCTCGAAGGAGAAGCGCGCGCCGTGACGGCCTCCGTGGCGAGCGACACGCCGATGCCTTCCGTCGTTTTCGAGTCCATGCGCCCTAATGCGCGCGTGAACCGCGACACTGCCCGCCAAGCATTACGCGGTTGGATCGAGCATGTTCGTTTTCGGCGGGACATTTACTCCGTCATCCTCAGCCTCGAGGCGTACGATCTTTTGTATGCCGAGCAGGGATCTAATTTTGGCCTCTGGTTCCCGGAACACACCGCGTTCCGCCGCTCGGAAGCTTTTCGGTCCTTCGTGCGCACGATGCGCCTCGACGCTTATTGGCGCGCTCACGGGTTTCCTCCGCAGTGTCGAGCGGTTGGCGCTTCTGACTTCAGCTGCACTTAGCAGGCATTAATTTGGGCGCATTCTAACGCGAAACTTCAGCGGCTGACTTCCTTGAGCGCCGCGCGAATGAGTTCGGGCGCAGGCGCGTCGGCATCAAATTGTTTTGCGGCCGCGGCGACGGCGCGGGCGGCGCTTGATTGATCGATTCCGAGGTTCACAAGCGCCGAAACCGCCTCGGCGCGCGCGCCGGTCGTTGCCGGCGGCGCGCCGACGCCACGCGACGCGGCCATCACAGCGAAGCCCTTTGGCCCTTGCTTCGCCGCAAGCTCCTGCGCGAGTCGGGCGGCGAGTTTCGGACCCACGCCATTGGCGCGCGCGAACGCCGCTTTATCCTGGAGCGCAATCGCATCGACAAGCACATCGGGCGGCAGCGCATCGAGAATGGCGAGCGCGACCTTGGCGCCCACGCCGGGAATAGTCTGCAGATGCGCGAACCATGCGCGCTCTTCTTCAGAACTGAACCCGAACAATCGGATTGCGTCTTCGCGCACATGTGTCTCGATCGCGAGTCTTGCGGGCGCGCCGATGCTTAAGCGCGACAATACCCGCGCACCTGCTTGCACGAGGTAGCCGACGCCGCCAACTTCGATAAGCGCACTGTCTTCCGCGATCGCCGCCACGACGCCATTCAATGATCCGATCATCGGAAAACGTTGTCGGGATTCGCTCCGACCCCAAAATCGAACGGCGCTCTCGTTTCTGACATTGCGAAGCAGCAAGGTCATGGTAGTCATATGATTGCGTGGGATTCATAAATTTGCGAACGCGTCGCAACAAGAGGCGCGTGGACGGGAGGGTTTATGTCCGATCAAAACCAAGAGCCCAAGAAAAAGCGCCTCAATCGTCGTTCGTTCATGGGGCGCGTGGCTGGAGCGGCGGTGCTTGCCGGGGGCGCTGCTGCGGCAGTTACCGGTCGAGCGGAGGCGCAAAACTACACTGGGCGCACCGATTCCGACTCCGGCAATGGCGCGGACCGCTCAGGCTTCGGTCGCACCGGCGTCACTGACAGCGACAGCGGATCGGGCTCCGATCGCCCCGGGTATGGCCGCGGCTCGTCTGGCGTCACGGACAACGACAGCGGCGCTTATGCCGATCCGGCCGGTCGCGGACGCGGCTCATCGGGCGTCACCGATAACGACAGCGGCGCCTACGCCGACCCGGCCGGCCGTGGACGTGGCGGCACAACCGGCGTGACCGATAGCGATAGCGGCAACAACTCCGATCCGCCCGGACGCGGACGCGGCGGTGGCGCGCGCGGCCTCTATGGCGGCGGCGCGACGGGCTACACGGATAGCGATTCCGGCGCCATGTCCGATCCAGGCGGGAACGGCCGTGGGCCGCGCCGTGGGCAGCAAACCGGGCTCACAGACTCGGATTCCGGCAGCACTTCAGACGCCTCCGGCTACGGCCGCGGCAGCGACCGCTAAGTAACGCGCTGTGAGCGAACCATGGCTCGACGATCCGCTCGGCTTCCTCATTGGGGCCGAGCGGGTTTCGCGTTTTTTCTCTGACACGTACGAGCGCGAAGCGCTTATCGTTGCGCACGGGGCCCCAAAACGGTTCGAGGGCCTGCTCTCGATCGACGCAATCGATCGGATCGTTACAAGCGTCGACCTCCGCGAGGGTCAACTGGACCTAGCGGATGCCTCACGCACCATTCGGCGCACCGACTACATCGATGGCGGCGGCTACGTCGATCGCGGCGCCGTGGCGGAACTTCATCGCGCTGGAGCGACCATCATCCTTCAGCATGCGCACCAGACGCAGCCATCCTTGGCGCGCCTCTGCCGCGCGCTCGAGCACGTGTTTTCCTGCCATGTGCAGACCAACCTCTATTTGACGCCACCCAACGCGCAGGGCTTCCGCACGCACTATGATAACCACGACGTGCTTGTGTTGCAGGTAGAAGGCGAAAAAGCCTGGCGCCTGTACGAAAAGCCAGTGGACACGCCCTATCGCGGCGAAGGTTTTGAACTCGGCAAGTATCAGCCTGGCGAACTGAAGCAGGAGTTCGTGCTGAAAGCTGGCGACTGCGCCTACGTCCCCCGCGGCCTGATGCACGACGCCATGACCTCGGGGACCGAACCTTCGCTTCACATCACTGTTGGTCTGATTGTCCGCACCTGGGCTGATTTGATGCTTGAGGCGGTGTCTGAAGTGGCGCTGCGCGTGCCCGAGCTGCGACGCAGTTTGCCGCCAGGGCACGCCCATGCGAATTTCGACCGCACTGCCGCGCGCGCGCATCTGAAAGAACTCAGCGCGCTCGTTGCGCGCGAAGTTCAACTCGATGAAGCGCTCGATCTCTCGATCGATACGTTCATTCGCTCGCGGGCGGCGGATAATCGGTCGTCGATCCGAGACGCGGCGCGCGCCATCGCGAAGAGCGATGGGTTCAAGGCCAATGCGTTCTCGCCTTACCGGATCGCGGAAGATGGGGACGACTTGGTGGTGATCGCTCCTGGCGGCGACTTGAAGTTCAAGCCAAGCGACCTTGCTTCGCTTACGAAAGCTCTGTCAGGCGAGGTTTTCCGCGTAGGCGACCTGACTGCGGAAGCGCCAGAGGCGCTCATTGCGAAGCTCTTTTCGTACGGCTTGATCGTGCGCACCTAGGTTCAAGCAAGCCGGCGGCTCAGGTTCCCATGCGCCGCGTGACAAAGCGCAACGCCCAGCGCGTCGGCGGCGTCAGCCGTTACGTCGCCAGCGGTTGGCAACAACCGGCGCACCATGAAAGCGATCTGAGTCTTATCCGCGCCGCCGGAACCGACGATGGCTTTCTTGATCGTAGCCGGCGCGTACTCAGCGACCGTTAATCCGCTTTGCGCCGCAGCTGCCAGCGCCACGCCGCGCGCTTGTCCAAGCGCGAGCGCGGCGCGTGCATTCGCGTTGACGAAGGTTTCCTCCACCGCGGCCTCGTGCGGCGCGTACCGCGCGATCACTTCGCACAAGCCGGCGAAAACATCATGCAAGCGGGATGCGAGCTGCTGTTGCTTGCGCGGCGCGATCACGCCATGAGCGACATGCGACAAGCGCGCGCCATCGCGCACCACAAGGCCCCAGCCGCATCGGTTCAGGCCGGGATCGACGCCCAGGATCAGCACTTCCGCCATGGCTCGGCTTTGCGCTCAATGTCTTGCCAAAGCGCTAACTCGCCCGCAGCATAGACCCCGTACCGGAGGGAGAAACCCGCGTGATCAAAGCATGTGTCGGCGCGGTTTGCGCCTTGCTCCTTCTGGCGACGAACAGCGCCGCGCAGATGCCCAGCGAAACTGAACGTGCGCTGGCGCACGCTCTGTTGCGGGACACGGTCGCCATGGACACCTCCACCGGGCGGCAAACAATTGTGCTGGCGCAAACGCTGGCGCAACGATTTCTCGCCGCTGGATTCGCTGAAGACGACGTCCGCTTGCTTTCCGTCGGCGACACGGCCGGGCTGCTGGTGCGCTACCGAGGCGATGGCAGCGGCGGCCGGCCAATTCTGTTCCTTGCGCACATGGACGTCGTGCCCGCATTGCGCAGCGACTGGGAGCGCGATCCCTTTGCGCTTGTGGAAGAGAACGGATTTTTCTTTGGCCGTGGCGCGCTCGATAACAAAGCAGGCCTGGCGCAGTTGGCCGCGACCTTTCTCACCTTGCGCGCGGAAGGCTTTACGCCGACACGCGATCTGATTTTGTGGTTCTCCGGCGACGAGGAGACAAGCGGCGCTTCGACCCAGGCGCTGTTGAGCCAACATCGCGCCCTTCTCGGAGACGCGGAGTTCGCCCTGAACAGCGATGCTGGCGGCGGGGGCGTTGGAGCCCAGGGGCGCGCGACGGCATACGTGCTGCAAACGGCGGAGAAAACCTACGCGACCTTCACGCTCACTGTGCGCAACCCGGGCGGCCACTCATCCGTGCCGCGGGCGGACAACGCCATTTACGAGCTTTCTGACGCTCTCGCTCGGCTTCGCGGCTTCCAGTTCCCCGTAATGTGGAACGACACGACAATCCTTGCGTTTCGC
Source organism: Hyphomonadaceae bacterium UBA2389 (assembly GCA_002343395.1). Classification (GTDB taxonomy): domain Bacteria; phylum Pseudomonadota; class Alphaproteobacteria; order Caulobacterales; family Aquidulcibacteraceae; genus Vitreimonas. The sequence goes on along the minus strand of DDSN01000049.1, from coordinate 1,933 downwards.
AATGCGGCGTCCGCAGCGGTCGGGCCGGAAGCACAAGCGCTTCGCCGCTTCGCGGAACGCCCAGGCGACCGCGCCGCGGCCAGAACGCTTTCGCTCAACCCAAGCTACGCCACCCTGCTGCGCACAACATGCGTCGCAACGATGTTGAGCGGCGGGCACGCTGAAAACGCGCTCCCGCAAAGCGCAAGCGCGACCGTAAACTGCCGCATCTTTCCGGGCGTGGCGGTGAGCGACGTTCAGTCTGAGCTGCAGGCTATCGCCGGTCCCGGCGTCTCGATTGCGCTCACCGCGCCATCAAATGCGAGCGACGCCTCGCCGCTCCGCCCAGACGTGATGCAAGCCGTGACACGCGCTGTCCACGCCGCGCATCCGGGGTTGATGATCACGCCGGCGATGTCAGCGGGCGCGACCGACGGTGTGTTCTTTCGCGCGGCGGGCATACCGACCTATGGCGTCGGCGCCATCTATATGCGCGACGAGGATGATTTCGCGCATGGGCTCAACGAGCGCGTGCCGGTCGAAAGCTATTACCAGGGGCTCGCGCACTGGCGCGCGTTGGTTTCAGAGCTCGCTGGGCGACGGTAGGAGCGCACCGCTGCAAAGTGCGGCAGCCCGCGGCAAACCTTACGCGCTCTGCGCCTCGACTTGCCCATGGCAGTACTTGAACTTCTTGCCAGACCCGCATGGGCACGGCGCATTGCGTGACACCTTGCCCCATGTGCTCGGATCGTCGCGGTTGAAGCCGTCCGGCGCGAGCGCCGGAGCATCGCGCTGAATCATTTCGTTCTCGCCCGTATCCGGGTTTTGGTGGATTTCGTAGGTGCGCGCGGGCGCGACCGGACGCGGCAATTGCTCTTCCGACTGACCGATCTGGAGGCGCAACAGCATGCGCGTCACCGTCGTACGCAAATCAAGCAGCATGCGTTCAAACAGAGTGAAAGCCTCCGTTTTGAACTCATTCAGCGGATCGCGCTGCGCATAGCCGCGCAAATGGATGACGGAACGCAGATGGTCGAGCAGCGAGAGGTGCTCGCGCCAGCGCATGTCGACAACCGAGAGCAGAACCTGCTTCTCAACGGCGCGCAGCCGCTCGGGCCCGAGCATGGCGGCCTTCTGCGCATAGGCCTGATCGACCTCGCGCGTCATGCGCTCGATGATTTCTTGTTGGGCGATGCCCTCCTCGGCCGCCCATTCCGCCGCCGGCAGCGTCAATCCAAAAATCTCTTCCGCCTCGATCACCAGTTCGGCGGTGTTCCACTGCTCCGGATACGCCTTTTCCGGCATGTGCCGCCAGACCAGCTTCTCGACGACGTCATGGCGCATGTCCTTCACGATCGGCGCGACATCGGCGGTGCGCATGAACTCGATGCGTTGCTCGAAGATCGCCTTGCGCTGATCGTTGATCACGTCGTCGTACTTGAGCAGGTTCTTGCGGATTTCGAAGTTCCGTTGCTCCACTCGCTTTTGCGACGTTTCGAGCGCCCTGTTCATCCAGGGGTGAACAATCGCTTCGCCCTCCTGGATGCCGAGCCCTCGCATGATCGCGTCGAGCCGATCGGCGGCGAAGATCCGCAACAAATCGTCTTCGAGGCAGATATAAAACTTCGACTTCCCCGGGTCGCCTTGACGCCCCGTTCGGCCACGCAACTGATTGTCGATGCGGCGGCTCTCGTGGCGTTCCGTTCCGAGCACGTAAAGGCCGCCAGCTTCGAGCGCCAAGCGCTTCTTCTGCTCTACATCCGCGCCGATCTGACGGCGCAGGACGGCGATCTGGTCCGGCGTCTCATCGCCTTTCAGCGCCGCCTTCAGGCGCATATCCAGGTTGCCGCCCAACTGAATGTCGGTGCCGCGACCAGCCATGTTTGTCGCGATTGTCACCGCGCCCGGCACGCCAGCTTGCGCCACGATTTGCGCTTCCTGCTCGTGATAACGC
>DDSN01000125.1 GCA_002343395.1 Hyphomonadaceae bacterium UBA2389 | reverse complement strand
TTTGCCGCCGCTGGAGTTCTGGCGCGGTGTCAGGCCGAGCCACGCCGCGAATTCTCGGCCCGAGCGAAATTGACGGGGATCGGCGACCGAAGCGACCAGCGCCGATGCGCTGATCGGGCCGATGCCGGGGATGGTTGCGAGGCGCCTCGTGCGAAATCACCGAAGACTGCCCCTCATGCTGTCGCTGCCCGTGCGCTCAGCAATGCCCCATGTACCGTGCCGGGGTAGGCGCTGCTGCAGGCTTCGCCGGCAAACCGCAAAACACCGCCCCCTTCAGGACGCGCTAGCACGTCGCGGTCGGCGCGGCCGCTTCCGACCGCGTTGAACGAATACGATCCTCCCGCCAGCGGCTCGCGTGACCAGCGCGTGAGTTGCCACGCAATCGGATCAGGCGCCCGCGCACCAAACATGGCGCGCACCGCCTCCATGGCGTCAGCCACAATCTCCCGGTCGTCGCGCCCTTCAACCGCACGCGCAGCATCAGAGCCCGTGAACCCCAGAAGGACTGGCGCACCGATCTTTGCCAAACTGACCCATTGCGACCACTTGCCCGGCGCCTCCTTCATTAACTCATGCCAGTCAAGCTCGGCCGGCCAGAAGACGCGGTCGAAACGCAGGAAGTGCTTGTTGAGCACACCCATCTCCAGGCGTTCGATTGCTTCGTGCTTGTCGTTTGGAAGTTCTGGCGCGAACCGAATGCCGCTCTTCAGCACCCCCAATGGAACGGTCACAATCACCTGATCGGCGGCGAGCTTTTCGCCGCTGCCAAGCTCAATCTCCACACCACCCTCGCCCCAACGCACGTATGCGACAGGTGCACTGAATCGAATGTCGAGACCGCGCGCCAGAAATTGTGTGACCTGATCATAGCCACCAGGGAAGAGCATGTCACCACCACCGAACTCCTCGCCATCCTCGATGCTCCAGGCGGAGAGTTGCTCGACCGCGCCGGAGTACTCCTGCTCATAATTTCCGGCTAGATAGAACTCGAGTTGCGCACGCTGCACCGCGGAGCGTTGTTCCGGAGCGCTGACGCGATCGATGGCCGCGCGCAGCGATATGTCCGCATTGGCGCGCTCCGCAGCCTCCAGAGCGCGCTCAACAACACTGGCGACCCAGGCGTCGCCGCGACCGCGCACGCCGATGGCGCGCAAGGATGGCGCAATGTGTAGGCCGGCGCTGTCATAGCTTGTCACCACTGTTTCAACGCCACCTTGCACAGCGAGTTCTGTCACGGGGTTGCGTTCGACACCGTGAATCCACGAGGCGCCAAGATCGACTGGTAGGTCCTCCCAAAGGCGGCTTGTGTGAATTCGTCCGCCGATGCGATCGCTCGCCTCAAGGATCGTCACGGCGTGTCCGGCCTCCTTCAACGCCCGCGCGGCTGCAAGGCCCGCAATCCCCGCGCCGATCACGCGCACCGAGCGCGGCCGCTCGGCGCAGGCTGTCTGCGGTGAAGCCAGCACAGCAGCCCCCATGGCCTCCACGAGACGCCGTCTGCTCAACACAGTTTCAGAGTCCTTTCCAAGGGAACTGCATAGCTTCCGACGCTCCCGTGGATAGGCGCGCGAGTTGCGAAGTGGTTCACCGCTTGCGTTTGAGCCAGCGCAGCAGGCCAGTCACCACGTGGCGTGTTCGCTCCAATTTGATCAGGGGCTCAGGAGCCGTCGCAACGACGCGTTGTTACCGAAAGGGTGCTTGAGGTCAACCGCTGAAGCCAACGACGTCGCGTCGACAACGGCTGCCAACGGACAACTCGATAAAGCCCGGAAAACTGCACCACACAATTCGGACGCGGCGTTCAAGTCGCAACGAGCTGCTGGCCCAAAATGACACCACTCTGTCCCGGCCTGTCCTCGGCAGCTCCGCTCCCCCTCTCTAGATTCGCGCATTCAAACAAGCCGTTCCGGACACGACGGATTGGTAGACAGGGGAAACAAGATGCGTGCGAACCAGTTTGGTCGGTTATTGCTGTCCGGCGTCTCGCTGGCGGCGATGAGCGCCTTTAGCCCAGCTCTGGCGCAGACCGAAGACGTCTCCGAAGAGATCATCGTGACCGCGACAGGCCGCGCGACCGCGATCCAGGATGTACCGGTCTCCGTTACAGCTTTGAGCAGCGAGCAGATTGAAAACAGTGGCGCACAAGATCTGCGCGACCTCACGCAAATGGCGCCGTCGTTTGAAATGAGTTCGGGCCAGGGCGCACACGCCACCACCGCGCGCATACGTGGCATTGGCACCGGCGCCGACAATGCCGGCTTTGAGGCCGCCGTCGGCATCTTCATCGACGGTGTTTATCGAGCCCGCCCCGGCGCGGCGCTCGCTGATCTTCCCGATCTCAAACGCGTGGAGGTGCTGCGCGGCCCGCAAGGCACGCTGTTTGGCCGTAACACCTCGGCCGGCGCCATCAGCGTTGTCACTGCTGGTCCGGATTTCGATCCAGGCATGTACTTGGAAGCGTTGTTCGGAGTGGACGATCTGGAAGAAACCGGGGCGCGCGCCGGCGTCAACCTGCCCGTCAGCGACAATTTCGCGCTTCGCATCGACGGCTCGGTGCGCGCACGCGACGGCTACATCACCGATCTCATTTCCGGCGACGACATCAACAACCGCGATCGCTGGACCCTGCGCGGTCAAGCGATGTGGGATTTGAGCCCCGGCGCCTCGCTGCGTGTGATCGTGGACGGGGCTGGCACCGATGAAGTGTGCTGCGGGGTCACGCCGCTGATTTACGGCACCACCCAAGGCGCGATCACCGCGATCGTGGGCCCCCTGGGCACGCCTGCAATCAACGTCGAAGGCCGCGGCATGACCGTGACCCCCGCGCTCGGCCCATTGCCGGCGCTTGGACCCGGCCTGCCGCCCCAACCCGGCAACCCGCCGCGCAATTACGGCGAGGGCACTGACGATTTCGGCGTGTCCGCCCAGTTCGATTGGACCATCGGCGGGGTCAACCTGACCTCGATCACCGCTTGGCGCGATTGGGGGCTGGTCCGCAACCAGGACATCGATTTCAATCTCATCGACATCGCGTACCGCTACGACGACAATATCGGTGTCGAGAATTTCACGCAGGAGTTCCGCCTGCAGGGCGAAACCGGACGCGTAAACTGGCTAATTGGCCTTTTCTACTCCGACGAAACGGTCGATAATATCAACCATATCCAGCTCGGCCAACACTATAGCCTCTACGGCAATGCGCTGACTATTGGCGCGACGCTGCCATTGGCCGCGCTCATCGGCGGCCCAGTGGCTGGGTGCGAGCTTTACGATTCATCTGCCGCCGCCGAGCCGGATGCACGGCCCTCGTTCTTCTATTGCGCTAGCGACAATCCGGCGACGCCGGCTGTGTTCGATCCCATTGCCGGCCTCGCCGGCATCTACCTCTCCGGCAACATTTCGGGGCAAGGTCAGCAGCGCGACGCCTGGCAAACGAACACTCAGAGCATCTCGCTGTTCACGCACAACGAGATCAACATCGGCGACCAACTCGTGTTGACGTTGGGTCTTCGCTACACGGACGAAACCAAGGATGTCGCCGCAGACCTTTTCGCGACCTCGACATCGTGCGACTCGCTGCGCGCAGTCGAAATCGCGACCGATCCCTTTTTCGGCGGCGCCGCCGACGGCGTAGGCTTCGTCGAGGTGTTGCAATCCTCCGCTGCCGGTGCGCTGATGAACATCGCCTGCAACCCGGTGGTCAATCCGATAGCCAATGGCGTCTGGTCGGGATCGCGCGCGGAGGCCGAGTGGAGCGGAACCGCTTCCCTCGCTTATCACCTCAACGACGACGTCATGTTGTTTGGCGGCTTTTCTCGAGGCTACAAGGCAGGCGGCTACAACCTCGAACGCTCAGGCTTTTCGCTTCGACCCGACACGACATCGGCCACGGCTCTCAATATCGAGCAGACAGGCTTCGCGCCCGAATACACCGACGCTTACGAGATCGGCTTGAAGTCGACGGTTTTCGGAGGCGCGACGACGCTCAATCTCACTGCCTTCTATCAACAGATCCACGACTATCAGCTCAACGCCTTCAATGGCTTCAGTTTCATCACGCGCAATGTGCCCGAGCTCATTTCCCAAGGGGCGGAGCTTGAGTTCAGCACGCAGCCGACGGAGGGGCTGACGATCAGTGGCGGCGTAACCTACACGGACGCGTTTTTTGACAGCACAGTCGTGTTCAATGCGATCCAGCCGATAGGCAACACGGTCACCGCCGGCGATCCACTCGCCTTCGCACCCGAATGGGTGGCAACGGGCTCGATCACCTATGAGATGCCACTCGGTGGCGACATTCGCGCACTCTTCTATCTCGACGGTCGCTGGAATAGCGACTACCGCACCCAAACGCTCGCCCGCGATCCGCTCGGACGCACCGATAACGAGGCCTTTGCCATCTTCAATGGTCGCATCGGCATCGGTCCGGAGAACGGACGCTGGTCGGTGGAGATATGGGGCCAAAACCTCACTGATGAACTCTACTATGTCGGCGCGTTCGTACCTTCGCTGCAGAACGGGTTCGCCGTCTATCCGAACGAACCTCAGACTTACGGCGTGACGCTTCGGGCCAGGTACTAAGCGCGATACACGCGCCTGCACATAGGGTTCAGAGCGAGTTGCGAAGCGACGTGGCTGATCCTCCCAGACGGCTACGAACTTGCCTCCCGGCTCGCGCCGGGAGGCATCTTCATGCAGAACACGCAGCGCAACGCGTCTGGCTGGACACACAACAAGTCGCTCGCCTCGCGCGCTCAGGTTTCGGGTGGATTAGACCAACGCCGACGCGCGCGCGACAGGCTTGTCGGCTCGCTATAACCAAGGGCGTCGGCAAGCTCTGCACGCGACACCTTGCTTGAGTTAGCGAGTTCATCGGCGCGCTGCTTCAAAACGCGTTCAAGCAGCGACCGATAGGATAGGCCATGCTCTGCGAGCCGACGCGCTAGCGTGCGTCGCGACATCCCCAGCAAGCGAGCGGCGTGATCGGCCGAGGGCCGCTCCTTGTGAATGTGAAGCAAGTTCTCCAGTCGCAGCGGCACCATATTCACGCCGGCCACCCGCTTGGCGGCGCTCTCCAGTTGAGCCACCGAACGAGCGAGAAGGTCACGATCGGCGAACGGCGAGGGCCGTGCACAGAGGCTGGCGGGGGCGACGATGGCACTGTCCTCGCTCAAAAAATTTACCTCACCTGGTAAGGCTGCTCGCAACTTCTCGACATAGCCCGGCATGGGCCACGCGATATCGAAACGCAGACCGGCGGCATCCTCTTGGAGAATCTCCGCCAATATCGACCCCATGCTCAGCATGGCGATCATCATCCGAGACCGCCATGCGACCCCTGACATGGCGATAGCGGGCCTGAGCACGATGGCTCTGTGGGAATCTTCCTTGATCGAGGTTGTGGCGAGGCAAGGCGCGCGCACGTGCGCGAACCGCGCGACGATCTCGAGACTTTCTCCAATATTTGGCGCGCTTCGCGCGGCCACTTCGAGCGCGCCCTGCATGGCGCAACCCCACGCAACCAGAACACGCAGTGGCCATTCTTCGCCGAATTCGCGGCAGAGATTCTCCACCAGAACCATAGATGCGTGCAGATTGACCGCTTCTTCCTCCTGCGATCCGTCGAGGCAAAGACCCGTGCCGCGCAAAAGTGCGGCGCGACGCTCCGGCGTATCACCCAACTGCTGTAGTACGCTGCGATGATAGCCAACCGGCACCGGGATCGATTTGTTAGGGTTGATCGCCATGAATCTAATTACCCAGCGACCAGTGGAACACCCGCCAGCCAGGTGTCGCGCACGGGGATGTGGGCTATCTCGTTTGGCCTAACGCGAAACGGATCCTCCTCAAGGACGACAATATCTGCGTACTTGCCGCTCTCGATACTGCCCGTGATGTCGTCGGCGCCCACCTGCCAGGCGGCATCGATCGTGATTGCCTGGAGCGCCTGACCGACGGTGACCCTCTCAGAGGGATTAAGCGCCTCGCCGCCCTCGTCCATTATGCGCGTTACGGCCGTCTCCACCATTTGCAGCGGTTCAAGCGGCGTGACGCTGTAATCGGAGTGCAGTGAAATCCTGAGCCCGGTGGCAAGCGCGGACCGGCAAGGATCGTAGTGCCGAATGCGCTCGGGGCCGATCAGGCGCTCCTGAAACGCCTTTCCCCAAATGCGGACGTGCCCGATGAGAAACGACGGCGAGAGCCCGAGTTCGCGCATCGCCGCCATTTGTTCGGGATGGAGCATGCTGCAATGCTCGATGCGGTGACGGTGATCGGCGCGCGGCGACTCCGCGAGAACAGCTCGATATGCCTCGATCGTCAAATCGATGGCGGCGTCGCCATTGGCATGCACGCCCATCTGCCAGCCGGCGCGGTGCGCGCGGCGGATCGTTTCAGTCAACTGCTCCAGGCTGACATTTGGCGCGCCACGCGTGTTCGTGCCAAGATAGGGCTCGCGCATGAATCCGGTGCGCGCCTGATTTGAGCCGTCCGAAAGCGTTTTCATGCCGGTGAGGCGCATGCGGTCGTCGCCCATCCCGGGGCGCAAGCCCAGCGATTCCCAGCGCTGGAACGCGGCCGCCACCAACATGCCACGCAGCCGCACCGGCGCGCCTTGCGCCGAAATGGTGCGCAAGCGGTGAAGCTCGTCTGCGCCGTGCAACGCGCCGACCGCGCAATCATGCAGCATGGTGCAGCCGACGGCAGCGGCGCGCCGCGCAAGATTCATGGCGCGCTCGGTCAACTCCGACTCGGAGACGACCGGCATCCTGGCCAAGAACGGATACATGGCCGGAGCTTCTTCCAACCGCCCGGTCAGCGCGCCGTCTGCGTCGCGCACGAAGCGACCCGCAGACGGATCGGGCGTGGTGTTGACGACGCCGGCGAGTTGCAGCGCGCGCGAATTGACATAGGCAACGTGGCCGTTCGTTTCGATCACGAAAACGGGATGTTCTGGCGCGGCGGCGTCAAGCTCCGCCAGAGTCGGGCCGCGCCGATCACGAACGATGGTCGGATCGAATTGCTGCGCGCGCACCCACTGCATCGGCGGCGACTGGGCCGCGAGTCCGCGGATGAGCCCTTGCAGCGCGGCGATCGTCGGCGCGCGCCGGACGCCGGCGTCGACGAAATCGTCCAATTCGACCGCCGCAAAATGCATGTGCGGATCGACAAAGCCGGGCAGCACGGTCTTGCCACGCATATCGACGACTTGGGTGGAGGCGCCGCGCAGCCGCTCGATCTCGCGCGCCGCGCCGACCGCAGAGATGCGCCCATTCGTGATCGCAAGCGCCTCGGCGCGCGGGGCCACCGCATTCATCGTATGGATCGTACCGCCGATGAGGATCGTATCGGGCGCTACGGAGCTTGAGCTTGAGCTTGAGCTTGAGCTTGAGCTTGAGCTTGAGCTTGACCCTGTCGCCGTGGCGCAGGCCTGCAGCCCAAGCGCCGACGTTGCGGCGAAGGCGCCGCTAAGGCGCAAGACCTCGCGGCGCGAACTCAGCGCGCGCGCGAAATTCACAATTCCGCTGTCGCAAACGTAGCACATGCTTGCCTCCGCGGGATCAGCTCACGTTTCGCGAGCGCCCCGCCCAATACTTGTCGCGCACTTGCCGGCGCAGCACTTTGCCGACTGCCGAGAGGGGCAGGTCTGAGACCACGGCCACCGACTTCGGCGCCTTGTAGCTGCCAAGCTTGCCCTTCACATGGGCGATGAGTTCCTCGCTGCTGGCGGCGGCGCCTGGGCGCAAGACCACTTCGGCATGCACGGCTTCTCCCCACTCCTCGTGCGGCACACCGACTACCGCCGACATGAGAACCGAAGGATGCGACGCGAGCGCCGATTCGACCTCGACCGCATAGACATTGAAACCTCCGCTGATGATCATGTCCTTCATGCGGTCTACGATAAAGAGATAGCCCAACTCGTCGATGTAGCCGAGGTCGCCCGAGCGCCAGGCACCATCGACGAACTCGGCGGCGGTCTGTTCGGGATTAAGATAATAGCCCGTCACAACGGCGCGGCAGCGGATCCTTATTTCACCGGTTCGTCCGGCCGGGAGCTCGTTGCCCTCCTCATCGGTGATGAACACCTCGACGCCCGGCGTCACGCGACCCGCGGAGCCCAGACGCGCCAGCGAACCTTCGTCGTCGGCGCGGTGGTCGGCCTTGCCTAAGAGCGAAACGATCATCGTGGCTTCGGTCGCAGCGTAACCCTGCACGAAGATCGGTCCGAAACAGGCCAGCAAATCCTCCAGCTTCGAGGCGCTCATCGGCGCCGCCCCATAGATGAGCGTACGCAAGGAAGAAAGGTTGCGGGGCTGCGCGCGCTGCAGTTCGAGCAGCCTGTAAAGCGCAGTCGGCACGAGAAAAGAATGCGTTACGCTTTCCGCCTCGGCGACCTGCCTCCACGCTTCGAGATCAAGTGCGTTCATGGTGATATTGGCGCCGCCGACATAGAAGGTCGGATAGAACATGATCTGCGTGCCGTGCGAGAGCGGCGCGACGTGCATCATGCGCGTCTGGCTGTCGAACCCCAGATCCGGATGAACAAGCGCCCCGTCACGGCAACCGAGCAAAATGTCGGGCGAATACATCGCGCACTTTCCCCTCCCAGTGGTGCCGCCCGTAAAACGCATCAGCGTCATGTGCGCGTGTTGATCAAGTGAGACTTCGTTGTCATCTTCCGAAGCGGCCGCCACCAGGTCCCAGAACTGCAGCACGCCACGCGGCGGCGCCTCCAGCGGGTCCATCGCCACGACGATGCAACCGGCTTCGCGCAACATGTCCAGGTGGCTACCCAGCAACCTATTCTCGACAAAGACCACCTTTGGCTTCACGAAATCAACCTGCCAGCGGTGCTCGTCCAGAGAATCCCGCATGTTAGTCATGACCGCCGTCGCCTCCTGTTTCAGGGTGGCGGGGAATTGCATCAGCGAGAGATTGTCGTTCTCGAGGATGAGCATGAACCGGTCGCCCGGCCCCAGCCCAAGGGGGCCACGCATCGCGTTGGCGATGCGGTTGGTGAGCAGGTGATACTCGCGAAAGCCGTAGCGCCGGTTGCGCTCGACATTGACGATCGCTTCCTTGTCGCCATGGCGAAGCGCCAGCTGGCGCATCACGCGGCAAAAATTGAGTTTCATCGCGCCCTCCTCGGCATGGGCTCTCGTCCGTCAGCGGCCCCGCAGGCGCGAAGCGGCGTCGAGACGGATCGTCTCGCCGTTCAGATAGGCGTTCTCGATAATGAAGGCGCAGCAGTGCGCGAACTCGCGTGGATCGCCCAACCGATTAGGCGCTTCAGTTTGCGCCTTGAGAGTCTCAAGCACTTTCGAGTCCAACTGCGACGCCATTGGCGTTAGGAAAAGCCCCGGCGCGATCGCGTTGACCCGGATGCCACGCACGCCAAGTTCGCGCGCCGCCGGCATATTGAGCCCGATCACGCCGGCCTTGGTCGAGGCGTAAGCGCACTGTCCGACCTGCCCCTCGTAGGCAGCGCCGGATGAGACGTTGATGACGACGCCTCGCTCTTCGCCGGCCTCGGGCTCGTTCTTCGCCATCTGCTCGGCGCACTGGCTCATCACGTTGAACACGCCAACCAGATTGACCATCGCCATCTGCGCGAAGCGCGCGAGCGGCGTCGCGCGTCCCTCCTTGTCGAGCACCTTGCTCGGCCCAAGGATGGCGGCGCAGCTGATGCAAGCGTGGACCGCATCAAAGCGCGCCGTGACCGACGACACCGCCTGGCGCACCGATTCGTCGCTCGTCACATCAGTCCGCACGAACATCGCCCGCTCACCGAGCTCGGCGGCCGCCCGCTGGCCGGCCTCCTCGTTCACGTCGAAGATGGCGACCTTCGCGCCCTTCTCCTCGATCATGTAGCGCGCTGTGGAGAGGCCAAGGCCAGACGCCCCGCCGGTGATCACGATGACTTTTTCTTGGATGCGCATGTGTTTCTCTTCTCAGGTTGCGATCAGAATGCGCTGACGCCAGTCAGCGCTCGGGCGATGATCAATTGCTGTATCTGCGAGGTACCCTCTGGGATCGGGCACACGATCGCCTCGCGCGCCAGCTTCTCGACCAGAAAGTCCCGCGTGACGCCATTGCCGCCGTGGATTTGCACCGCCTTGCGCGCGATCTCCACGGCCGTTTCGCAGGCGAAATACTTGGCCATCGCCGCCTCCATCTGCGCGCCTACGCCCGCGTCGAACATCTCGGCGGCGCGGTGCACGAGCAGTCGCGCCGCATCGATTTGGGTCGACATCTCGGCGAGCATGGCGGCGATCAGCTGATGGCCGGCGATCACCTTGCCGTGCTGACGGCGCTCACACGCGTAGCGTAGCGCTTCCTCGAGCGCACGCCGGGCGAGACCCACGGCCTGCATGGCGACGAACGCGCGCGAACGCTCGAAGAGCACGAGAGTGTCGCGCAGCGCATGGCCCTCGACGCCGATTGTGTTGGCGACCGGCACGCGAATATCGCTGAGGAAGATTTGCGCGGTTGACTGGCTGTTGAGCGCAATCTTTGGAATTTCGCGCACCTCATAGCCGTGTTCGCGACGGTCGATCAGAATGTGCGTGAGACCCTGTCGGGGATCGTTGGAGCTGCGACAAGCGCAAATGAGGAAGTCAGAATAGCCGCCGTTGCTGATCCAGGTCTTCTCGCCGTTGATGACCCAGTGGTCGCCCTCGCGTCGCGCCTGTGTCTTGATCTCAAGCACATTGGAGCCGACGTCGGGCTCGGATATGCCGATGCTGACGAAGCTGTCGCCGCAGAGCAGACCGGGCAAGTAACGTTCGCGCACGTGCGGCGGCGCGATGTTTGCGATCATGTGGGCGCCGAAGCAATTGATCAGCACCGGCACCGAGAGATCTACGGAAGTCGCTGCCACCTCCTCGAAGAGCATCAGCGTGGTCAACCAGTCCAGACCGAGGCCGCCGTGGGCCTCGCTTACGGCTCCGCTGACAAGGCCGAACTCCGCCAACCGCCGCATCATCGCCGCCATAACCTCGCGCGGGACGAAACGGTCGCGATACTCTCGGTTGAACAATGCCTCGGCTTCGGCGTCCAGGAAGCGCCGCAGCGCGTCGACTGCGATCTGTTGTTCTTCGCTGCGAAGGACGTGGCCCATGCGCTGTCTCTCAGTTCGCAGAGAACAGGTTGACCGCGACCACGGCCTCTTCGATGCCGATGAGGCCGCCGCCATTCTCGTGTGCGGCGATCCGCGCGCCCTCAACCTGACGCGCTCCCGCTTCGCCGCGCAATTGCGTAACAAGCTCGTGGATCTGGCCAAGGCCGGTCGCGCCGATCGGGTGACCTTTCGATTCCAGCCCGCCCGACGGGTTGATCGGAATACGGCCGCCAAGCGAAAACTCCCCGCGTTCTGCCGCGGGGCCCGCCATACCGAGGGGGACGAGCATCAGCGCTTCAGCGTTCAGGATTTCGCCCATCGCGGTGGCGTCGTGCACTTCGGCGACATCTACATCCTCAGGCCCGACGCCAGCGCGCTCGTAAGCGCGTTGTGCGGCGCGATATCCGATGCCTTGCTCGTGATTGTCTGGATGGTGTTCGACGCCGGTCAGCACCACACTGGAGAGCACCCGCACGGCGCGCCCCGCGCTGCCGAGCCGCTTCAGCCCCGCTTCGCTGCAGACCAGCGCCGCCGCGGCGCCGTCGCTTATCGCAGAACACATCGGCAGCGTCAGCGGGTAAGTGATCGGCGGCGCGGCCAAGACTTGATCGAGCGTCACCGCCTCACGGAACTGTGCGAGCGGATTATGCACCGAATGCGCATGGTTCTTCGCCGCCACCGCTGCGATCTGGCGCTGCGTCGTTCCGTAGCGGCGCATGTGGCCCCGGCAGAAGGCCGCGTAGACCTCCATGAAAATGCTGTACGGCTTGTCCGATGTGCTGCCCGGCGGCGGTTCGACGCCGGCGCCTAACGCAAGCAGCGTGGCTTTGTTCTGCTCGACTGCCTCGATGTCCCAACCACTGTCGAAAGCAGCGAACATGCGCTGTTTGTCGGCGATGTTCATCTTCTCCGCGCCGAGCGCTAGCGCGATGTCACATTCGCCGGCCTTCACAGCCTGCACCGCCAAGTGAAACGCTGAGGATCCAGAAGCGCAGGCGTTCTCGACCGTGAAAACTGGCACGCCCGCCAGGCCCGCGCGTCGCGCCGCAATCGGTCCAGGGATGGAATATTGCCCCTGCAGCGAGCCGGCCGTAGCGGCGGCGTAATAGACGGCCTCGACATCCGCGGCGACGGCGCCGGCGTCGCGCAAGGCGCCCGTGATGGCCTCATTACCGAGGTCGTATGCGCTCTTGTCTTTATGTCGCCCGAACGCCGTCATCCCAACGCCGGCTACGTAAACATTGGCCATGCCCGTCATCTCCTCAGCGGCCTTCGAAGCGTGGCGGCCGCTTCTCGGCGAAGGCCCGCACACCTTCGGCGAGATCCGCCGAACGCAGGTGCGCGCGCAGCATCACCTGCTCGTGCAGCAGTGCCTCCGCACGGGTCTTGTCGCTGGAAGCGCGGGCCACTTCCTTCATCCGCCGCAGCGCCAGCGGACTCTTCGCCGCGATCAGCTCCGCCAATGCAATCGCTGCGCCAGGCAGCGCTTCGGCGGGATGCACTTCGCTCACCAGCCCGAGGGACTTCAGCTCGGCCGCTGAAAGGGTCTTGCCAGTCAAAAGCAGGTACAGCGCCGTATTGAGCGACATGAGGCGCGGCAGCACCGCCGCGCCGCCGCCGCCGGGAAAGACGCCGTAATTGGCGTGGGCGTCGCCGACCTGCGCGGTTTCGGCCGCGATAATGATGTCCGCGCACATGGCGATCTCGAGCCCGCCCGCCATGGTCACGCCGTTTAGCGCCGCAATCACCGGCTTCGGGAAGTTTGCGAGCTGCTCGGTCACCGCGCGGGCGCGATCGAGAAAGTCCGGCTCTCCCGGCGCAGGGTGTCCGCCCAACGCTTCCTTCAAATCGGCGCCCGCACAGAAGGCGACGCCGCCGCCGGTCAGCACCAGCACACGGATGTCGTCCTCGGCCGCGAGGCGCGGCAAGTGGGCGGCGAAAGCGTCCAACATTTCGAGGTTCAGCGCGTTCATCGCCTTGGGCCGGTTCATCGTCAGCCGTGCGATGGGGCCGAAGGTCTCCAGGATCAGGGGCTCGTCGCTCATGTGGTCAAGCTAGTCCATCGCGCCAGGGCACGCTTATCCGAGCGCCCAAATCGTCGGTCATTTCAGCGAAACCTGAGACCGGGGCGACGCCAATTCGGTAGGCGCCGCTCTGGAACGGACGCGCCGTCAATCCGGCGGTCACGCCGCGGCGCTCACGATCAGTTCGATCATTTCCCTCGTGGATCGCAAGTCGGCATGGCCGCCAACGCTTCCAAGCGAGGCGTTATGTTCTTCGTCTGACAGCGCCGCGGTCGCATCGGTGACGAAGAACACCCTGTAGTCCATCTGGCATGCATCACGGGCTGTGTTCTCGCAGCAATAATTGGTTATAGCGCCGGTGATGATCAGCGTATCTATTCCGCGCTGTTGAAGTAACTCATGCAAATTTGAAGACTGAGGCAACATCGCGCTGCTTCGATACTTGTCGATCACAAGATCGGAAGGCTCCACATCCAAAGACTTCGATAACTCACGCTCGCTGCGGCCCAACCGCAGCAGAGCGGCAAGCGGTCCGTAAGACGCCGACCCATCGAACCACGCTGGTCTCGCGTACGGCGGCGTGTCGGTGGTGCTCGCCCTCGTGAAGATAATTGTCACGCCTGCGTCTCTTGCAGCGGAAATCAGCCCGTTTACATTCGGCAGGATATCGCGAGCATGTTGACTCGAAAAAGGCTGACCTTCGTCGACGAAGGCAGCTTGGAGATCAATTACGAGCAGCGCTGTCGCTCTCGGGTTAACGCCATCAAAGCGAAAGCAAGGGCGTGTTCCATCGACGAGGTGGGTTGGAAGAGCGATCCGATGCATGACTTCAGGCTCCGTTCTCAGAAATTATCCCGACACCGACTAGACTTCCTCGCCCTGAGCGCGCGTGAATTCGGGGCTAATCGCACATTGCGGAATCCGCGCGGATACGCGCCTGTCTTTGCGAAGAAATCGCCGGTCAATTGCGTTAAACTGTGGTATCGTGGCCGTCATGACTCCCGCCGCGCTCATGGGCAGCGCACAATTCGGGCTGACTGTGGCGCGCCTCAAGCCGCGCGTGACGCCTTCGTCACCTTCCGCGGGGGCCGGCCGCGGGCTACGCTCTCGGACGAGATGAACACCGCCTCGCAACAGCCCTCACCGCTCGTCCCGGAAGAGATCTCCGTGATCGGCGGCTATGCGCGCGCGATCGCCCGCGCGCTGGAGCATAAGGGCGTCGACAGCGCCCGCGCCATGCGCGCCGCGGGCTTGCCGGAGAGCGTGAGCAACGACCCACTGGAACGGCTCAGCACGCGGCAAGTGACCGCGCTCTACCGAGTCTGCGTGGACATGACGCACGACCCATATTTCGGCCTGACGGTCGCGCGCTTCATCCACGTCTCGAACGTTCACGCACTCGGCTATGCGCTCATGGCGAGCCGCACACTGTTGGATTTCTGCCTCCGGCTCGAGCGGTACTTCGCGATCATCTCGCAGGCAGCCGTGCTTCGGGTCGAGCACCAGGAACCAGAAGTGAGTCTGCGCTTCCGCCGACAGACCAGTCTGTGCGGCGAAACAGAGGACGCCTTCTTAGCCTTTGTTCTTCGGTTCATGCGTCTGCTCTATGGCAAGCCGCTCAGGCCGACCCGGATCGAACTGCATCACGCCTGTCCAGCGCCTGGACCGGGCCCATACACACAAGAATTCGGCGTCGCTCCGGTGTTCGACCGTCCCGAGACCACCCTGGTTTTCGCAACCGCCGCGCTAGAAGAGCCGCTCTCGGGCGCTTGCCCGGATCTGGCCGAGTACAACGATCGGATCGCCGCTCAATCCCTCGCGAGGCTTAACCGCAGCGATGTCGTCGTGCGCGTGCGCGCCGTCATCATCAAGCGGCTGGCGACTGGCGACATCAGCCGCCGCCAGGTTGCGCGGGAGCTCGGCATGAGTGAAGCGTTGCTTCACATGAAGCTCGCCGAACGCAGCGCAAGCTTTCAAGACCTACTGAGCGACACGCGCCGCGAAATGGCGATGGGCTACCTATCACAACGCCACCTCACGATCACCGAGATCACATTTCTGCTGGGCTTCACCGACCCCAGCAATTTCACCCGCGCCTTTAGGCGCTGGATGGGCGTCTCTCCGACACGCTACCGGGCCGGGCAGGCCGAGACAGAGTGACGTGCGCGCTTGAGAACATGGCCGTTGCCACGTTCACTCGACCCCGCTCGCGTAGAGCGTTCCTGCCTCAACGGCGAACTGCAGGATGAGGAAGGGCGTCCGAGTTCAGGCAGAGAGCGGACCCCTGCAGCTGGAATGCGAAGATCAGCAATGAGCCAACGAACAAAACCGCTCCCGCGGTAGGCCCCACCGCGGCGATAGCGCTCTACGCCCGACCTGCGCCTGCTGTCTCCGGGTGCGCCTGGATTGGCTAGGCCGCGCCCGAGGCGGGAGCGCCCTTCATGACCGACAAACCGATCAGCCCGCTGCGCCAACGCATGCTGGAGGACATGACGATCCGGCGCCTGAAGCCGCGCACGCAAGCGTTTTACGTCAGCGTGGTCGCCAAGTACGCCCAGCATTTCACCGCCTCGCCCGACCAACTCGACTACGAGCACGTGCGCCAATACCAGCTGCACCTGGTCCAGTCGGGCTGCAAGGCCGGTTACGTCAATCAGGCGATGACCGCCTTGCGCTTCTTTTACAGAGTGACGCTGATGATCCCGCTCACGCATGAGCCGCGCAAGTTGCGCCAAGTGCTCACGCCGGAAGAGGTGGTCCGCCTCATCGACGCGGCCTCAGGGCGCAAATCCGTTGCGCTCTGAGCGTCGCCTACAGCGCGGGCCTGCGCGCCAGCGAGGTGGTCTCGCTCAAGACCACCGACATTGACAGCGCGCGCATGGTGCTGCGGATCGAGGAGAGCGAAGGCGGCAAGAGCCGCTTGGCGAAGCTCTCGCCGCTGATGCCGGAGGAGCTCCGGCCGAGCCCCGCGACGTCGCGCCTGACGCGCCCACCGAGGATACAAAGCAGCCGACGCCGTGCGTCTGCTGCGGCGGACGCATGATCCTGGTCGAAACCTTCGAGCGTGGCGACGCGCCCAAATCCTGGACCTGCGCGCCGGTCGCGCCGCGGAGGGACAGCTCATGAGGTTCATGCGCGGCTATCGCATCACCGCGATCATCGTTTCAACCCGCAGAACGCGGTCGAGGCCGCCTTGTCTCGCGTGCGCAAAATCACCGCCGCTGCGCTCGCGGCGAGCCCACATCGCCACAATGGCGATGACATGCGTGCTCAAACCGACGCTCCCGACAGGATCGCCGGCCGCGGCGGCGACATGCGTACACGCACCCACCCCAATCGCAGCGCTTGAATCCCCATAAGCCTCGCGGCGGCCCGCGGTTTCGTTCCTTGAGCGTTGTTCGACGCCAGCCCAGCATGGGTTCGGCGCGCGCTACCGGCGTCCAACAACGCTCAACAATGATGCTCCGATAGACAAATCATCACCATGACAAGGCTTGAGGGTACCGGCACCAAGAGCCAGCGCGCTTGAAGCGTCCTAACCTGGTCCCGCGACGAGTTTGTGACCCGCTCGGATTTCTCACGAGGATCGCGATGAAAACTGCGCCAGCGCCTGCCGGCGATCCTGGTCGCGTTGACGCGCGCCTTCACGATGCGCGTCCATCCAGGCGCGCACTTCGGCGGCGACGTAGAGGTGGCGATGGCCGACGGCATCGACGGGCGCGGGAAAATCACACGCGGGATCGCGCCGCATGTTCCAGAGCGCCTTGCGCCCGATTTTGAGGAAACCGCAGACCGCGCGGGTGGTCCACCAATCGTCGGCGCCGAACGTAGGCGGGGCGGGCTGGACAGGCGCCGATTTCGCTTTGCCGCTCGCGCTTGCTTCTGGATAGCGCGAGCGGCGCGGCTTTGTCCTCACTGGCGATTTTGTGCGCCGGATCGGCGCCGCGATTTCGTTGCTACCCACAACCGGAAACACTGCTGACGGCGGCGCCTTCGTAAACTCGGACAAGGATGCCGCCGCAAACATCTCTGACGGGGCCGACGCCGCCGCGGCCGCAAGGCCCGCAAACAAATCCTGTTGTTTGGGATCAACCGGCTCGCTCGCCCCGCGCTGGCGCTTCGATCGCAGGTTCATCGCCGCACCTCCGCAAACGCCTGCGCGAATTGCCCCTCCCAATCGCCCGCGACCGAGCCGCGTGGCTCCAGCCCCCGGCGCACATAGTCGAGATAGAGTTCGAACCGCGCCTGGTCGGAAGCGGCGTTTATCTCCGCCTCTTCCTCATCGAGCTTTGGATTGTATTCAAGCCAAACCCGCACATAGAAGAAGAGCGCTTCCTTCAGGATCGCATTGTCGCGCATCACTTTATCGAGGCGGGATTCGATGCGCGCGAGCTGGCGGGTGACGCCATCAGGCACGCCATTGGGATTTTCGGCGAACAAGGTCTTGACCGCATTGGCGATGATGCCGGAGGCCGAGAGGTTGCGCGATTTGGCGATGCGCAGCACCTGGCTCTCAAGCTCAGGCGGCAGGTAGACGGTGATGCCCATGCGCGACATGGCGATTGCCCTCTTTGTGCAACAGCCTACGGAACGCAAGCTTGCTGTCGCGCGCATTCTCCAAAGGTTGAGAGCGCCACCAATGCGATTCGCCGCACAAGCGCGAGTGTCCATCACGCGGCAACGTGCGGCATCTTCCGGCAACAACGCGCACGCACCCACACCTCACAGTAGGGTGCGCCATGGGCAGCGAGATTGATTGAAACGGCGCGAAAAAGCATGACACAACGCCTCGCACCTTGCGCCACAGGTCGTGCGCGGTCGTTCCGGTAGTGAGCCGCGGGTCGCAAACGGGTCGCGCGCGCAGGTCGTGAGCAGATCGCGGGCGTTGAGCATGATGGCAAACGCGGCGCGAACAGCCATTGAAGCTCCACATGTGCGCTGGTTTCTTGTTTCCGTTGGTCGTGCATCGCTTCATCGTCGGCAAGGAGCGTGATAAGATCGCGGTCAGCAAAGTAAGGTGCTAAGGCAAGATAAACCACCTCGCTTTGCTCGGTTTGACGTTGCTATCGCTGAAGATTTCGCAGGGTATCGGCAGCGCGGACAGGGCGCATGTAGGGTGCGCAATAGGGTGTGGTGAAAGGGCGGATTTGATGGGACAAAGCTCCACAGACGGACCCAAGGACGGCGTCTTGTTGCGTTTCGAGGATGTGTTCGAGCCGCGTATGAGCAGCGGAAAAGGGCGTGGCAGCAATGGCGGAGCAACCCCAAGCTTGTCGCGCGCAATGGACAAGAGGCTCGGGCGCATCAAGCGCTTTGGCCGCTCCCAACAAACCGCCTGCCGCGCGGCCTTTGTTTCCCACGGTTCCGATCCGCGCCAGCGCGCCATCGTCAAGGTGCACTATTTCTCCAATGCCGGCGGCGGGGGCGCGGCCCTGCGCGCGCATGGGCGCTACATCGCCCGCGACGATGTAGGCCGCGATGAGGGGCGCGAAGGCGATGGCTGCGATCGGGAACCGGAACAGCACCTCGAAGCCGAGCGCGCCGATCGCCATTCCCGTTACCTTTCACGCGAGGCCGAACTCGGCTTTTATGATTCCAGCCACAACGGCGTGGATGGCGGCGCGCGGATGGCGGAATGGTCGCGCGCCGACGCCCGCCATTTCCGGGTGATCCTGGCGCCTGAGAACGGTGGGCAGATTGAGGAGCTTCGGTCCTACACGCGCGAGGTGATGGGGCGCGCGGAGACCGTGCTGCAGCGCGGGCCGCTGGAATGGGTGGCGGTGGACCATTGGGACACCGACAATCCACACACCCACATCGTCCTGCGCGGGCGCCTCGCTAACGGGCGCGCGCTTGGATTGCCGCGCGACTTCGTGCGCCATCACTTCCGCGAGATCGCCCGAGACGTAGCCACCGAGCGCGTCGGTCCGCGCTCCCGTGACGACGAGCGTCTGGCGCTCGACCGCGAAGTCCGCCGCCATGGCCCCACCCGGCTGGATCGCTTCATCGCCGATCGGCTCGATGTGAACCGCGAAGCGCGGCTCAATGACCTTAGCCGCCATATCGACGATCCGGACCTCGCCCGCAGGGTGCGCGCACGCGCGGACGAATTGATGCGCCTGGGCCTCGCCGAGCGCTCAGGCCGCGGGCGCGTCCGCTTTGCGCCAGGCTGGGAGCAGCAACTCGACGCTCTCGAAGCGCATCTCGACATTCGTCGTCAGCTGGTGCGTGGACGCCAGTATGAGCGCGACCTCGACCGCGCTGGCGAAAACCTCTCGCGCGAGACCGGCAAGCCGTTTCAGAAAGAGATCACCTACGAGCAGAGCTGGCAAGTGCGCGGCATGCGCGAGATCGGCGGCAAGCCGCACGTTGCACTGGAGCGCTGGGACGCGGTTACCCTGGCGCCCGCGCCACGCGGCGTGGACCTCAACGTCGGCCAAAAGCTCGAGCTTGGACCAGACAAGGCGCTGAAGATCGCGCGCGGGCCGGGGCTGGAGCGGTGAGCGCCGCCGCCTCCTTCCCTTTCGAATGGGTGGAGAGTCGCCGCTGTGAAGAACGTATCGCCCTGTTTCCTTCGGGTTCTTTTGGTTTCGTTCTACGGTCGTTTTTTGTGACCTATTTGTGACCTAAGAGCAAAAATGCCCCGACCTGGGAAGAGGAAGATCCTGTAACTTATTGAAAATATTGGTGAGCCCGGCGGGATTCGAACCCGCGACCCCCTGATTAAAAGTCAGATGCTCTACCGACTGAGCTACGGGCTCGCTTCGCCCCTGTTAGGGGTGGAAACCCGGCGAGGCAAGACCGGCTCGGAGAAGCCTGCAGAGGCGCGCCTTTTGGTCTCACACACACCCCGCAGACGACTCATGCCCCGCCCCATTGTCGTCGGTTACCGGCTCCCCCATCAAAACCAGCTCTTCCGCGCCGGTGGGATGGACCGCGCAGGCGGCGTCCCACTGCGCCTTGGTCAGCCGCGCCTTCACGGCCACGGCCGCCAACTGGATCATCTCGGGCGCATCCACGCCGGCGATATGGACGCCGAGCACGCGGTCGTCGGCGCAATCGACGACCAGTTTCATGAGCACGCGCTGCTCGTTGCCGGCGAGGATGTGCTTCATCGGCCGAAACGCGGTGCGAAATATCTTGAGCTTGCGCCCGCTCGCGCGCGCGTCTTCCTCGGTGAGACCGACAGCGCCCACGGGCGGACGCGAGAATACGGCCGAGGCTATGTCAGCGTGATCCATCGCGGTCGGCCTGCCCATGAATTCCGTCTCGACGAACGCGACCGCTTCGCGAATGGCGACGGGCGTCAAGTTGATGCGATCGGTCACGTCGCCGACGGCAAAGATCGAAGGAACATTCGTGCGCGAAAACGCGTCAACGATCACCGCACCGTTGGCGCGCATCGCGACGCCAACATCGTTCAGCCCTAATCCGCCGGTGTTTGGCGTCCTGCCGACTGCCCACAACAAATGGTCGGCCTCCAGACGAAGCGCGTTTGACAAAACGATCCGCTTGCGGCGTTCAGGCATCGCCTCGACCGCATCGACGACGGCGCCACAAATGACGCGCACGCCCGTGCGCTCAAGATCGGCTTGCACGTGCGCGCGCACGTCACGGTCAAAGCCGCGCAAAATCTGGTCGCCGCGATAGACGATCGTGGTTTCAACGCCCAGGCCGGAAAAGATCGTGGCGAACTCACAGGCGATGTAGCCGCCGCCGGCGATGACGACGCTGCGCGGCAGCTCCTCAAGCAGGAACGCATCTGTTGATGTTATGCCCAGCTCTTGGCCGGGGGTTTCCTCAGGACGCCACGTGTGACCGCCCGTGGCGATCAAAATGCGCTCCGCGCTGACCGTGCGCCCACTTCGGCTGAGGCGAACCGCATGAGGTCCAACGACGACGGCGCGATCCTCGCGTATTTCGACGCCGGCTTTTTCGAGATTTTGCCGATAGAGGCCGGAAAGGCGCGCCACCTCCCGCTGCACGGCGTCGCGCAAACTTGGCCAGTCGAAATGCGCGCCCTCGATCGTCCAGCCAAAACCCCGCGCGTCGCGGAGCGACTGTCCGAACTCAGCGCCATACACCAAGAGCTTCTTCGGCACGCAGCCGCGGATCACGCAGGTGCCGCCAATCTCTTGTTGCTCGGCGATGGCGACGCGTTTGCCGGCCCTCGCCGACGCCAACCGGGCGGCGCGCACGCCCCCGGAGCCGGCGCCGATCACGAACAGATCATAGTCAAACTGGGGCATGAGCCCTCCAACGAAGGTCAGTGCGCCGCCTTCATATAGGCAGGCAACCAACCCTCATGCGCTTTGCGTAGGTCTTCGAGCGAAAGGCTTTCGCGGTTACCCGCGGCGCCGATGTAGGACAGGTCGCGCCCCTCCGCCTCGCCGACTACAAGGAAGCTGACGCCCGCTTCGCGCGCGCGCCGTTCCAAAGTTTGCAGCGCCTCGGGCCGCAGCGCGACCAGGTAGCGCGCCTGATCCTCGCCATAAAGGAACGCCGCGTCCGACAGGTCGCCTTGATAGCCGAGCTTTACGCCCACATCCGCGCTGAGCGCCATCTCCGCCGCCGCGCTCGCCAAACCGCCGTCCGACAAGTCGTGCGCCGCGCGGACAAGGCCGTCCGCTATCAGCGCCCGAACGAAATCGCCGTTTTTCTTTTCCAACGTCAAGTCAACCTTGGGCGCCGCGCCACCAAAGCCGAACAGTTCGCGCGCGTAGAGGCTTTGCCCCAAGTGCCCGTCGGCATCGCCGACAAGCACGACCACGTCGCCTGACTTCAGCGCATCCGCCGTCGCGCGCCGTTCCAGATTGTCGATGACGCCCACGCCGCCGATGGCGGGCGTCGGCAAAATCGCCTGGCCGTTGGTTTCATTGTACAGGCTCACATTGCCGCTGATCACCGGAAACGCCAGCGCGCGGCAGGCTTCCGCCATGCCTTCGATGGCCTCCACGATCTGGCCCATGATTTCGGGCCGCTGCGGGTTGCCAAAATTGAGATTGTCCGTGACCGCGAGCGGCTTGGCGCCCACCGCCGTGAGATTGCGCCACGCCTCGGCGACGGCCTGCTTGCCGCCTTCGTAGGCGTCCGCCTCGACATAGCGCGGGGTCACATCACAGGTCATCGCCAGCGCGCGCGGCGTTCCGTAAAGGCGAACAATGGCCGCATCGCTGCCGGAATCCGCGACGGTGTCGCCCATGACGTGGCGATCGTACTGCTCCCAAATCCAGCGTTTCGACGCCATGTCGGGCGACGCCATGAGCTTGGCGATCGACGCCGCGAAACCCGGATAGTCGCTCACCAGCCGCGCCTCTTCCGCGTGCGTCAGCGGGATCGCTTTCAGCGGCTGCACATACGGGCGTTCGTATTTCGGCGCCTCGTCCGCCAACGGTCCGAGCGGCAGGTCGCAAACGATGTCGCCATGCCAGCGCAGCGCGAGACGTCCGGTGTCGGTGGTGACGCCGATCACCGCGGCGTCCAAGCCCCATTTGTCAAAGATGCGCTTGGCTTCCGGCTCGCGCCCCGGCTTCAGCACCATGAGCATGCGCTCCTGGCTTTCGCTCAGCATGAATTCGTAAGGCGTCATGCCCTCTTCGCGCGCGGGAACCTTGTCGAGATCAAGCTCGATGCCCGCCTCGCCTTTCGACGCCATCTCAACCGAGGACGATGTAAGCCCCGCCGCGCCCATGTCCTGAATGCCGATGATCGCGTCCGTGGCCATCAGTTCGAGGCATGCTTCAATCAGCAGCTTCTCAAGGAACGGATCGCCCACTTGCACGGTCGGCCGCTGGGCCTCGCTGTCGTCGCTGAACTCAGCGCTGGCCATTGTCGCGCCATGAATGCCGTCACGGCCGGTTTTGGCGCCGACATAGACGACCGGATTGCCCGCCCCCTTGGCCGCGCTGGTGAAAATTCGGTCGCGCGGCGCGATTCCCAGGCAGAAGACGTTGACGAGAATGTTGCCGTTGTAGCGCGCGTCGAAATTGGTTTCGCCGCCCACCGTGGGCACGCCGACGCAATTGCCGTACCCCGCGATGCCGGAGACGACGCCGTCGACAAGGCGGCGCGTTTTCGGGTGTTCGGGCGCGCCAAAGCGCAGCGCGTTCATGAGCGCGACGGGCCGCGCGCCCATGGTGAACACATCGCGCAAAATCCCGCCGACGCCGGTAGCCGCCCCTTGATAAGGCTCAATGAAGCTCGGATGGTTGTGGCTCTCCATCTTGAAGATGGCCGCCAAGCCGCCGCCAATGTCGATCGCGCCCGCGTTCTCACCCGGGCCGTAAATCACGTGCGGCGCTTTGGTGGGGAATTTCGCCAAATGCACGCGGGTGGATTTGTAGGAACAATGCTCGCTCCACATCACCGAGAAGATGCCCAGTTCGGTGACATTCGGCGTGCGGCCGAGCTTTGCGAGGATGAGCTGGTACTCGTCCTTGGAGAGGCCGAATTCTTCAGCGAGCGCCAGCGTTCCGGGCGCGACAGGGTCGAGGGACATGGGCCGGGGGCTTAGCCTGCGTCGCGTGGCTCGGCAACTCGACAACCGGAGCGCGCGGCTTTAGTCACAAGCTCCCAGGAGAACGTCCCATGCGCGAAATGCCGCTTTCTGAAATCCAGAGCCTGATCGGCCAAGAGGTCGGCGTCTCGGACTGGCTTGAAATCACGCAGGATCGCGTCAACCGGTTCGCCGACGCCACCGGCGACCATCAGTGGATCCATGTCGATGTCGAGCGCGCGACCAAGGAACTCGGCGCGCCGATCGCGCACGGGTTTCTGATCGTTTCCCTGATCCCGTTTCTGGCCAAGAACATCATCCAGTACCAGGGGGTGGCGCGCGGCGTGAACTACGGGTCCAACAAGGTTCGCTTCACCAATGTCGTGCCGGTCGGCGCCCGCGTCCGCATGCGGGTGAAGATGCTGTCGTGCGAGATGCGCGCCGGCGCCTACCAAGTCGTCAACGAGTGCAAGATCGAGATCGAAGGACAGGATCGGCCCGCCTGCGTCGCCGAGAACATCAGCCTGATCTACCCCGCCTAATGCTCACCTTTGTCGAGGCGATCTCCCTCGCGGGCGATCGCGGCAAGCAGAACGATGACGTGCTTGGCTTCGCTGGCGCGCGCGCATGGGTTCTTGACGGCGCGACCGACCTGCACGACGCGCCGCTTTCGAAGGCTGCGTCGGACGCAAGCTGGCTCGCTCACTTTGCAAGCGATCAGCTCCACGTCGCGGCCGCGCATGACATTCAAGGCGCGATCCGGACCGCGAGCATGGCCGCGAGCAGCGCCTTTGGCGCGATCACCGGCGGGACCGCGTTCGAGCGTTGGCAGTCGCCGATATCCTCGCTGCTGATTGCCGAGGAGACCCCCGGCGGTCTTCACGGGCGCGACTTGGGAGACAGCCGCATCTTCGCGTTGGACGCGGCCGGCGCCGCTTTCCACGCCGGCGGCCCAAACGACGCGGCCGACGATGAAACCGCGCTTGCGTCCCGCCAAACCGACAAGGACAAGCCGCTCCTCCACCGCACCGACACGATCGAGATGTTGCGGCGCATGCGCGCCGACCTGAACCGTCCCGGATCGCGCTGGACGTTCTGCCTCGATCCCGCTTGCGCCGATTACGCGCGCGCCTTTTCCTGGACGCTCGCCCGTCCGGCGCACATCCTGTTCATGACCGACGGCTTCTCGGCTCTGACCGATCGCTACCGCGTCTACAGCGCGGGGGAGTTGGTGCAAGCGGCGCTGACCAAGGGGTTGCAGGAACTGGGACGCGAACTGCGCGCCATCGAGAACGCCGACGCCGGCGGCGACAGACATCCCCGCTTCAAGAAAAGCGATGACGCCACCGCCTTGCTGATGCGGCTAACGTGAATCGTCGCGACCTGCTGCTCGCCAGCGCCGCCGCCATCCTCCCCGCCTGCGCTTCAACGGAACGCTCCATGACCGAAACTCCGCAACCGCCCGTCGCTCGCATCGAGCCGAAGACGATCACGCAATTGGGGCGCACGCGCATTGATAATTACGCGTGGCTGAAAGACGAAAACTGGCAACAGGTCATGCGCGACCCCACGGCGTTGCGCGCGGACGTACGCGCCTATCTCGATGAAGAGAATGCGTATCGCGAAGCGGTGATGGCGCCGACTGCGGCCTTGCAGGAGCGCCTTTATCAGGAGATGCGCGGCCGCACGAAGGAGGACGACTCCTCCGTGCCGACGCCCGACGGGCCCTGGGAGTATTATCGTCGTTTCGAAACTGGCGCTCAGTATCCGAGATACGTGCGTCGCCCGCGGGGTCAGGACGGCCCGGAACAAGTCTTGTTTGACGTCAACGAGCGCGCCGCGGGCGAAGCCTTCTACA
The DNA here is from genome assembly GCA_002343395.1 of Hyphomonadaceae bacterium UBA2389. Classification (GTDB taxonomy): domain Bacteria; phylum Pseudomonadota; class Alphaproteobacteria; order Caulobacterales; family Aquidulcibacteraceae; genus Vitreimonas. Next base: position 14,593 of record DDSN01000125.1, on the reverse strand, counting down.
AGGTCGTCGCCACCGAACATTCGCCAGACCACGCGCTCTTCGCATACGCCGCCGACAACCAAGGCTCGGAAATCTACACCATCGAGATTTTCGACATCGCCACCGGCGCGCTGCTGTCGAACCGCATTCAAGACTGCACTGGCGACTTTTGCTGGAGTCCGGACTCACAACACATTTTCTGGGTGTACCGCGATGACAACGGACGGCCAGCCAAGGTCTTCCGCAGACCGGCGGCGGGCGGCGAGGACGTGCTTGTCTATGACGAACCGGACGACGGGTTCTTTCTCGGCGTCCACGTGAGCGAAAGCCGCGAGTTCATCGTGATTTCGGCGGGCAACGGCAGCCAGTCGGAGTTTCACACCATCCCAGCGCGTACGCCGACCGCACGGCCAACCCTTTTCAGCGCGCGCGAGACGGATCTCCTGTACACCCCTACCCATTGGAACGGGCAGTGGTACGTCCTCACCAACGCGGACGGCGCCGTCGACTTCAAGGTAATGACCTGCGCGCCCAGCGCCACGGCGCGCGCGCATTGGCGCGAGTTCCTGCCGCACCAAGCAGGCCGTTACGTTCTGAGCCTCAGCGCCACCAAGGACTATCTTGTGCGCGCCGAGCGCGAGAACGCCCTGCCGCGCATCGTTGTCCGTCATGTCGCCGGCGACGAACACGCGATCGCGCTCGACGAAGAAGCCTTCAACCTCGAACTGGCGGGCGGTTATGAATGGGACACGCCTATTCATCGCTATGTGTACGACTCGCCTACGACGCCTCCGCAATGGTTCGACTACGACATGACCGCGCGCACACGCGTGTTGCGCAAGCAGCTTGAGATTCCATCCGGTCACAATCCGGCGGACTATATAGCGCAGCGCCTTTTCGCGACCGCGGTCGACGGACGGCGCGTGCCCATCACCCTGCTGATGAAACGCGGCACGCCAATCGATCGCAGCGCGCCGCTCTACCTCTACGGCTATGGTTCATACGGAATCTCCATGGACGCCGACTTTTCGATCCGTCGCTTCAGCCTCGTCGATCGCGGCTGGATCTACGCGATCGCCCACGTGCGCGGCGGCTCCGAGATGGGCTTTGACTGGTTCCAGGACGGGCGGCGCTTCAACAAGCGCAATACCTTCACCGATTTCGTCGCCTGCGCGGATGAACTCATCGCCCGCGGTTACACGCGCCCTGGCCACATCGTTTGCGAGGGACGCTCCGCGGGCGGCCTGCTCATGGGCGCCGTCACCAATATGAATCCTGAACTGTGGGCGGGCGTCATTGGCGGAGTGCCGTTCATCGACGTGCTGAACACGATGAGCGACACATCCCTGCCGCTGACGCCGCCCGAATGGCCGGAATGGGGAAACCCGCTCGAGGACGAAGCAGCCTGCGACTACATTGCGTCGTACTGCCCCTACTCCAACATCACGCCGAAAGCGTATCCGGCCGTGCTTTCGACGGGCGGGCTGACCGACCCGCGCGTCACCTATTGGGAGCCGGCGAAGTGGGCCGCCAAGCTCAGGCCGCACACGACCAGCACCCGCCCGATCCTGCTCAAGATGAACATGAGCGCCGGTCACGCCGGCGCGGCTGGCCGCTTCGATTATTTGCGCGAAATCGCCCACGACTACGCCTTCGCTATCAAGGCGATCGGCGCCGCCGAGGCGGGCGGGCCGTTTTAGGCTTTGATGCCGAACCAGCGGGCGCGGTGAATGTCTTCGAGATTGTCCTCGAAGCCGGTGAGATCGGGGTGGACGAGATTGAGCGAGTTGATGACGACGCTTGTGCAGATCGGCGCCTCGTCAAGCATGAGTTGCTCGGCCTGAAGCATCATCGCGGCGCGCTCCGCGGCGTCGACCACGAAATCGCTCTCGTGCATCAGCCGGTCGTATTCCGCATTTGAATACCCCGGATAGTTCTGCGGCCCCGTGCGCGTCTCCATGAGATACAGATAAGTCTTCGCGTCGTTGTAATCGGCGATCCAGCCGCCGTCGCCGACTTCAAAGTTCTTCGCCCGCAAGTTGGCGTAATGCACCTGCGTCTCGACGCCTTGAAGCTCGACGATCACCCATGGCGCGATTGATCGCCAGTCGTTCTGCGCGACAACCGCGACGCGCGGGTTGTCGCTGGTGTTGCGATGAGAAAATGCGAACCGCAGCGGATTGTTCGGACCGAACCCCGCCGCGCGCAGCAGCCGCTCCGCCTCGCGTTTGCGCTCCTCGACGGGCGTGTCCGCCCAACGATACCGCGCGGTCCCCGGATAGTCGGCGATGCCGGGGGCGACGAACGCATAGGCCGGGCGCTCGCCGGTTTTGTAAATCTGCGACGCCACGAACTCTCGATCGTAAGCCATCGCCAGCGCCTGCCGCACGCGCACGTCATTGAACGGCGGACGCGTCAGGTTGAAGGAGAAATAGTTCACGGTGAGATACGGCGCCACGCGCACAAAGCCTGGCAACGCGGTGCGCAATTGCGCAACCTGGTTTGACGGGAACCGTGTCGACCAGCCTGCCTCGCGACTCATAACCTTGCGCGCCGCAGCGTTCACGTCATTGGCGGGATAAAAATAGAGGTGCTCCAGAACGACGTTCTCGTTGTCGAAAAACGACGGATTGCGATCAAGATGGACAATGTAGTTCGACCACCAGCGCAGCAGCTTGAACGGGCCGTTCACAACGATGTTGTCTGGATGAACCCAGTCGTCGCCATGCTCTTCCACGACATGCTTGGGCACGGGGTAAGCGGTGTAGTGTTTCAGAATTTGCGGAAGGTAGGGCGCCGGGTGCTCCACCTGAATCTCGAGCGTCAGATCGTCAATGGCGCGCACGCCCACCCGCTCGGGCGGCAGTTCGCCAGCATTCACCGCCTGCGCATTCTTGATGACGTACAAGATCGACGCATATTCGGCGAGATTTTCCGGGTTGAGGATACGCCGGAACGCGTACTCGAAATCGTGCGCGTCGCAGGCCTCGCCGTCCGACCAAGTCGCGCGACGCAGCGAGAAGGTCCAGGTCAACCCGTCATCGCTGACCTCCCAGCGCTCGGCCATGCCGGGAACCGGGCGCGCCTGCCCGTCCTCGGTGGTGAGGCCGATGAACATGTTCCCCAGAATGTTGTTTTCCCAGGAGCCGCTCGCCTTGTGTGGGTCCAATGACAAAGGTTCGCTGGAGTTGGCGATATCGAGGCTGCGGCGCGCCTTGTCGAACCCGACGATGCGCCCGTTGGCGCACCCAGCGAGCGACGCCGAGGCAGTTAAGCCGCCAGCCCCCGCGAGCAGACTGCGCCGGCTTGTCCAAAACGCCATATTCCTCTCCCGCGCGGTCTGGCGCCGATGCCAGCTGACAAATCCAATCCCCACTCTAAATTGATCCGGCCTGCTACGGGAGGGGAGTTTATGCGCATCGTCTTGACCAGCCTTGGGTTCATCGCAATCTGCACCGGGGCCATGGCGCAGACCCCTGAACAATCGCCGGGGGTCCTGGATCAGGTCTATGCCTGCGCCTCGGTCACCGAGGAAGCGGCGCGCCTCGCCTGCTACGACGCCGCGGTCGGGCGCCTGCGCGAGGCGCAGTCCACCGGCAATCTCGTCGCCGTGGATCGTCAGCAGGCGCAAGAGCTCGAACGCGACGCTTTTGGGTTCTCCCTGCCCAGTCTCGGGCGCTTGTTCCGCGGCGGTGACAGCGAAAACAGCGCACGCCCCGTGATCGAGGAAGTCGCCGAGATGGAGCTCGTTATCGAGCGCGTCGCCATGCGCCGCGACGGCACCGCGACATTCACGATGACGAATGGACAGGTCTGGACCCAGATCGACAATGAGAGCCCGCGCAACGCGCGCGCCGGCGGCGCGGTGACCATTCGGCGGGCGACGCTCGGCAGCTTCCTCATGTCAGTGCGCGCCGGCGGCCCCGCGCTCAGGGTGCGGCGCACGCAATAGCGCGCTAGCGCTCCTTGGGGTCGAGCGCGTCGCGCAAGCCGTCGCCGAGGAAGTTGAGCGCGAGCAGCGTCAACAACATGGTCAGCGCTGGAACAATCAGCATCCAGGGGGCGTTGATCATCTGACGCGCGCCGTCGGAAATGAGCCGGCCGAGCGAGGTGAGCGGCTCTTGAACGCCTAATCCGATGAAGGAGAGGAAGCTCTCCGCCAAAATGATCACGGGGATGTTCAGCGTCGCGAAAATGACGACCGGTCCCAGCACGTTCGGCACGATATGGCGAAACACGATTTGCAGCGGCGAGGCGCCGGCGGCGCGGGCCGCCTCCACGAACTCGCGCTTGCGCAACGCGATCGTCTGGCCGCGAACGATGCGCGACATCGTCAGCCATTCGACGGCGCCAATCGCGACGAATATCCACATCAGCTTAACGAAGGGATCGGGAGTATCGATCACGGTCATCAGCACGATGACGAAGAACACGAACGGGATCGCGTAGAGCACGTCGACAAACCGCATCATCAGATCGTCGAGCCAGCCGCCGATGAAGCCCGCGATCGCGCCCCATACCACGCCGATGGTCAGCGCCACGGCGGTGGCCGCCAGGCCGACCAGCAGCGAAATGCGAAGGCCAAGCAGCGTGCGCGCGACCATGTCGCGCCCTTCCGTGTCGGTGCCGAACAGATGCAAATTCTCAAGCGTCGGCGCGATCGCCACGCGGTCGCGGAAAATCGTGTCGTACTGGTGGATCCACAACACCGGGCCGAACGCCGCCAGCAACACCAGCAGCGCAACAACATAGAGACTGACGACCGTGGCCGGGTTGCGCATCAGGCGCCGGCGCGCGTCGTCCCACAGCGACCGCCCCTTGGTCGGCGCCGGCGTCGGCGCATCGTCTAAAAGCACGTCGCTCATGCGGTTCGGGACCTGGGATCGAGCACGCGATAGAGCAGGTCCGCGGCGAGGTTGAGCATGATGATCAGGAACGAGTACATCAGCACGACCCCCATGACGAGCGTGTAGTCGCGCTGCTGGGCGGCGAGAACGAACTGCTTGCCGACGCCCGGCAACTGAAACACCGTTTCAATTACGAACGAGCCGGCCATGACCCCCGCCAACGCCGGTCCCGCGTAAGAGACGATCGGCAGCAAGGCGATCGGCAAGGCGTGGCGCAAGACTACCTGCGCTTCCGGCAGTCCCTTCGCGCGCGCGGTGCGGATCGCGTTGGAGCGCAGCGCTTCAATCATGCTGGCGCGCATCAGTCTCGAAACGATCGCGATCAGCGGCAGCGCCAGCGTCACCACGGGCAGCAGCAAATACACCAAGCCGAACTCGTCACGGTGCAGCCCTTGCGAGGGCAACAATCCCCACTGCACGCCGAAGAAGAGCTGCATGATCGGCCCCACGACAAGGGGCGGCAGGCACACCCCCGCGATCGCAAGCGCCATGACCGCATAGTCCTGGGCGCGGTTTTGCCGCAGCGCGGCCATGACGCCGAGCGCCCCGCCAACCAGGAGGGCCAGCGCCATGGCGCTCAGGCCCAGGATAGCGCTGGTGGGCGCGCCCTCGGCGATAATGTCGAGAACGTCCTTGTCCTTGTAGGTCATCGAGGGGCCCAGGTCGCCTCGCGCCAAGTCGCCGAGATAGTTCAGCAGCTGCTGCTCCACCGGCAGGTCCAGGCCATATTTCTCCACAAGCCGGCGCTCAATTTCCGGTGGCATCTGCCGTTCCTTGGTGAACGGCCCTCCGGGCGCGGCGTGCATAAGCACGAACGCCGCGGCGACGATGGCGAGAAGCGTCGGAACGGCGAAGATGAGCCGGCGGATGGCTTGGGCGAGCATTCCAACGTCCTGACAGGCCGAACCGGCGACGCGGCGGAACCTTGCTTCCCTGTAAAGCCGTGTCAACGTGGCGCGGCATGTCCGACATCCGACACGTCACCCCGACCTTCGCTGTCGCAGGCCAACTCGATCCGGCCGATTTCGCGCGGCTCGCGGCGGAAGGCTTCACCCTGGCGATTAAGAATCGGCCTGAGCGGGAGGACCCCGGCCAGCCAAGCGATGAGATTATGCGGGAGGCCGCGCGGGCCGCGGGCCTCGCTTTCCACACCCTGGCCTTTGTCGGGCCGCCCCCGCCCGGGGTGGTGGCCGAAACCGCTGACCTTCTGGAAGGGGCGACAGGGCCTGTGATCGCCTATTGCAGAACCGGGCGTCGCTCAATAATGGCGTGGGCGATGGCGCAAGCGCTCGCGGGCGTTCGCCAGCCGGATGAAATCATCATGCTGGCCGCGCGGGCGGGGTATGATCTGGAGGGAGCGAGGGACGCTCTAACGACGCTGGCGCCGAAACCCTAGCCTTCGCTAGGCCGTAATCAGCGTCCACACGATCTTGATGAGAACGATCAAGGACAGCGCCAGCAGAACTGTGCGAACGCGGTCCAACGCAAACAGGCAGAGGGTAAACGCCGTGGCCATCGCGACAGGAGTAGCAAGCGCCGGGCCGCGGAGGCGTCAACCATGACGGACGCATCCCAGCGCGTGTTTCAGACCTCCGGCCGCGTCTGGCTGAAGGACTTCGAATTCGGCCTCACCGGGCTGACGGTGCGTAAGACAGGCGCGCGGGTGCCTTACTCGCCGTCGGTGATTAAGCAAGTCACAGCGTGGTTTCGCTTCTTCTTCGCTGCGCAGCGCATCGAGCCGCTGACGCCGCATTTCAGCATTCACTTCACGCCAGAACGCGCCCGTCCCTGGTACTTGATTTGGGCGGTCGCGCGCGCCGCCGGCGCCAAGCTCACGACCGACCCCGCGCAGGCGGATGTCGTGATGCAATTCGAGGACGCCACCTACAGCCCAAACGACCCTCCAACGCGCCTTAGGTCCGACGTCAAACTTGTGAACTTCAACTGCCGCGACGTTTCGAAAACGACGGTGGCGAAGGCCAGCGAAGCAGCCTTTGGACAAGCGCTTGTGATTGATCCCACGACGCATGCGGGGCCCGCGGTCGAGAAATCCGAAATCAACGCCGCACACGACGGCCATATCGTGCAGTGCCCAACCGCGCGAGCGCCGGGGCGAACATACCAGCGTGTGGTCGACAATCGCATGCCGGCGGATCTCAATTTGGTGGAAGACCTGCGCACCTGCACGATCGGCGGCAAGCCGGTTTGCGTTTTCCTGAAGCGGCGCCAAGTAACCAAGCGCTTCCTCAACACGAACACGGAAGTGCTGTTGCGCTCGCCCGAGGAGGTGTTCAGCACGGCGGAGATGGATCAGATCAGCGCGTTCACACGAGAGATCGGCCTCGACTGGGGCGGAGTGGACGTGCTGCGCGATCGCGGGGATGGGAAGCTGTACATTGTCGACGCCAACAAGACAGACATGGGCCCGCCGATCGCGCTCAATCTGCCCGATAAAATCAAGGCCACGCGTATGCTCCGCGACGCGTTCCGGGCGTTCGTACTCGGCGCCTGAAGGTTAGGACCACGCGGCATGGCTTCGAAAATCCCGTTCGTGCGCGAGATGGATTTTGAGTACGAGACGGCGCAGCAAGTTTCGCCGCTGATCCGCCGGCTTGTCGCGAACAATCCTGGCCCTTTCACCTACAAGGGCACCGGCGTCTACATCGTCGGCCGTGGCGACGTCGCGGTCATCGATCCTGGCCCCGACAACCCCGAGCACATCGACGCGATCCTGCGTGCCGTCGATGGCGAGACGATCACCCATATCTTCATCACCCACCGCCATATGGATCACTCCCCAGGCGCTGAACCGCTGGCCGCGCGCACGGGCGCGATGGTGTACGGCGACAAGACGCCCTCCAAGCCGAGCGACTGCGACACGCTGCGCTTGGAAGCCGCCGACGATCACGGTTTCGAGCCGGCCTGCGGCGCGCGCGACGGAGAGATTTTCAGGGGTCCGAATTGGACAATCGAAGCGGTCGCCACGCCTGGACACACGGTCAACCACATGTCGTATGCGTTGCTCGAGGAGAACGCGTTTTTCCCCGGCGATCACATCATGGGCTGGTCGACGTCGATCATCGGGCCGCCGGACGGCGATATGTCGGCGTATCTCGCGAGCCTCGCGAAGGTGCGTGACCGCGACTACGACATTCTCTGGCCCACGCATGGCCCGCCGGTTCGCGCGGTGCGTCCTTTCGTGGAAGCCTACCTGGAGCATCGCTTGGAGCGCGAGCGGCAGGTCGTGGCGCAACTGCGCGCGGGCAAGAGACTGATCAAGGACATGGTGACCGAGATGTACGCCGACGTCGACAAGCGCCTCCATCCGGCGGCGTGCCACTCCGTCCTTGCGCACATGATTCGCCTGGTCGAGCTTGGCCAGGTCGAGTGCATGGGCGGACCACCCTGCGTCGACAGCCTTTACGCACTGCGCGATTGAGCGCGCGCGTCGCCTAAGCAAGCCGCGCGCGCAGCTCGGCGAGATAAGGGCGCAGTCGCGCCGCGTTGGCGCCTAGATCGGAACGCCCTACCCGGCTGACGGAACGCGCGTCGACGCGAGCGCCCTCGCCCTCGGGACGTACGCGAATGACGATGTCGTCGGTGAACCCATACCAAAACGTCGTTGCCGTCGCTTCGATCACGCCGGCGGCTGCATCGGCGCGCGCAATCGTCCAGCCTTGCGTCTCAGCCAGGGCGAGTGCGGCGTCAAACGCCGCGCGCGGCGATTGCGCCGTCGAGACCGGTTGAATGTCGCCATAAGCCTCTCGTTGCAGGTCGACGAATGCGCGCCCGTCGCCAGTCCGCTTGTTGAGCAGATCGAGATCGTTGCCGCCAGGAACCGCCGCGCGCGCCGCGACCACCGCTTGCGAGAACGCGGGCGGATCGATGAGATCAGTCGAGATGTCGTGGATCGGCGGGATGGCTTGCGCCTGTTGGCGAACGTAGGCGCCGTATCCCATGCCGGCGCCCGGTATCGCCAGCGCCAGAAGCGCAGCGAACACGCCGCGCCGCGGCGGCGCCACAAGCGCGACCAACAGCGCCAGCAACGCAAAGGCCGCCGCCCCCGCGAACACGAAAATGCCGAAGCGGAACGTCATCAGCCCAAAGCCGATGCGCCAATCAAGCAGACCGAACTTCGTGCCCAACGCGGCCACCGCGAAGTAGACCGGCACAAGCAATGAGAGCGTCAACGCCGCCCGCACGATAAAATCACGAAACTTGCCCATGCCGCTCCCCTGCCCATCCGCCGACGCGATCTTACGCGCTGGCGCAGCGTGCTCGTCTGGTAGGCGCTCCCCCGCGCTGACGCGCGTTTGCGAGGGAGCGTCTACTCCCCCGTTGAGGGCAGCTGGTAGTCCTTGAAGGTCTCGCGCAGCGCCAGCTTGTTGATCTTTCCAGTCGCACCGATTGGGATTTTTTCCACGAGCGCGACATCGTCGGGCATCCACCACTTGGCGATCTTGCCTTGCAGGAATCCCAGCAGCTGCTCGCGCGTGGGGTTGGCGCCGGGCTTGGGTTCAATGATCAACAAGGGACGCTCATCCCATTTTGGATGGCGCACGCCGATCACCGCCGCGCAAGCGACGCCCTCGGCGCCCACGGCGATATTTTCAATGTCGATCGAGCTGATCCATTCACCGCCCGACTTGATTACGTCCTTGGCGCGGTCGGTGATCNNGTCGCCGGTATCGAAGAAGCCGTCCGACTCAATGCACTCGCCCTTGTCGTTGCGCGCGCCTGCGCTCTTGAAGTAAGCGCGCGCCACCGCCGGGCCCCGCACCAGCAAACGGCCGAACGCCTTGCCGTCGTGCGGCTTCTCGACGCCCTCGTCGTCGACGATCTTCATCTCCACCGTGAACAGCGCGCGCCCTTGCTTGAGTTTGGTCTTGATGCGGGTTTCGTGATCCGCGGCAACGGTCTCAGGCAGGAGCTTCCCGATCGTGCCGATCGGACTCATCTCGGTCATGCCCCACGCATGGATGACCTCGACGCCGTAATCGTCCTCGAACGCGCGCAGCACCGCCTCGGGCACCGCCGAGCCGCCAATCGCGACACGCTTCAAGGTCGACAGGCGCAGGTTGTTGTCGCGCAGATGGTTCAACAACATCAGCCATACCGTCGGCACCGCGGCGGTGAACGTGACCCGCTCCGTCTCCAGCAGCTCATAGACGCTGGCGCCGTCCAGCTTCGCCCCGGGCATGATCAACTTGGCGCCGCACATCGGCGCCACGAACGCGATTGCCCAGGCATTGGCGTGGAACATCGGCACCACGGGCAGCACAACGTCGTTGGCGCCCGCGCCAAAGCAATCGACGCTGTTGGCGGCCATGGCGTGGATCACGTTGGCACGATGCGAGTAGAGCACGCCCTTCGGATCGCCGGTGGTGCCCGAGGTGTAACAGAGACCGCACGCAGTATCTTCCTGGAAACCTCCCCATGCGGCGTCGCTGGAGTGCCCCGCGATGAAGTCCTCGTAGGCGACCAATGGCAGGTTCGATTGCGGCAGGTGCGCGCGGTCAGTGAAGGCGACATAGGTCTTCACCGTGCTCAAGAGCGGCGCGACCTTCTCCACGATCGGCAGGAAGGTGGTGTCGAAGAGCAAAATCTTGTCTTCGGCATGATTCATGATCCAAGCGATCTGCTCGGGGAAGAGGCGCGGATTGACCGTGTGCAGGACCGCGCCCATGCCCATCGCGCCGTACCAGGCTTCGAGGTGCTTGTCGGTGTTCCAGGCCAGGGTTGCGACGCGATCGCCCGGGGCGATGTCGGCCGCGCGCAGCGCGTTGGTCACTTGCTTGGCCCGGCGCCAGATGGCGCCATAGGTCGAGCGCGTGATGGGCCCATCGACGCTGCGCGTCACCACTTCGCGTTGCGGGAAGCAGGCGTTGGCGTGGTCGAGGATCTTGTCGACCGTCAACGGCCAGTTCTGCATGAGCCCCAGCATCGGATCGCCTCCCTAGGATTTTGTTGGAACGATCTAAGCGGGCTAGCCCGCGACTGGCAAATGTTTAGCGCTTGCTTGGGGTTTCCTAGAGCCTGTTCCGATCCGATTGAACGGATCGGGGCTCTAGGTTTTTGTTTGGTCGCATTTTCTTACGCCGAACCGGCATCCACTTCGGTCGGAAAATGCTCTAGGGGTAGAGCCGCGACCTGCGCCAGGCTTCGGCGGCCGCCGAACGCGTGAACACGAGGCGATCGTGCAGCCGGAATGGGCGGTCGCGCCAAAACTCGATGGCGAGCGGCGTCACACGGTATCCGCGCCAGTGTGTCGGCCGCGGCACGTCGCCGAGGCCGAATTTGGCGGCGAATTCCGCGATGCGTTTCTCCAACGCGAACCGATCCTGCAGCGGTCGCGACTGCTCGCTGGCCCACGCACCGATGCGCGCGCCGCGGTCGCGGCTCTTGAAGTAGAGATCGGCTTCCGCGTCCGACACATGCTCGACAACGCCGCGCACGCGCACCTGCCGCCGCAGGCTCTTCCAGTGGAAACAGAGCGCCGCGCGCTCATTGACCTCTAATTGCCGCCCCTTGGCGCTGTGCGCGTTGGTGTAGAACACGAAGCCCTGCGCGCTCACCTCCTTGAGCAGCACCATGCGCACATCAGGAAAGCCCTCGGCGTCGGCGGTCGCCAGCGCCATGGCGTTGGGGTCGTGCGGCTCCTTCTCCTTGGCCTCCTTGAACCAGCGCTCGAACAAAGCGTAGGGCTCGCCCTCGGCGAATAGCGCGGCGTCGTCCGGCGGCGGCTCGCCGGTCGGATCATAAATGGGCGAAGGCGGGATGAGATCGTCCCCTGACACGGAATCGTGCTCCCTTTTGTTCGACTGAGGATATAAGCACGCGAGGCGCCCATGTCCCACAACACCTTCGGCCACCTATTCCGCGTCACCACCTGGGGCGAGAGCCACGGGCCGGCGCTTGGCTGCGTGGTCGACGGCTGCCCGCCCGGCCTGCCGCTCAGCGGCGCCGACATTCAATACTGGCTCAATCGGCGCGCGCCGGGGACCAGCCGCTTCGTGACACAGCGGCGCGAGCCCGACGAGGTCAGAATATTGTCCGGCGTATTCGAGGACGACCGCACGGAAGGCCCGCTGACAACCGGCACGCCGATCTCTCTGCTGATCGAGAATGTCGATCAACGCAGCAAGGACTACGGCGACATTCGCGACCTCTACCGGCCCGGGCACGCCGACTACGTCTACGACGCCAAGTACGGCCTGCGCGACTATCGCGGCGGCGGGCGCTCTTCGGCGCGCGAGACCGCCGCGCGCGTCGCCGCCGGCGCCATCGCGCGCCGTGTTCTTGGCGAGGACATTCTGATCCGCGCGGCGGTGATCCAAATCGGCGCCGACGCGATCGACCGCGCCGCGTGGTCCTGGGACGAGACGGAGAACAATCCCTTTTGGTGCCCGGACGCGGCGGCGGCCAAACGGTGGGAAGCGCTGCTCGACCAAACGCGCAAGGACGGCGACTCGCTGGGCGCCCTTGTCGAAGTCGAAGCCGTTGGCGCGCCAGCGGGATGGGGCTCGCCTATTTACGGCAAGCTCGACGCTGAACTCGCCGGCGCGCTGATGAGCATCAACGCAGTGAAGGGCGTCGAGATCGGCGCCGGATTCGCCGCCGCCGCGCTGACCGGCGCCCAGAACGCCGACGAGATGCGCGCTGGCGCGGACGGCAAGCCGCGTTTTTTGTCCAACCACGCGGGCGGCGTCCTGGGGGGTATCTCCACCGGCCAGCCGATCGTCGCGCGGGTCGCGATCAAGCCGACCTCTTCTATTCTCACGCCGCGCCAGACCGTCGATCGCTTCGGCCGCGACGCCGAGGTGTCGACGACCGGGCGCCATGACCCTTGCGTGGGCATTCGCGCCGCGCCCGTCGTGGAGGCCATGACCGCCTGCGTGCTTGCCGACGCCATGCTTCGCCATCGAGGGCAAACTGGCGGGTGATCGACAGAGATCGTGGCGAAGATGCAATCTTTGACGGGGAACCTAGCTTGGACAGATTCCCTCCAATGGCGTAAGGTGGCTCACTTCGAGGATGTTTCCAGTGACCAACCTCCCCATCCGGCGGCTTGTCGATGCGTTCGCGACCGGGCGCACGAGAGTCCTCGGTTTCATTCAGCGTGTTCGCGCCTCAGCGCCGCTGCGCGAGCGCCTCACCGCGACGTTGGTGTTCACCGCCATTTTCGCGTTCGCCGTCGCCAGCATGGACTACCTCATCACAGGCGGCCCGGACTGGAACCCAGGCGGACAGGCCTACGCCATGGAGGTTCCGTCCATGCAGCGCGCTGCGCTGAGGCCCCCGCCGCAACACGACCTGACTTTGCACGATCTCACGCCAGCGCCTCTGCTCGTCGCGGCCGTTGACTATTCGGTTGCGACGGAAGTCCTTCTCGGCGGCCCGAGCGATTGGGTGGAGCACGAGGGGTTGTCGGAGCCCAAGGTGCAGGAGAACGGCGGGGTAGCAACGGTCGACGCGAGCGCAACTGTGCTCACTGATCGTGAAGCGTCCAAACTCAAGACGGCCGCTTTCGAAAGCGCATCACTTTCGTGAGGAACGCGAGTTCGGTTTCCTCCAACATCAAGCCCACCTCGCCGAACAGCGCCTCGATGTCCTCCTCCACGTACGACCCGTAATAGGGTTCGTGGAAGCCCACCGGGAAATACTCCAACATGCGGTCAAGATCGGGCGCGTCGCCGGTCTGGACTGAATCCGCCAATACGAACACCGCGCCTGGCTTCAACACCCGTGCGATCTCGCGCGCGGCCTCGCGGCGCACGCGGGGCGGCAATTCGTGGAGCAGATAGACGCACGTCGCCGCCTCGAAGCGTGCGTCTTCGAACGGCGTCTGTTCCACGGCGCCGGTCACGATCTCGACCTGCGGCCAAGACGCAAGGCGCTTACGCGCTTTCGCGCAATAAGCCGGCGAGAGATCGAGCCCCGCAGCCGGCATACGCGGGAACGCATGCATGATCTGCTCGAGGAAGCGCCCGTTTCCACAGGCAAAGTCGATGAGTTTCACGCGCCGCTGGTCGGTGCCTCGCATCGCGCGCGCCAACGAGCCCAGTGCGATGCGGCGCATGGCGTCGGCGGCGCCGCCGAAGAGAATCTCCACCTGCGTGTCGTAGAGCTTGGCGCTTTCATCGGAGAGCCAGCCGCCGGTTTGGTAGTGGAAGTTCTGCAAGTAGTAGGTCGGATAGCGCTCGCCGGCCTCCCGCGCCGCCGCACGCACTTCAACGCCATTGCGGTGCAGACGGCGTTGATCGACGCGCGGCAGATCGCGGAAGAAATTCGCCGAGTGCGTCAGCGCCTCGAGCGCGCGGTCGAGCTTGAGGTCATGGGGCGCCGGATAAAGGCCGGCTTCGATATTGGCGCGGTCCTTGGCGAACAAGGCGAGGAACGCCGCCCGAATGCGCTGTGGATCGCCCGCGGGCGCGCGCGGCTGGAATTTCGGCTCGCCCGGGCGATCGAAAGGGCCGGAAATGCGCCGCGCCAGAAAATATTGGCCCATGTACCACGCCACCCGCGCGCTTTGGGCTGCGGCGTACCGGGCGCGGGAGAGATCGCGCATGAGGGACATAAGCGCCATGATAGCCGTCTCGCGCCGGGCGCGCCATCGCCCTTCCCCGGACGCTCCAGCTTGAAGGCGCGCGTTCGCAAGCTCCGGACGCAGCGCCGAAGCAGGTTGGAGGGTTGGGGACGCGAAGCGT
>DDSN01000035.1 GCA_002343395.1 Hyphomonadaceae bacterium UBA2389 | reverse complement strand
CGCAGATCGAGCGCCAAAACCATTTGCGACGGGTGGGCAGGTTGGCTGCCGGCCGAGGCCGCGATCATCGAAATAAGCAAAAACGGGCCAATGAACAGGAAGAGCACCAGCCCCACCAGCACGCCGGCGACCGTGATCAGAAACTGCTTCACGAGAGTCACTCCAAGCCGGACCCTCCGCCCGGTTTATCGATAAATGATATGATGCCGAGCCAAAAGGCAAGCCCCTTCTTATCGATTAATGATAAAGGTCGGGTCTCGGGAGCGCTGGCGATCCCCATTCCCCTTGAACGCGAGCCGGTGCAATATCGCCGTCGGAGGGCCGCACCCAATGCCAAACGCGCCAAGGCCGGCGGTCGGCAGCGAAGATTGGATGTTTGAGCAACAGCTGCGCGCCGAACTGGAGGCGGAAGCGTGGCGACGGCTGCGCCGCGAGTTGGCGCCGCCCATTGCGCCACAAATTCCTTTGGAAGAGCCGCCAGCACCCCTGCCGGCGCCGCGCAAAACCCTTGATTATCACGCGGCGGGCAGCAGCGTCTTGAAGGGGATCGTTCGGGTTGGCTTAGCTGGATTCGGCGCCTACCTCGCCTGGCTCGCGGCTTTCGACGCCCAATTGGGGGAGTTCGAAACCTGGCTCGCCGGCGCCGCTGGGTTCCTGGCGACCCTCTCGTTCAGCCTGTTCGGACCGGCGCGCCGCCTGGTTCACACGCTGGCAGAGGCGCTTCGCTGGACCATCCTAGGCGGCGCGGCGGTCGGCGTCGTTTGGCTCTTGTTGCAGGCGCAGTCTTAGTCCATCGGCGGGCCCATGATCGCACCCTTAGTCGAACGGCCTGTCACCGCCGTGTTTGTGCTCATGTTGGCCCAAGTCGTCTTTTGGACGCTCGCGCCCGCATTAAGCCACTCGGCCCCGCCGCTCGATGTCGTTGAGATGTACACTTGGGGGCGCGAGGGCGTCGTCGCCACGTTCAAGCATCCCAACCTGCCAGGTCTAATCTTGGAAGCGACACGATTATTGAGCGATCAGAGCGGCTGGCCAGCCTATCTGGTCTCTCAACTCTTCGTCGCAGCCACATTCTGGGTGACTTTCGCGTTAGGCCGCGACCTCATGGACGCGCCGCGCGCCTTGACCGGGACCCTGCTGCTCACCGGCGTGTATTTTTTTTCGTGGCCGACGCCAGAGTTCAACCACAACGTCGCGCAAATGCCTATTTGGGCGGCCCTTACGCTGACCCTTTGGCGCGCGACAACGGCGGGGCGCTGGTTTTACTGGCTCGCCCTAGGGGCACTGGCCGGCCTCGGGCTTTGGGCAAAATATTCGTTTGGGGTCGTTCTCGTCGTCGCCGCCGTTTGGATTCTGTGGGACGGCGACGCCCGCAAACGCCTGCTGACGCCTGGCCCGTGGATCGCCTTGGCGGCGTTCGCCGCGGTGGCGGCGCCGCAAGCGATCTGGCTGATCGATAACGACTTCGCTCCTTTCGGCTACGCCGCACGAAGGGCAAGTTCGGGCGAATGGCACGCTTCGCTTGAGTTTCTGGCGACCCTCGCGATCGATTGCGCCCCAATGCTGATCGTCCTTGGGATCGCGGGTTATTTTGGCGCCGCCCATACCCAGACAGCACCGCCGACCACTGCGCGCGCCCGCAACTTCCTTTTGCTTCTAGGTCTTGGACCAACCGTACTCATGGCGCTCGGGGCCCTCGTCAGCGGAGCCAGTTTGCGCGCATCCTGGGGCGCGCCAATGCTGTCGCTCGTCGGCTTGCTTGTCGTTGCGCTGATGCACGACAAATTCAGCGCAGATCGGTTGCGCCGCGTGGCGCTGAGCGCTGGCGTGCTCGTCGTGCTCACCTCTGGCCTGTACTTCGCGCACATGCGTTATGGAGCTGCGTTCACCGGCAAACCCCTTCGGGGCAACTGGCCGCAGGCCGAGGTATCAACCCAGATGAGCGGAACGTGGCGCGCGGAAACCAACGGAGCCCCTCTGGAAGTCGTCGCCGGCGATATCTGGACGGCAGGCCTCGTCAGTATGAACGGCGCCAATCCGCCGTCCGTTCTCATTAATGGCGACTACGCCACGTCTCCCTGGGTGACCCGCCAGGAAGTGGAGCAGTACGGCGCGATGGCGGTGTGGAGCGGGGATCAGCCGGAGGCGCTGCGCGATTTCATCGGCGCCCGTCCCGTGCGCGTTTGGACTTTTTACGCGCCAGAAGCCGGTCCCATGGGACGCGGCGTGGACATTCACTATGCGATCATACCGCCCGCCGCTACGAAGTAGCCGCGGGCCCAACCGTTTCAATCTCAGCAATGTACTCGAGCGCGCGGGCGCGAACCTGGGGCGGCGTGTCGACGCGCCCCAGACTGGAAACGATGAGTGTAATCATCGCGAAAAGGCCGGTTTGCAGAAACAGCGAGAGTGCGAAACCGGTAACCGTGGTCACCCAGCCCGGGGTCGTCATCCCCATGAACCGCATGCTGACGGCAACCGCCACAACCACAACAACCGACGCCGCCATCGCCACAAGCGCGAGCGCCATGCGCGTGAGAACGAGGTCGGAGAAAACCATAACCGCACGCATCCCATGCAGCACCAAGCTGGGGAAGTTCATCTTCGATTCGCCCGCGTAACGCCGCCCCCGGTCCGTCGAAACGTCGGCGCGACGAAGTTTCGCTTTTACGACCGCAGCGGCCACATGGACCGACGTCTCCTGCATCCCGGACATGCGCGAGAGAGATCTCGGCGTCAGAGCCATGAAGTTTCCGAAGCGAAGCACCTGGCCGGTCGCGAACTTGAAAAGGCGCTTGTACACTTGGTAGAAGAACTTGAAGGCAAACGTCTCGGACCGCTTCGCCCGCTCGGCAACCGCCACATCCACTGATCCGGCGCTTAGCGCCGCCAGCAGGCCTGGAATGCTCTCGGGGGTGTCTTCTCCGTCGCTGTCCATGATGACGCATGCCGACAGGCCCGGCATGTTCGAGGCCTGCGCCAGCCCGATCGATATCGCCATCTGGTGGCCGACATTGCGCGCGAGGCGCAGCACCTCCCCTTCGAGGCCCGCTCGCGAGATGGATGCCGCTTCAGGGGGCGCGGCCAAGGACCCGTCGTCCACTGCGATGACGTAAAACCGCAAGGCAGCGGCGCGCGAAACGTCCGATAGCTTTTGGCAAAGCCGGTCGAAACTGTCCCGATCTTCATAGACAGGGGTGACGACAGCGACAGTTGTCATGGATCAGATCATCTACCCTGCGACCCTGCCGCATCGGGAGCATGGAAAGATGGTCGGAGTAGCAAGATTCGAACTTACGACCCCCACGTCCCGAACGTGGTGCTCTACCAGGCTGAGCTATACTCCGAAGGACGCGCCTTATAAACGCCCCGCGCCTCGGGCGCAACGAGGTCTCAGCGTTGCTGTTGCATCACGGCGCGGAGCCCCTTAAAGACGCGGCTTCCCGGTTTTGGGGTGTCGCCAAGCGGTAAGGCAGCGGTTTTTGGTACCGCCATTCCTAGGTTCGAATCCTAGCACCCCAGCCACCCTCCCGCCGCCCGCTTCCGATCAGCCCCTGCGCGAGCTATGATATTCGAGAACACTCGGGGCAGAATCGCGCGATGCGAAGAAGGTTGCTGACCATCGCCATGCTTGCAGCCGCCGGAAGCTGCGGTGGCGAGCACTCGCCCGCACCCCTGTCACCCGCGGCTCAGCGCGGCGAGGCGCTTTTTCGGGCGCATTGCGCCGCCTGCCACTCGATTGAGGACGGCGGAAACATTTCCGCGCCAGCACTCGGCGGGATTGTGGGGCGCCCAGCCGGGTCGTCGGGATTTGCCTACTCCGCCGCCATGCGCAACTCCGGGATCATCTGGACGCGCGAAAAGCTAGACCGGTACCTCGCCGCGCCACGTGAGGTCGTGCCGGACAATGAGATGGCGTTCTTCGGCATGGCCGATCCCGCGATGCGGAGCGACCTTGTCGAATATCTCGCGTCAACGCGGGCGACTGAGCCATGACGCATGGCGTTTGATCGCTTCCGGGACGCGCGCACCATCACAGACGGTACGCGCCTGACGGCCGATGTCTGCGTCGTCGGCGCCGGCGCCGCCGGAATCACGATTACGCGCGCGCTACTCAGGGCGGGCTATCGCGTTTGCCTCCTTGAAGCGGGCGGTTTGAGCGTCGACCCCGCCGTCGATGCGCTTGCGGCGGTTGAAAACGTCGGCATCGACTATCGCCCGAACGATGCGCGGATGCGCCTCTTTGGCGGCACGACCAACCATTGGGGCGGGCACTGCGTGCCGCTCAACCCGATCGATCTTGAAGCGCGAGATTGGATCGACCATTCGGGATGGCCGTTTTCTTTCGATGAGCTCCGGCCATACTACCAAGCGGCGCATGAAGTTCTGGGGCTTGGCCCGTTCGACTACAACGCAGCTGAAGGCGCCGCGCGCATTGGCGCGCGCTTATTCGATTTCGACGGCGTCAACGTCGCAACAACCATGTCGCTGCACAACCGGGTTCGGTTCGGTTTGGAATTCGGTGATGCTCTGAACGCCGCGCGCAATCTCCAGTGTATTCTCTACGCCGATGTTTCCAGCATTGACCTCGCCAACGCTGAAAGCGAGGTCGTGCGGAGCGTCAGCGTGCGTTCGATCGCCGGCAACGCATTCACGGTTCAGGCGCGCGCCTTTGTGATCGCCTGCGGCGGCATTGAAAACGCCCGACTGCTCCTGGCGTCTAATCAACAACGCCCCGCTGGCCTGGGCAACCACGCCGACGCGGTGGGCCGCTTCTTCATGGAGCACATCTGGTACGAGAGCGGTTACATCGCGCCCACGCCCCCCCTGGCGACTTATCGTCATTACGCGCGCGAAGTGCCGTACAATGACGTGCGGGCGCGTTTCCAGATCGCGATCCCGCCAGAGAAACAACGCGAACTACGCATTTCGGCGTTCCGCGCTGAGTTGGTCGAAAAGCCCTCAGCCTATTGGGAAACTTGGCATGTGCGCCACCAAGGCATCGACCCGAGCGACATTGGCGTGTTGCTGGCGAACCCGCTCAAAATGGGCGCCGCCCTGAGATGCCGCGAGCACGCCGCGCCCGATGTTTTCGTTCTGGGGAACCTCATTGAACAAATTCCTAACCCCGAAAGCCGCGTGACGCTGTCCGAATCGCGCGACCCTCTGGGCCGCCCGCTCGCGCGATTGAACTGGCGCCTCTCGCGGCAAGATCATGACTGCATCTTTCACGCGCATGAAGTGATCGCGAGTGAGATCGGGCGAAGAAGCGTGGGGCGCATGCGCGTCACCATGCATGATCGTTCCGAACTCGACCTGTCGGGCGCGGCCGGCGCGTCCCATCACATGGGCACGACCCGCATGCACATTGATCCCGCTCGTGGCGTAACGGACGCCCAGGGCCGCGTTCACTTCACACGCAATCTCTATGTCGCGGGCAGCTCGCTGTTCCCGACAAGCGGCTACGCCAATCCCACCCTCACGATCGTCGCCTTGGCGCTGCGCACCGCGGACGCGCTGAAACGCCAACTCAGGCGCGGCTAGGAGACGCATGGATCGTCGAAAACTCATCCTTAGCGGCGCGGCTGGCGCGGGCCTCGGCGTCGCCGCCTACGGGGCAATCGTCGCCGCAGGCGCGGTTCCCGCTTGTCCAACCGAGGACCCTCTCGCCCAACCCGCGGACGCAGCGCTCCTACGCATCGGCGCGCGTTACCTCGCGACCGCGGCAGGCGCCGCTGAGAAGCAACGCCTCAGCGCGCTCGCCGAAAGCCTTTTGGCGCACGGACCGGTGACGCTTAACGCGGCAAGCGCCTCGCTGAGCGCAGCCGCGCCCGAGGATTTCGCCAAAGGGGAGGTTGTACTGTGTGACGGCTGGGTGCTGGCGCGGAATGAAGCGCGCGCGTGCGCCCTTCTGACGCTTGCCTCCCAAACGGCGTGAAGCGGCTTGCCAGACGGCCCGGCATTTGCTGAACAGCAACGCCTCCAAGAAATGGAAACCGATGCCCAGACTGAGCTACAAAATAGGCGACTTCGACCTCGTCGTTCGCCGATCCCGCACCGGCCTGGGTCTCTTCACCGAAAGCGAAATCCCTAAAGGCGCCTGCATCATCGAGTACACGGGCGTTGAGATCACCAAGGAGCAGGAAGAAAAAAGCCGCTCCAAATATCTCTTCGAAATCACCGCGCGCAAAACCATCGACGGCGCGCCGCGCTGGAACACCGCGCGCTACATCAATCATTCCTGCCGGCCGAACGCCGAGCCCAACATCTACAAGGGCCGCGTCTACATCCACGCACGCCGCCGCATCAAACCGGGCGAAGAGCTGAACTACAACTACGGCAAGAACTACTTCGAGCAATATTTGAAGGACATCTGCGCCTGCGCGAAGTGTAAACCCGAGAAGCCCGCAAAAAAGACGACGAAGAAGGCACGCGCTGGCCTGTCCGCGAAAAGAACTCGACGCGCCGCTTAGCGCGTCTTTACCTCGGCGCCCTTGGCTTTGCCGAGAACGACGGTCTGCGCCAAGCCGATGAACAGTCCGTGCTCGACGACCCCGGCGACGCTCTGCAACGCGCCGGCGAGCGCCTCGGCGTTCGGAATGCGTTCAGCGTGCGCATCCAAAATGTAGTTGCCGCCATCGGTGATGACCGGCTCGTTGGCCTTACCCGATACGCGCAAGGTCACCGTCGAGCCCTTACAGCCCACCTCGCCTAGCGCCGCGCGCACACGCTCCTGGGTTAGGGCAAAGCCGAAACGCGTCACCTCGACTGGCAAGGGAAACGCACCCAAGGTCTCCACCCATTTTGACTCGTCGGCTATGACGACCATGCGCTTTGCCGCCGCCGCCACGATCTTTTCGCGCAACAACGCACCGCCGCCGCCCTTGATCAGCCGGAAGTCTGGGTCGATCTCGTCGGCGCCGTCGATGTCGACATCAATGGCGCTCACCTGGCTGATCTCAATGAGGGGAACGCCCGCCTGCTCGGCGAGATTGCGTGTCGCCTCCGAAGTCGGCACGCCCTTCACACGCAGGCCCTGGCGCACGCGCTCGCCCAACAGCCGCACAAAATGCGCGGAGGTCGAGCCTGTGCCGAGGCCGACAATCATGCCGTCCTTCACGAACTCAAGCGCGGCCTGGGCGGCATTGAACTTAGCGAGATCGGCGCTCATGTGCGCTGCTCCATGAATGCAACGCGTCCCGCCAAGACCCGACGCAGCAGCGCTCGAATTTGTTCTTGTTGCTTAGCGCTAAGTTGCCTTTTCGGCAGAATGTGCATCAAGTTCACTCGATGCCGCACCACGATAACCCGGCGGTTCTCGAATGCCTTGCGCCAGTTGACCCAGTTCGTGGTTCCGTGTCCGACGTTGGAACTTACGCCGAGCGACTCCTCTGAGAACGCATACCGCACCGGTTCACGCGCACCCGGCAGTTTCATTGCACCTGCTGCGGTAAGGAGAATTGTGATGGCATGAGCGATGAACATCGCGCCCAGGACCAATCCAGCCGTGATAGCTGCTTCAACAACGGGACTTTCCCATGGTTCCGCTAGGAGGCAACTCACAACGGCGCCAATCAGTCCCATCGCGACCATCCACAACCAGCCGCCTCCATGCCAATAGTTGAGCCAGATCGCGGAACGATAGTCCCTGGCGTCGCGTGTCACTTCGACTTGGATCGACTCGGCGCTCACTCCTTATCCTTCGCTTTCTGCTTCTTGGCGCGAAACGTGTCCGCCCAGCCTTCGATCTCGCGTTGTTTGCCGCGCGCGACGGCAAGCGCACCATCTGGCACGTTCTTGGTGATGACGCTGCCGGAACCCGTGTACGCCCCCGCGCCGATCGTTACCGGGGCCACAAGCGCGGTGTCGGAGCCTATGAACGCGTCCTCGCCGATCACGGTGCGGTGCTTGTCGAACCCATCATAGTTGCAGGTGATCGTGCCAGCGCCCAGATTGGCGCGCGCGCCAACGTCGGCGTCACCGACATACGTGAGGTGGCTTGCCTGCGCTTTCTCGCCGAAGACCGCGTTCTTCACTTCGACAAAGTTGCCGATCTTCACGCCGCGCCCAAGCTTGGTTCCAGGGCGCAGCCTCGCCGATGGCCCGACAGCGGCGCCCTCGCCAATCTCCGCGCCTTCGATATGGCAAAACGCCTTAATGCGCGCCCCTTTTGCCACCCGCACGCCCGTGCCGAAGTAAACGTTCGGCTCGATGACGACATCGGCAGCGACTTCCGTGTCGAACGAGAAAAACACGCTGCCCGGATCGATGAGCGTGACACCCGCCTCCATCATCGCGAGACGCGTGCGCTCTTGAAAAATCCTCTCGGCTGCGGCCAGCTCGACCTTCGAGTTGACGCCGAGCGTATCCGCTTCGTCGCCCATCACGACATGCGTCACAAAGCCGGCGGAGCGGCCCAACGCCACGATATCCGTGAGATAATACTCCTGTTTGGCGTTCTCATTTTTGACCAGACGCAGAAGCTCGAACAACACGCGCGCGTCGGCGCAATAAACGCCAGAGTTCGAGAGCGTGATCGCGCGTTCCGCGACGCTGGCGTCCTTCTCTTCAACGATGCGCGATACCGTGCCATCCTCCGTGCGCACTAGACGCCCGTACCCAAAGGGGTTCCGTGCGTCGAAACCGAGGACCGCGAGCCCTCCCTTGGCGGCTCGCGTCGCAAACAACTCCTCGATGCGGGCCGCCGGTACAAAAGGCGCATCGCCGTAGAGGATCACCACGTCGCCGTCGAACCCGGCGAGCGCGGCCTCGGCGGCGCGAACCGCGTGCGCCGTCCCCAGCGGCGGGTCTTGGATTGCAACCGTCCCGGGGCCAAGCACGCGCGCGACATGCTCACCAACGACAGGCGCATGCGCGCCCGTCACCACGACCGTACGTTGCGCGCCAATCGCCGCCGCCGCCGCGATGGCCCAGTCCAGCATGGCGCGCCCGCCCACCTCGTGCAGCACCTTCGGTAACGCCGACTTCATCCGGGTGCCTTGGCCCGCGGCGAGGATGATGGCTGCTCTTGCCCGGCTCATGCGCGTTTTCGCCTGCTTGTCCGAATCCAAGCGCCGTTTTAGCCCAAACCCCATCAAGGGCGAATGCGTTTTGGGACGAGGACATGGCCAGCGGAGACCTCAGCGGCGCCACGGTCGTATTTGACCTAGACGGCACTCTGGTCGACACGGCTCCGGACCTCGTGCGCGCTTTGAACGAGACCCTCGACCTGGAAGGCCTGCCGCGTCTGCGCGTCGACGCGGTTCGCAAACTGGTCGGCCAGGGCGCCCGCGCGCTCATCGAGCGGGCGTCCGCGCTTTCCGGGGTGACGTTTTCGGCCGATAGACTCGGCGAACTGACACACGCCTTCATCGACTTCTACCGCGCTGACATCGCCGCTCACTCAGCGCCTTTTCCGGGCGTTGTGGATGAACTTCAATTCCTGGCGGAAATGGGCGCGACGCTTTCGGTGTGCACCAACAAACGCACCGACCTTTCGCTGCTGCTACTCGAAAAGCTCGATCTTGCACGGCGTTTCGCGGTGATTGTCGGCGCGGACGCGGTCACCGATAAGAAGCCGCACCCCGAACACTATCGCGCCGCTGTTATGCGCGCAGGCGGCACCGTCGCGCGATCCCTGATGATCGGAGACACCAGCGCTGACGTTCAATCCGCGCGCGCCGCCGGCGCGCCTGTGGCGGTCGTGAGCTTTGGATACAGCGATGTCGACGCCGCCGAACTCGGCGCCGACATCCTGCTCCATCGATACTCAGATTTGTCGCCCGTATGCCGGCGCCTCTTTGCCGCGCCTGGACATTAGGCCTTTCGCCTAGGCGATGTTCCAGCCGCGCCGATTAGGGGAGCGGCGATCATCGCTCGCCTCGCGGCTCACCGGAAAACCATTGACCATGTCGCTGCGCACGTCCGTGCGGGCCGACCGCATGGCGGCGACAAAGCCAGCCTCGATCAGCTTGATGTCGACCTTGTAGCCGCGGTCGCGCCAATACTCTTCAATCCGCTGCTTCAGGCGTCGGGCGCCGTCCGAATTGCAGAAATCGTAATCCATTCCGCTCCACCAACGTTGCAGCGGCGGCGGGTGGCTCAACCCCGACGCCGTTCACGCGAATACGCTCCGCGCCGTGCGTCAGCCCCCGTTTTGGCTCAGCCGGCAGGGGGCACCCTTGCTCCTAACAGCGGCGACGGTGTGGCGAGATCCCCCCCGATCACGAAAATCTTACAGGACGAGCGCTTCGCACGCTGCGCTTGGATGTTCCCGGAAATGGTGGGCGCGACAGGGATTGAACCTGTGACCCCTCCCGTGTGAAGGGAGTGCTCTCCCGCTGAGCTACGCGCCCCGAGAGCCCTTTGGCCCCCGGAAGGGCGCGGAACATGATGCGCCGCCCCGCCTGCGTCAAGGCGGCGCTGCGCGGATACTTGACCCGCCGCCTTGAAAGTGCGCAATTTGCGAATGGTTCGCAAATGCGGCGGAAATGACGCCATGGCTCTCTCTCGACGTGAAGTGATTTGGGGCGCGTCCGCGGCAGCGCTGGGCGCGTGCGGGCGGCGAGCCCCGGCCCCAGGCTCATATGTGAACGTGTACTCCGCGCGGCACTACGATGCCGATCGCGCGTTATTCGCGGCGTTCGAAGAAGCGACCGGCGTCGCGGTGCGCGTTTTGCCCGCGAACGCCGAACAATTTACCGAGCGGCTGCGCGCCGAAGGCGATGCAACGGAAGCTGACCTCATCGTCGCGGCCGACGCGGGCAACTTGTGGCGCATGAAGGATGCGGGGCTTCTGGCGAACACGACATCGCCCGCGCTCGAGTCCGGCGTGCCAGCGCGCTTGCGCGATCCCGACGGCGCCTATTGGGGGTTCACCAAGCGCGCGCGCGTGATCATCTTCAACGATCAGGCGTTGGAACCCGCCGACGTCGCCACCTATGACGCGCTCGCCGAGGCGCGTTTCCGCGGCAAAATTGTCGCGCGCAGCTCCACCAATGTGTACCAGCTCTCCACTCTGGCCTCGCGTATTGAACGGTTGGGCGCCGGGAACGCGCGCACGTGGGCGGCGGCAGTGCGCGCCAACTTCGCGCGCGACCCGCAGGGCTCCGACACAGACCAGATCAAGGCGGTTGCTGCGGGCGAAGCGCACGCGACGCTGTGCAATCATTATTATTATCTGCGCCTCGCGCGCTCCGAAGACCCCGCCGAGCGCGACGTGGCCAGCAAGGTTGGTCTCGTTTTTCCCGACCAAACCGGCGCGGGCACGCACATAAACATCTCCGGCGCTGGCATCGCCGCCCATGCCAAGCGCCCCGAGCGTGCGCTGCAACTGCTCGAATATCTGGTGAGCGATGCAGCTCAAACCATGTTGGCGCCTTTGAACGACGAATTTCCGATTAGGCCTTCCATCGCTCCAGCTCCCGAACTCGCCGCCTTGGGCGCATTCCAGGAGGAGGATATTCCTCTCGATGCGCTCGGACGCCACCAGGCCGAGGCCGCGCGCATTTTCGAGGAAGTTGGTTGGCGTTAGACGCCTCCTCCGCCTTGGCCGAAGCAAGCACACCGCTCGTGCGCAACGCACATCGCTTGGACGGCGACGTGTTCACGATGCTGGCGGCGATCGCGGCGGCATTGTGCGCTACGCCTGCCATTGCAGTGTTCGCGCTGTCGCTTCGCCCCGGCGAGGCGACTGCTTTTGGGGGCGCCCTCCTGCGGGATGGCGCCTTCGGCACGCTGGCGCTGACGCTGCTCGGCGGCGGCGGCGCGCTCGTGCTCGGAGCGACCGCTGCTTGCCTCGTGAGTCTTTGCCGGTTTCCGGGACGCAGGGTGTTTGAATGGCTTCTTGTGGTTCCGCTCGCGGCGCCGTCTTACATCCTCGCCTACGCGTATGGCGCCGCCACCTGGGCGGGCGCCGCACCGCTGGCGGTTCAGGGATTTTGGGGCGCTGCTTTCGTCTACGCCATTGGCCTTTACCCTTACGTATATATTGCGATGCTCGCGGCGTTTTCGAGTCAGTACTCCTGCGCGCTGGAAGCGGCGCGCACGCTCGGCGCGCGACCCCTTGATGTGTTCTGGCGCGTGGCGCTCCCGCTCGCGCGCCCCGGCCTGGCGGCGGGCGGCGCACTCGCGATGATGGAGATCGCCGCCGATTATGGGGCGGCGCACCACTTTGGCGTGACCACGCTCTCCACGGCTGTGTTCCGCGCGTGGTACGCGCACGGCGATCTGCGCGGCGCACTGCAAATCGCAAGTATTTTGTTGCTGGCGGCGCTCGTGTTCCTGTGGTTCGAACGCCGCGCGCGGGGCCGCGCGGCGTATGTGGGGAGATCGACGCGCCTAAGCGCGCCGAACCGTTACATCTTGAACCCCACGGCGAGCGTTGGCGCGTTTTTGTTTTGCGCCAGCCTTATCCTGTTTGGCGCGATCCTTCCGCTGGCCTGGCTCGCGCGCCTCGCCCTGCTCCATGGGAATGTCGAAGATATCGCCGGCCCCCTCGCGAATTCACTAATCCTGGCGAGCGCCGGCGCCCTGGGGACGTTGGCGCTCGCCAGCGTCATCGCCGTGATCGGCCGGCGTGGCGGAGCGTTGGGGAGAAGCGCGTCGTACGCTGCTGGCTTGGGCTACGCGGTGCCCGGCGCGGTCATCGCCATGGGGGCGTTGGGCGCGTTCACGCTCCTACGTGAAGCGGGGATTGTCGGCGGTCTTAGCAGCGGCATCGCTCTCTCCGCCCTTCTGTGGGCCTATGCCGCGCGTTTTTCGGCCGCTGGCGTCCAGCCGATTGACGCTGGTCTCTCTCGCCTCGCCAAGGGCTTGGACGATTCCGCGCGGACCCTGGGCGCGGGCGCTTGGCGGCGCTTCACGCGCATCGATTTGCCAATCTCGGCGCCCAGTCTCGCCGCAGCGACTCTTATCCTGTTCGTCGAGATCCTAAAGGAGCTTCCCGCCACGCTCATTCTGCGTCCGTTCGACTTCGACACGCTCGCGGTGCGCGCGTACTCCTACGCGAGCGACGAACGCCTGTTGGAAGCAGCGGCGCCGGCCTTGCTGATCTTTGCCGCTGGCCTCGCGCCGATTGTTCTTCTCGCGCGTGGCATTGCGCGCCTGCGCGCCGGAGAGCGACATCCATGAGTGCAATCTCTCTGCGCAACGTTCGTCGCGCCTATGGCGACGCTTTCGCGCTCGACGACGTTACGTTCACCGCGGATGCCGGGCAGGTACTGGCTCTGCTTGGGTCCTCTGGTTCAGGCAAGTCGACAATCTTGCGCCTCATCGCGGGCCTGGAACCCGTAGATGCCGGCGAAATCCGCGTTGAAGGAGAACTCGCTTCGAGGCCCGGCTGGAGCACGCCGGCGGAGGCGCGCCGCATCGGCATGGTGTTCCAGGATTATGCGTTGTTTCCCCATCTCACCGCGGCGGCGAATGTCGCGTTCGGCCTGCAAAACACAACCCGCGCCGAACGCGAAAGTACAGCGCTGGCTTGGCTCGACCGCGTGGGTCTGGGAATGCGCAGCAACGCCTACCCACACGAACTCTCCGGAGGCGAGCAGCAACGCGTTGCACTCGCGCGCGCGTTGGCGCCGGCGCCGCGCGCTATCCTGCTCGACGAACCGTTTTCTGGACTCGACCCGGTCCTGCGCGCCGAGCTGCGGGATGCGACGCTCACCACGCTTGCCGAAACCAAGACCACAACGCTCTTCGTCACACACGACGCCGAAGACGCGCTTCAGGCGGCTGAAAAGCTCGTGATCCTCAAGGCTGGGCGCGTCCTGCAAGAAGCTGCGCCGCGCGAGGCCTATGATCGCCCAGCCTCGATCGAGGTCGCCGCCGCGCTGGGGCCCATCAATCTGTCGGAGGGTCGTGTGGAGGGCGGCGTAGTGAATACGCCATTTGGGCCTGCGCCCGCCCAGCATCTCACGAACGGCGCATCAGCACGGATAGCAGTGCGCGCGGAAGCCATCCGCCTTAGCCCTGGCGCCGGTGCGCGCGTGCTCAGCGTTCGCCCGCACGGCGCCCATGATTTGGTGAAAATCGAAGCTGGCGGCGCAATCTGGCGCGCCCTTGTTCCGCCGCGGACAACACTCGGCGAAACGGCATCGGTGACGCTTCACTCCGACGGCGTGTTCGCGTTCTCCGCCTGATCCTCTGCGGGTTTACGCAGCACGAAGCGGCGCCGCTCCAGGCGGCGCTGGGCCAGCAGATGCATCCGCGTCCGCCAAGCCTCCGCCTCCCAGGCCATCTCGCGCGCCGCGATGACGTCAAGATCGCCGGCTTCCGCGAGTTGCGCGCTCAACCGCTTGAAGCCATCGCGCGCAAGCGTGAGGAAGGCGTCCGTGAGGTCTTCATCGCTGACCACTTCAAGACCGACATCGGCAAAAAACTGCAGAAGATCGCCGTGGGCGCGCACATGCGGCTCAGCGAAGGCGGTCGCGAAGGCGGTCGCAAACGCCGCCGTCGGCAAGCCGACGTAAGAATCTATCACCGCGCGTCCGCCTGGTTTCAGGCATTTCATGATTTGTTGCGTGAGATGCGGCGGATAGGAGCAGTAGGCGAAGTCGTCGATGCTCAACAAACCGTCGTAGTGCGCGGGCTTGAATACGTGGGCCTCCAAGTCGATGCGCGAAATCGCGACCCGCGCGCCCAATTTCGCGACGAGCGCGCCGTGTTTGACGGCGTCGACGGTCTCCTCGCGCCACTCAAAGACATCAATCGCTCCAGGATGCACGCCCGCATAGGCGGTGAGCGGCGCCGGCCCGCCGGGCCCAAGCACCGCAACGGTCGCCTCCGCGCCAAGCTCCAGTCGCGCCACCACCGCGGCTTCGTCCGCGCTGTCGCCTGGCCGCACGCGCCCGTCGCCCCACATCAGAGCCAAGGCCCGCAGGCGTGGGGGCATGTCATAGGGCTCGGGATCGAACAATTCGTCGTCGGCGCCCTCAACGCCGCGATCGTTCGCCGCCGCAAGCTTGGCCTCGATCTCGGCCAACGCGGTTTCCTCGTTGAAGTCAGCGCCGTCCCACCAGGCGCGGAACCGCGCCTGGGTCAACGCAAGCTTACGCTTGTCAAACAAAGCCTTAAGAGCCGCAGCCATAACCGCGCGAGACTAGCGCAATCCCGTTAATGATTTGCTTGCTGCACCGGAATGAGCGGCGGCGCGCCTGACGGCAAAGGCGCGCTTGGATCGTCTAAAAACGCCAGAATGTCCGTGTAAACGACCTCTCGCTGCATGTCGCGCAGCAACCAATGATACCCTTCGGCGTAGAGAGCCGTTCGCGCATGCGCGGGCAATCGCCGCGCGGCGTTTTCGGCGGAACGGCGCGGAATAATGTCGTCGCGCGCGCCGTAAAGAAACAACATCTCTCCGTTGAGGTTGGCCGCGCGATCGGACGCGCGCTCCATCAGATTGACGAGGCCGTACACAGCGTCGATGCGCGTCGACCATATCATGTTGGGATCGCGCCCGGCGCGGACCAAAGCCTCGCGATTGTCGGTCGAAACGCGCGGGCGCATGTTGGGCGTGGGTTTGACCGGTTGCCAAGGCAATGTATGCGCGCTGATCCAAAGCGTCATGGCATAGGCGTCTGGCAGCGTCGACCAGCCCCAAACCCCGGGCGCCACAAGCAACACGCGATCGACGGCAGGCGCATCCGCGGCGCCGAACGTCGCCATCACCGTCGCCGCGCCCATGCTATCGCCCATGACCGCGATGCGCGCGTTTGGATGAGTCCTCCGCGCCACGGCGACCGCTGTGCGCAAGTCTTCCGTCAAAAGGCGTTCGCCGCCCCAAACGCCGCGACGCGGACTCCGTCCAAAGCCACGAGCGTCGTAGGCGTAGAGTGCGACGCCATGCTCGGCAAACCATGGTCCAGCCAGATAGAAAGCGCCGGCATAATCGTTCATGCCATGCAGCGCCACGATCACGGTGTCTGGCTCTTGCCCGGCAGGCGGGGCCCACGCCGAGAGGCCGAGTTCAGCGCCGTCGAAGGACACGAAGCGCTCCGCCGCGACATCGAAACGCGGCCCCTGAAAGTCAGCGGCCGGGCGAACGGCGCGCTGGACTGTCGGCACGCACGCCGCTGACAGAAGTAAGATGATCGCCGCAGCGGTCGCCCGCATCCAAGAGCTCATCCAGCTAACGCCTCCCCAACACGCCGCCGCAGTTCCGGCGCCAACTCCGCCTCGAACCACGGATTGCGCTTCAACCAACCGCTATTGCGCCAGGACGGATGGGGCAAGGGCATGACCGTTTCGGGATAGTCGCGCCAAGCCCGCACCGTCTCCGAGAGCGATCCCTTCATCGCGGCGCCCAGATGATATTTTTGCGCAACCCCGCCCACAAGCAGCGTCAACCGCACCTTGCGCAACAGCGGCAGCAGGCGCGGGCGCCAGAGCGGCGCGCATTCGCGTCGCGGCGGCAAGTCAGCGCCATTCACTGTCCCGGGAAAACAAAAGCCCATGGCTGCGACACCGATCATGTGTCGCTCATAAAATGCGGCTCGGTCCAAGCCCATCCACGCCCGCAGCCGATCGCCGGACGGATCGTTCCAGGGGATGCCGGTCTCATGCACCCGTCGCCCGGGCGCCTGGCCGGCGATCAGGATGCGCACGTCCGGATGCACCCAAACCACGGGGCGTGGCTCATGGGGCAGGTGCGCGGCGCAGACGCGGCATGCCTCGATCTGACGCACCAGGTCGCTGAGGGTGGTCATGGGCTTACGGCATGCAGCCAAGGAAAGCTGGGGTCCAGCCGCATTGCGCACCCATGCAATCTGAAACCGCCGTTCAAGTTCGGCTCAGGTCGACGCCATTATGCCTTCACTCAAGCGCGAATGAGGGCCGCGCCGGAAGATGAAACGGGAGCAAGACCATGAAACGCATTTTGGCCGCCACCGCCGCTTTCGCCGCGCTCGCGAGCTTCTCGCTCGAAGCCGCCGCGCAAAACCGCACCGTCGTCAGCCAATGGGGCGTGGATAACGGCGCCGCCGCTGTTCAAAACGGCCGCGATAACCGCGCCAACATCGCTCAGGAAGGTCGCGAACATTATTCGCGCGCAATCCAGAACGGGCGTCGCAACTTCCTGCGCATGCAGCAAGGCGGCACCCGCAATGACGCGACGACCGAACAATACGGAGACGATAACCTGGCCGTGACTGGACAAGAGGGGCGCAATCTTCGCTCCAACATCTACCAATCGGGCTACGGAAACGTCGCTGGCGTCGCCCAGATCGGCAACGGCAGCCGCGCCACGACCGACCAGGTCGGCGTAAACAACACCTCGGCGGTCATACAGGTTGGCAACAACCAGAACGCCAATGTCACCCAACGCGGCAACGGCAACATTACCGTCGTTGTGCAAGGCGAGTGACCTCTTAGCCGAGGCGGAAGCGGAAGGGCGGCATCCCCCCAGCGCCCTTCCGCGCTCCTTTTGCGGGAGAACATCCATGAAAAAACTCCTCACCACGCTCGCCGCGTTGATCGCCGCGTCCGCTTGCACCGCCACGGCGCAAACCGCGGATCACGGCCACCATGTCGAGGCTCCGGAGATCTCTTGCGCGATCCGCATGACGCCAACGCGGCATGGCATGCGTTTTGACGCGCTCGCGGAGGGATTTGCGCCCGCGCGCGGCGCCTACGAGTTCATCTTGACCAAGGACGATCGCGGCGGCTCCTCAGACATCGTTCAAGGCGGCGACTTCGACCTCCTGGACGGCAGCCGGCAGACCCTCGGCAGCGCCGAACTCAGCCTGGAGCGCGGGGCACGTTACCGGGCGCGGCTCATCTTGTCCGACGAAGATGGCGAGCTCTGCCGTAGCGAGGAACGATCCTAAGCGTGAGGCGCGGGGCCTGTTAGGCGCCGCGCTTCATCATTTCGCGCGCGATGATCAAACGCTGAATTTCGCTGGTGCCTTCGTACAAGCGGAAGATGCGGACGTCGCGGTAGAAGCGCTCGATGCCGTAGTCGGCGACGTAACCCGCGCCGCCGAAAATCTGCACCGCGCGGTCGGCGACGCGCCCCACCATCTCCGACGCGAACAACTTGGCGCAAGAGGCATCCATGGTGACGTCCTCGCCGCGGTCGCGTTTGCGCGCCGCCTCAAGCACCATGGCGCGCGCGGCGTTGGCCTCGGCGCGACAATCCGCGAGCATCGCTTGGATCATCTGAAAGGATGCAATGGGCTGGCCGAACTGCTTGCGTTCCGCGGCGTAACGCACGCTTTCCTCGATCAAGCGCTCGGCGACGCCGACGCATACCGAGCCAATGTGCAGGCGTCCGCGATCCAGCACTTGCATGGCGACGCGAAAACCCTGCCCCTCTTCGCCTAGACGATTTTCGGCGGGCACGCGCACATTGTCGAAATTGACGTCGCAGATGTGGGCCCCTTGCTGGCCCATTTTCTTCTCGGGTTTTCCGATCGAAACACCCGGCAGATCACTCGGCACGAGGAAGGCCGACACTCCGCTTCCGCCTTTCGCGGTCTGATCGGTGCGCGCCATCACCGTGAAGAGCGAGGCGCGATTGGCGTTGGTGATGTAGCGTTTGGCGCCGTTGAGCACGTAATGAGCGCCGTCGCGCTCCGCCCTGCTCCGCACAGCCCCGGAGTCAGAGCCCGCCTCGGGCTCCGTGAGCGCGAACGAGGTGACGACATCCCCGGACGCCACGCCCGGTAGCCAGCGTTGTTTTTGAGCGGCCGTGCCGAACATCACCAGGCCTTGGCTGCCGATGCCGACGTTGGTCCCAAACGCGGACCGGAACGCTGGCGAGGATCGGCAAAACTCAAACATCACGCGACATTCGGCCTCCATGGAGAGGCCAAGGCCGCCGTATTCCTCGGGAATCGACAGCCCAAACATGCCGAGCGCACGCATCTCCGCCAGCACATCCGCGGGTATTGCGTCGTCCTCGGCGACCTTCGCCTCAAGCGGGATGAGCCGCTCGTTGACGAACCGGCGCACACCAGCCAACAGCTCTTCGATCGTATCCGTGTCCATCCGCGCATATCATCGGATTGCGCGCGCGCCAGCAAGCCTCCCCTGAGGGCGCCTAGCAGACCTGCCGTGCGCCGACGGCAGCCATACGCCGCGGACGGCATGGCACTTGGCGCACCTCCACGGCGCGCAATTGAGGCGCACCGACAAGCCGCCGCCCTGCGGCGCGCTCAATCGCCACAAGGTCATCATCGCTCAAGCGCCAGAGTCTCGTCACCGCTTCTGCGCCGTCAATGTCCATTTCCCAGATGCCGATATAGATCGCCTCGCCAGCGCGGACCTCGAAACTCGGACGGTCCGGGCCCTGCACCAGCCCCTGCGCGGTATAGGTGACGCCGTTTTCCTGAAGCGTGGCGTAGGCGCTATCGAGCGCATACGTTCCTGGGGGCACGCGATGGAAGTCAAACTCGCCGGGGATGCCGCGCAGGCGCAAGCTGGTGTCGGAGTGGGTGCGGGCATTGATTGAGCGGGCATCGTCGTAATCCGCGAACGCGCCTGCTTCATCGAGCTTTCGCCACAACAGCGAGTAGCGCGGATCACGGTTATCCGAGGTTTCCGCTATGCCGACGATGACAAGCGCATCCGGTGAATGGCTGACGCGAAAGCGATCATCGCCGCCTGAAGCGCATTGCGCCAAAAAAAACGCCGCGCAAACAATGAGAACAATTCGCATCCATACCACCCTTGCGAACCCACCCCTATCATGCCAGCAGGCCGGATAGGAGCGAATTCGATGAGCGATGAGACCGGCCAACCGGGCCCGAACCTGATCCGAGAGGGCGCTTTTGCTGGATGGATGACCTGGAGCGGCGGCGCCGATCCTTACGAAACGGCCATCGGGCCATTCTGCTTTCGCGTCGACGATGGCGTGGTGCGGGCAGGCTTCGAACCGCGCCACGATCACCTCAACGGCGGCGGCTCGATTCATGGCGGCGCTTTGATGAGCTTTGCGGACTTCTCCCTTTTCGCCATCGCGCACAAAGAGTTACGCGAAACAAGCGCGGTGACGCTGACGTGCAATTCTGAATTCTTGAGCGCCGGCGGTCTTGGCGCGATCGTCGAAGCGCGCGGAGAGGTGCTGCGCGAAACGCGCACCCTGCTGTTTGTGCGCGGCCTGATCACTCAACGGGCGGCGCCGCTACTTGCTTTTTCCGGCACGCTCAAGAAAATCCCCAAACGCGCATGAAGCGCGGCGCATGGGGGCGCCAATGCTGCGATCGTCTGGAGCTGTTTTCGACTTGCGCGCGGCCATGTCCGACGAGCTGCGCGCCGCGCTCGACATCCTGCCGCGCGTGAGCGAAGAGCCACGCGCATTGCACGCTTGCCGCGTACGGGTAAAGCGCGCACGGGCCCTTGCGCGCGTCGGGCACGCGTGCGCGCCGGGCCTTTCCGCCGTTTTCAATGACACCGCACGCGGCCTGATGCGCATGCTCGGTCGCGTGCGTGACCTCGAAGCCCTTGGCGAAGCTGCGCGCACGCTTGCGAAGGCAGCGTCACGAAAGAAGCAGAGCGCGGCGCTGCTAAAAATAGCCGAAGCCCTGAACGCGGAAGCAAAGGACGCGCCGGCGCTCAACATGGATGTGGCCCGCGCGGGCTTGAAGGACCTTCTCGCGCTCGCGGCCGTGTGGCCCGAAGCATCGCCGCGCCAAGTCCGGCGCGGCGCAAGGCGCGTCATGCGGCGGGCCCGCAAAGCGAGGCGGCGAAGCTTGGACAAAAGCAACGCCATGCACCGCCACGAGTGGCGCAAACGCTCCAAGGACCGCTTTTATGCGGCGACCCTCCTCGACACGGCGTGGCCCGGCGCCCGCAAGCGCAAGCTCGGCGAGAAACTGGGCGATGCCTTGGGCCGGGAGCGCGATGCGCTCCTGTTGCTCGATAGGCTGAACGAGCGCCCCGAGACGGCCGGCGCGCCCAAAGCCATGAAACACGCGCGCAAAGCGCTCAAGAAGCATAGACAAAAACTAAGACGCCGGGCCGACAAGATCGGAGCGCGTCTGGCGTCAGGCGGCTAAGCGCCCACCTTGCCGGCCGCGCGTTCCGCGAAAGCCGCGCGCCAACGCGCCAGGTTCGGCAACTCATCGCCGGGTCGCCAACGCATCATTTTCGCGAAATCCATCCCGCACGCGGCCGTGATGTCCGCGATGGTGAAACGCTGCCCTGCGATCCAGGGGCGGCTCGCGAGTTCGCGATCGAACCACTGCGCCATGCGCGCAGCTTGTTTTTCGTAATAGGCGGCTATGTCGGGCGACTGATTTTTTTCGACAGCCGCCAACAGCGGGCTGCCATGGCGAACCCACATCATCATCGGCATGGCCAGCAATAGCTCGGCGCGCCGATCCCACATTTCGATTTCCGCGCGCTCGAAGGCGTCCGCCCCCATCAAATTTGGTTCTGGATAGAGAGACTCAAGATATCCGCAGATCGCGCGGCTTTCGGTCAGCGTGCGTCCATCATCGAGTTCGAGCGTCGGCACCTGCGCCAGCGGACTCTTGGCTCGGAAATCGGCCGCTCTATGCTCCCCCTTGGGTAGGTCAACGTTCACTAAGTCGACGTCGGTCACGCCCTTTTCCGCGAGGAACATCACGACCCGACGTGGGTTAGGCGCATAGGGCGCGGTATAGAGTTTCATCCCGCCGCTCCAAATAAGGCGTTCGGCAGCGCCGCAACAATGGACGCCGTCATGAGCGTCGCCAAATATCCCGGTAATAGCGACTTCCACGCCAACGCAAATATCTCCGGCTTGCGCTGCGGCATCAGCACCGTCATCCCGCCGGTCATGATCCCGACCGATGCGACATTGGCGAACCCGCAGATTGCGTAGGTCAGGATCATGCGGCTGCGCTCGCTTATGGCGTCCGCTGGGACCGCCCCAAGCTCGATGTAGGCGATGAACTCTGTCAGAAATAGCTTGGCGCCCAGAATGGCGCCGCCAACTTGCGAATCCGCCCACGAGAGCCCTATCCCGTAAGCGACTGGCGCGAACGCGTAACCGAAGATCCGCTGTAGTGTGAGCGGCGCGCCGTCAATGGGCGGCGCCAACGCCAGGACATTATTCACGATCCAAACGAACGCGACGAAGACAATCAAAAACGCCGCGACATTAACCGCCACCATCACCCCGTCCTGAACGCCGCGCGTCACGGCGTCCATGGAGCTCTCGTATTTCAGTTCCTCTCCGGGTTCGAGGTGAGCGCCGCCCTTCTCCTCCGGCACCATGATGCGCGCGAGCAAAATGCCGGCGGGCGCCGAGATGATCGACGCCACGAGCACATGGCCCGCCGCATTTGTCAGCACAGGCTGCAGGATCACGGCGTAAGCGACCATGGTTGAGCCGGCGACGGTCGCAAGCCCCACCACCATCATCAGGAACAACTCAGACCGCGTGAGCCGGTCGAGATAGGCGCGGATCACAATCGGGCTTTCCACCATGCCCATGAAGATATTCGCCGCCACCGCAAGCGCGGACGGGCCCGTCAATCCCATTGTGCGCTGGAACAGGAAACCAAAGCCCTGCGTGATCCACTTCAATATCTTCCAGTGCCACAACAACGCCGACAGCGCCGAGATCACCAGGATCAGCGGCAGCACGCGAAAGCCGAAGATAAAGGGCGGCGGCGCATCAGTCGGCATGCGAGCGTAGGGTTGTTCCCCACCGCCGAGATATCCGAACACGAACTGCGTCCCCTGATCGGTAGCGCGCGCAAGGCCGTCGACGGCGGCGTTGACCCCGTTCAGGACCGCGCTTGAGTTCGGGATCGCGAACAACGCCAAGACGAGGCCTGCCTGCAGGGCAAGCGCACCGATGGTCAGGAAAAAAGGAAAGCGCCGCTTGTTTTCGGAAAATAGCCAACAAACAACGATGATCACGACGACCGCGATGAGGCTGCGCGCGTTTTCCAGCGAATACGGCACCCTATCCCCCTCACCCGACCTTACAGAATGCTCACCTCTTAGACCGCAGGGCGCGCGACGTGAATAGGGTGGCTGCGCGCGTCAGAAAAACTTGCAATTATAGAGAGTTAGACTCCGTGCGGGGCCGGGGAGCGCCAAACTGGATAGGCCGCATCCCATTTTGCCTGGGCGCGGCTGCCCCAACGCCGCTAAAATGCGCGCATGGAGACGATCTTCCTCTTCGCGACGCTGGCGCTCGCCTCTGGCGTGGGGTTCGTCATTCTCTGGCGCCGCCAACGCGCAGCGGATCGCGAGATCGCGCGGCTGCGCCTGCTCCTGGAATCGCTGGAGCGCGACCAGGTCGGCGCGTGGCGGCAGGTTCGCGTGGGCGAACGCGTCTCGGAGAAGAAGGTCGTCGCCCTGCCGGGCGCCGGGCGCATTGCTCCCCGCCCAACAGACGCCGACGCGACTTCGCATGAATTCAGCAAGGGGCTCGTGCTCGCATTTGCGGCGGCGGCGCCCGCGGCGGGCGCGTTTTTTCAAATAACGCCCGCGTGGTTTTGTTCAGTCGGCGTGTTGATCGGCGCCGCCATGATGGTGCTGGCGCTGCGGCGCGATTGGAGCGCGGCCGCTTGGACAGGCGCGAGCGTCGCCGCCGGATGGGCGCTCGCCGCCCTTTTGTTGGCGCAGAACAGTACGTTCGTGGCGTTGGCGATGGGAGCGGCGGGCGCTTCTGGGCTTCTCTACGCTAAAGCCAAGGGTCTTCTGCCCGGGGCCGCGATGGCGTTTGCCATGACGGCGGCGGTTTTGTGGGGCGGCGCTTCAACCACGATGATCAGCGCTTATGGCGCCGCTTTTTTGACCCTCGTCGCCATCGCAGCCGTCGTCGGCGCTACTGCGCTACGGCTGGAAGGCTTACACTTCGCGGCATTCGCGGCGGCGCTCATGGGGCTCTACGTGCTAAGCGGCCAGCCAGACGCCGCGATCTGGTTCACGCCTGCCGCGTCTTGGTCGGGGGCGCTCTTTTTCGCCGTCATGGCCGTGCGTGTCCCGCAGGCGGGTTCACGCGGCGCTTCCTTCGCGGGCACGGGAACGCTCGCGCCCATTGCGGCGGTGGCCGCGCTGCACGACGCGCGCCATGCGCTCGCGGCGCCCGGAATGGCAGGTTTGGCGCTCGTCCTTGTCGCACTCGCGATTGGCGCCGTGATCGCCCTCTGCGCGCAACGGCGTACGCTCTCCAGTTTGCGTTTGTCCCATTGGATCATGGGTGTCGGTGCGTTTGTCGCCGCGAGCGGGGGCTTCATCCTCGCGATTCCACCGCCCGCGACCCCCTTGGCGTTTGCGATGCTCGCAGCCGCTCTGATCGCGCTCAGCGCTCGTTTTGATCAACGCCTGTGGCGCGTTCTCGCCTGTGCGGCGGCGGGAATGACGCTATTGGAGAGCACCGTCGTTGCCGGGCTCATTCTGAGCGAGCGCGCGCCTTGGCCGGCTTGGTGGGGGCTCGCCGCGGCGGCTGCGGCGCCAGCGGCTGGCTTATTCGGCGGCGCTTACTTGGCGCGGCGCCTGAAGTTTACGCGGATCGCCGGCGTTTTCGACATCGCCGCCCTCGCGGGCATGACCCTTGCCGCGAACTTGGCCGCACGCCTGATCTTCTCAGCCGGCGCAACCCTGCTGCAGCCAGTTGGATTTGCCGAGGCCGGCGTTCACGTGACGATTTGGCTGACGGCGGCGCTACTCATTGCACCACGCCAAAGCCGGATCGCGGAACCCGCGGCCCTTCTGCTCAGCGCCTTTGCCTTGGCTGGCCTGATCAGCGCCGCAGGAGTGTGGCTACCCCCAACCTGGCGAACCAGCGGCGCGGCGCTTGGATTTCTCATCCCCTCCCTTGGGTTTTGGGCCCATTGGGTCTTTTGGCGTGGGCGGGGACGGAACCTGTCCACGCGCCTCTCGCTCGGCGCCGCAGCGGCGACCGGCGCTGGCTATCTGACCCTGGAAATGCTGCAGCAACCCGCCATGCCGACTTGGGCCTTGATTATACTCTGCGGCGCCGCTTTCGCCTGTGCCGTCGCGATCAACTTCGCCCCTGGCGTGACGAGCCCGCGTGCGGCGAGAGAACATCGGGCCAGACGCGCCTATGCGCGCAATTAGCCGCCCCAACAGGCGTAGGCGACTTCCTTCATCTTTTCGGGCCCGCCGCGAGCAAAGGTGCGGGTCTGGTTGTTCACCGTCACCGAAAGCTGATCGGTGGGCTGAACCGCCGCCAAAATTGGCGGGCGCTGCGGCAAGTTAATAGTGAGCGCGCGCTCACGCCCACGCCCCTCTATACGGCTCGGAACATTGACGCTCATGGCGCCGATGCGCACCGCCGAGGTGTTGGCGCGGCGCCCGGCACGGCTCAGCGTGTAGTCCGCCAGGATGATGTCACCCGTCGGCGGCCGGCAGGTCAGGGTCGCTGTCACACGGCCGCGATCATCGCGCTCCGTCGCCGTGGCCACGCCATCCACGTACGCGTAGGTCCACCCGGCTTGCTGCTGCGCCGGCGCCGCGCCCGGCAACGCCAGCGCCAACGCACACACACCCACGCCGATCCAGTTGCGCATCGCGTTCGTCTCCCGTCGAAACCCAGGCCCGGGTCACTAGCAGAGCGCGCGGGCGGAAGCGATGCCCTTCAACAATTGAACCTTCGTAATCCGCAGCGGATTAGAGCATCAGCGCCTTGCCCTGCTCCAGGTCCAGCAGCGCCTGTTTGCGGTCGAGCCCCCCGCCGAACCCGGTCAATGCCCCGCTCGCCCCGATGACGCGATGGCAAGGGACGATAATCGAAATGGGATTCTTGCCGTTGGCGAGCCCGACGGCGCGAACCGCCTTTGGCTGCCCGATAACGAGCGCCTGTTGGCCATACGTGCGCGTCGCCCCGTAAGGGATCGCCCGCAACGCCGCCCACACTTTCAATTGAAACGGCGTTCCCCTCGGCGCGAGGGCTATGGTGAAAGCTCTAAGCCTTCCCGCGAAGTACGCGTCGAGTTCACGCCGCGCCAGCGCGAGCACCGCATCCTCGCCTGGCGGCGATGGCGCCAGCGGATAGCGCGGCTCGTGAAACTCAACCCCTGTGAGAGCGACACCGTTGGAGTGCAGCGTCAGCGGACCGACTGGGCTTTCGTGAGTGCATGAGATCATGATCGTGCGCCCTTGCTCGCGCCGCGCCGCCACAGCCGGATCGCTGCATAGGCGCGCCAGGGTTTGAGATGATCGAGGGTCTCGCCTTTGCGGCCCAGCGCATTGATGAGGGCGATATCGGTTGCGGGATAGGCGTCGGGATCGCCGAGCGCGCGGAGCGCGACATACTCCACTGTCCACGGGCCGATCCCGGGTATCTCCGCCAAGGCCGCGCGGCCCGCCGCGACCGCCCCGCGCGCGAGCGGCAATGCCCCGGCGGCGCTCGCCTCCGCGAGCGCGAACAAAGTCTCCGCACGCTTTCTCGGCAGACCAATTTTTGCAATCGCGGAAGCGCCTGCATGTGCCATCGCATCCGCCGTAGGAAACGCGCGCGACAATCCGTCGGGGCCGCGCTCAAGGCTCTCCCCAAATCGCGCCACGAGGCGTTCCGTCAGCGTTTTCGCGCCAGCAACCGTCACCTGTTGACCGAGCACGGCGCGCACCGCGCACTCGAAGCCGTCGAGCATGCCCGGAACACGCACGCCGGGCTCGCGCTTCACGTCGCGCTTTAGATCGCCGTCGCGCGCGAGGTGCGCGTCAACGGCGCTCATGTCGGCGTCCAGGTCGAACGCGCCGCGCACGTTCGCCACAAGCGGGCGCAAGTGCGGCGCAAGATTTTCCGACAATGTGAGTTCCAGTCCTTTCGGCCCCATGGCGACCTTCAGCCAACCGAGCGCGCCCCCCCATCGCAACACGCGCGCGTATGACTTCCGATCGCCTGCTTCCACGCCCGCGAGCGCGCGCAATCGCAAGAAATCAAGCACGGGCGCGAAGACGTAATCGCCGCGCGGCGACAAGCTCACGGTAAACGCCTCGCCGCGCGCGATCAGCTTGCGGCCGCGCATTTTGCTCGGGGGTGCGCCGTAGCGTTCCTTCATGGTCGCATTGAACCGGCGAAGCGAGCGAAAGCCCGAAGCAAACGCAATCTCGGTGACCGGCAGCGCGGTCTCATTGAGCAAGCGCCGCGCGGCGAGCAATCTCCCGGTCTGGGCGATCTGAATGGGGCTCGCGCCAAATTCCGTATTCATGACCCGGCGCAGATGACGCGAGGTCACGCCGAGGCCAGCCGCGAGCGCCTCCAATCCCTGCTCCTCCAGAACGCCCGCCTCGATGCGCGCATACGCGGCCGCGGCGAGGCGCGCGGGAGCATCGATCGGCGCCAAGCCGGGCGCCCGCTCAGGCCGGCAGATCAGGCAGGGGCGAAAGCCCGCCGCCTCCGCCGCCGCCGCCGATGGCCAAAAAGTCCGGTTGGTCCGCTTCACCAACCGCGCCGGGCAAATGCAGCGGCAATAGATGCCCGTCGACGTAACGCCAACGTAGAAACGCCCGTCAAAACGCCGGTCCTTGGCGTCGCACGCGGCGTGGCAAACATCAGCATCAAGCATGGCGGAACCTTAGGCGGTTCGCCGGCGCGCGTCTCGCCGGATTCGGACATACTTGCGATCGGCGCATCTCCAGCGCACGCTGGCCGATGCAAAGGGGGGACCGTGGGGCTCACACATATCTGCCGCGCCATCATGATCAGCGCAGCATGCGCCTTCGCCGCGCCGGCGGTCGCTCAACAGGGCGGCGCGCCGCGTCCGAACATTGTCGTCATCGTCATTGACGATGCAGGTTTTACCGATCTCGGCGCCTATGGCGGCGAGGCGCGAACGCCCAACATCGACGCCCTCGCCCAGCGCGGAGCGCAGTTCTCGCGCTACTATTCCTCGCCCTTGTGTTCGCCATCTCGCGCGATGCTGCTCACCGGCATGGATAACCACCGCACCGGACACGCGACCATCATCGAAGTGCTGCCGCCGGAATTGCGCGGGCGGCCCGGCTACACCATGCGCCTGGAACCCGGTGTCGTGACATTGGCGCAACGGCTCCGCGCCGGCGGCTATCGCACCTTCGCGACAGGCAAATGGCATCTCGGACACGGCGATGGCGACCTGCCAAACGCCCACGGCTTCGACCGCTCGTTTGTGCTCGACGCCTCCGGCGCCGACAATTGGGAAGAGCGGGCGTACATGCCGTTCTATCGCACCGCGGACTGGTTCGAGGATGGCGCGCGCGCGCATCTGCCGGAAAATTTCTATTCCAGCGCCTTCATCGTCGACCGCATGATCGACTATCTCGATCATGACGTCGCGCGGCGCGAGGCGCCATTCTTCGCATACCTCGCCTTCCAGGCCGTCCACATCCCGGTGCAGGCGCCGCGTGAGTTCACGGCTCACTATCGCGGCGTTTATGATTCCGGCTGGGAATATCTACGGGCCAGACGTTGGCAGCGCGCGCAGGAACTCAACCTTCTGCCGGCAGCCGCGCAACCCGGCGCGGCGCACGCGAGCTTGCGCCCGTGGGAAACGCTCACGCCCGACGAACAAGCGCTCTACGCGCGCAGCATGGAAGTTCACGCCGGCATGCTCGAGGCGATGGATCACCACATCGGCCGATTCCTGGATTACCTTGAGGCGCGCGGTTTGAGTGAGAACACGATCTTTGTCGTGACCTCCGACAACGGCCCCGAACCCAGCCTGCCCATCGCCGAGCCTGATTTCACGCGCTGGATGCAGCTGGTCGGGTACACGCGCCGCCTCGAAAACCTCGGAGAGCGCCGTTCATTCGTTTTCATTGGACCGGAATGGGCCAATGCAACCGCGACAGGACAACTCTTCAAGTTCACCTCCGCCGAAGGCGGCCTGCACGTGCCCTTTATCATCGCGGGCCCGGGCATTGCGTCTCAGCGCGTTGACGCGCGCGCCTTTGTGACCGACGTCGCGCCGACATTACTGGAACGCGCGGGCGTCCCTCTCTCCGAACCGGCAATGGATGGCGTCAGCTTGAACGGGCTGTTGAGCGGACAAACCGCCACGCGCGACACGTCGGCGCCGCTTGGCGTGGAAGTCTCTGGTCATTCGGCGCTCTATCGCGGCGATAACAAGCTGGTGCGCACGCCGCGGCCGCTGGGCGATGGAGCGTGGCGGCTCTACAACATCGCCACGGATCCGGGCGAAACAACCGACCTCGCCACTCAAATGCCGGACATCGCGGCGTCAATGCTAGCCGATTACCAGGCGTATGCCGATCGCGTCGGCGTGCTCGACCTTCCGCCGGGATACGATCCGCAAGCCCAGGTCGCGCGCAATACGCGCATGAAGACCTACCAGCACTATTGGTGGGTGCTCGCGATCTTGGGCGTTGTCGCCCTTACGCTGCTCTGGGGCGTGGTCCGCCTCGCCCGCATGCTGTTCACGCCTAAACGTGCCTAAGCCGCCTTGGCGCTCATGAAGCGCTTCAGGTGATGGTCGACGTTGCCGAACGTCGCATCCAGCATCGTCACGCGCTTGAAGTAGTGGCCCACCCGCATCTCATCGGTGACGCCCATGCCGCCATGGGTCTGCACCGCCGCTTGTCCCACGAAGCGCGAAGCCTTGCCGATCGACACCTTCGCCGCCGACAC
This sequence comes from Hyphomonadaceae bacterium UBA2389, assembly GCA_002343395.1. Taxonomy (GTDB): domain Bacteria; phylum Pseudomonadota; class Alphaproteobacteria; order Caulobacterales; family Aquidulcibacteraceae; genus Vitreimonas. The sequence goes on along the minus strand of DDSN01000035.1, from coordinate 24,738 downwards.
CGCCTTGGCGCGCTCTTCGGCGCTTTCGCCCAGCTTTAGAGTCGCGCGCAGCGCCATGGAGTAGGATTCTTCCGCCGCCATGAACATATCGACCATGCGATGCTGCAGAACCTGGAACTCCGCGATCGCGCGCCCAAATTGCTTGCGCGTCTTGGCGTATTCCTGCGTCAGCGAACACATCATGCGCATCGCCCCCACCGCTTCGTGGCAATACGCTGCATTCGCCTGATCGACGATGTGCTCCACGATCGGAAGCGCGCCATCGGCCTCGCCGAGGAGATGTTCGCCGCCGAGGCTCACGTTCTCAAAATAAACCTCTGCGGCGCGCGTGCCGTCCATGGTGGGATATTCGCGCGTGGTGACGCCCTTGGTCGACTTCGGCAACAGGAAGAGCGACACGCCTTTGGCGTCGCGCTGGCCGCCGGCCGTGCGCGCCGTCACCAGGAGATGACAGGCCTGCGGCGCTCCAAACACGACCGCCTTCTGGCCGTTAAGCACATAGCCCGAGCCCTCCTTGCGCGCGCTCGTCGACACGTCTGCGAGCGACCAGCGGCTCTTTGGCTCGGCTTGGGCGAAAGCAACGACGCACTTTCCTTCGGCGATCGCGGGTAGACGCTCTTGCTTTTGCGCAGTGCTGCCGGCCAGTTTCAACGCTCCCGCGCCGAGCACCACGGTCGGCACATAGGGCTCGACGACGAGCGCCTTGCCGAACTCCTCGGTCACAACGCTGACATCCAGCGCGCCTCCGCCCAAGCCGCCAAAGTCCTCCGGCAACGGAGCCGCCAAGAGGCCCAGATCCGCGAACGTCGCCCAATTCGCCTTCCACCCGTCTTCGCTCGCCAGCGCAGCGCGGCGCTTGTCGAAATCGTACTGACCCGCCGCCCACTTCGCGATCGAGTCGCGGAGCATGGTCTGTTCTTCGGTGTAGTCGAAATTCATCGCGAGCAGCCTCCTAGCGAAAGCTTTGGTCGCTGCGCGCGGCGCGGTCAAGGCGACGTAAAGTCAGGGACGCTTGCGTCCGCCGAGCCAGTCGAACAAGCCGCGTTTGGGCTTCGGCGGCGGCCGCCACGGCCCCCGTTCCTGGATCGCCAGCGGCGCCTGCGAGCGCGCGCGCAGCGCCAACGGCTTGTCGGTCGTCACCGGCACGGCCGTCGTTGCTGGTTGCGCCGCCGGCCGACGCGGCGCGGCGCCGTCCACCGCCGCCTTCAGCCGGCGCGCGACGTTTGCGGCGTCGCCATTCCAAGCCATGGCGTCCTTGCCGTGGATCAACGGCAAGCGCGACATGTCAGGTTTGCCCACGATCAGCGGAACCACCTTCTTTTGACCAGACGCCTCCAGCGAAAGCGCGGTGTTGACCTCGATAACCGGCCACTCCTTGGTGACAGAGGTTTGGCTCACGATCGCCAGCACCGTGCGCGCCGAACCGAGCGCCGTGTTGATCTTCTGCGTGAAACTCTGACCCCACCCGATATGAGCTTCATCGAGGAACGCTTTGACGCCGAGCCTGGCGCACGCCTCGAAGATCGGCCGCGCAACCTCATCCTTGTCTTCGCTGGCATGACTGATGAAGACGTCGAAATCGTCGCCGCCAAACGCCATCTGGCGAATGAACCGCGACGGGTTCGGGTCAAGCTTGATGAGTTTGGCGGCGAGACCAAGGAAAACCGGATCGTCGCCGCCGCGCACCATCTTTATGAACGACAGCTGGCCATACACCACGTTGCGATAGGCGCGGCCCGGATCACGCGGCGGTTTGAGCATGCCGCGGTGCTTCAAGAAATGCTCATAGGCGGCGGCGTCCAGCCCAAAGCGCTCCCAGGCATGCAGCATCGCGCGCATGCGTCGGATGCGCGCGCGCGACACGTTGGGCTTGGCGTTGACGTGCAATCCGGTGACGCTCTGGCGCTGATGCCGCGTCTGCAGGCGCACCTTCTTGTGATTGATCGCGAATCCCGACGCCGTAATCGCGCGCTCCAACGGCTCGGCGACTTGCACCGACGCCCTGCCTTCGCCCGCCACGGTGACGATCAGCGTCTGCGGCAGCGTGGGCTGGTTCGAGGAGAACGTAATGTCGTCAGCGTAGCGCGTATACCGCACGTTGCTTTCGCGCGCGAGACGCGCCAAGCGGCGATCAAGATCAGCCGCGATGAAATTCGAGAGCGCGGGTGACGTGGGCGCGCCTTGTGGCAAGCCGTTGCGGTAGGTGCAGAGCTGCGCGAACAGCGCCGCCGCCGCGGGGCCGAGCTTAAATGGCTCCGCCATGAACAGGCCGCGCACGCGGCCAAAATTGATGCTCGGGAAGAAATCTTCAAGGTCGATATTGAGCACAAGCCGCTGTCCCGCATGGACACGCGCATTGGTGAGAATGCTGCGTTCCTTCAGAAACCCCTGCGCGGCGGGGTGGGCGCTGTATCGCTCCAGCAGCACAGGCGCGAGTTTCTCCTGAAGCTCGCGCGTTAAGCCGATTGGCGCGAGGATCGGACGCATGCCGCCCGTGCGCTTCGGAATTTCGAAGCTCTTGTACCGCTCCTCTTCGGGCGCGCGGTACAAAACGCCCGCTAACTTTCCCAGCGGTGCGCCAAAAAACTTCGCGGCGTCATACGCCGTCAGAATAGGCCGGCCATTGTGCAGAAGCGCGGTTTCCGCGGTTTCGGCCTGAGAGGAAGAAGGCATCCCGTCCCTCGTACCTTACCAAACCCGCGCTTTAGCGCTGGGTTTAAAGACGCACCTTATTTATTCCGCCGCAGGATCAACAGCGGACGTAGAAGGACAGGATGCTTAGCGCGCATTGTGCGTGGACGCGACGGCATGTCAACCGGCGCGCTCACGCTGTCGCGGAATTCACAAACCCAACACCATCTTCGCGATGATGTTGCGTTGGATTTCGTTTGAGCCGCCATAGATCGAGGCCTTGCGCCAGTTGAAATAGACCGGCGCGGCGTGGTGAGCGTACTCTGGCCCGATCGGGAAGGCGTTGGCGCCGTCTTTCGGGAATTCGCGGAAGTAGGGTTGCGCGTAATTGCCGACCGCCTCAAGCGTCAGTTCGGTGAGGCGCTGCTGGATTTCCGTGCCTTTGATCTTGAGCAGCGAACTTTCAGGCCCTGGCCCCTTGCCTGCCTGCTCGCGCGCCAGCACGCGCAACTCAGTCATCTCCAACGCCGCGAGATCGATTTCGAGCTCCGCCAGCTTGCGGCGGAAATCCTCATCCTCAAGCAGCGACCTGCCGTCGTCCCCGATCTCGGACTTCGCGATCGACTTGAGCTTTTCAACGTTGCGCTTGGAGCGCGCCACGCCCGCGATGCCGGCGCGTTCGTGCGCGAGCAAGAACTTGGCGCAGGTCCAGCCCTTGTTCTCCTCATAAATTCGCTGATCGACGGGGACCTTCACATTGTCGAGGAACACGTCGTTCACTTCATAGCCGCCGTCGAGCAACTTGATCGGACGCACGCTCACGCCGGGCGACTTCATATCGATGAGCAGGAACGAGATGCCTTCCTGCGCCTTCGCGTTCGCATCGGTGCGCACCAGGAAGAAGCCCCAATCGGCATGCTGGCCCAGCGTCGTCCACGTCTTCTGGCCGTTGACGATGTAGTGATCGCCCTCGCGCACGGCGCGGGTTTTCAAGCTGGCCAGATCGGACCCAGCGCCGGGTTCGCTGTAACCTTGCGCCCACCAAACCTCGCCGGAGAGAATGCCAGGTAAGAAACGTTGTTTCTGCGCGGGCGTTCCAAACGTGTAAATCACCGGCCCGACCATCGAGACGCCGAACGGCAGCGGCGGAATCGTTTCAGCGCGCGCGTTCTCCTCAAGCCAGATGTACCGCTGGGTCGCGGTCCAGCCTGTGCCGCCGTATTCCACGGGCCAAGCCGGCGCGGACCACCCTTTCTTGCCTAGGATTTTGTGCCAAGCGAGGAATTCTTCCTTCGACAAATCCTCGCGCAGGCCCTTGCCCTTCAAGTGCGCGGGATAGTTCTGCTCGATGAACGCGCGCACTTCGTTGCGAAATGCAAGTTCTTCAGGCGAAAAATCGAGATCCATGGTCGAGCCCTTCGCGCACCGCGCGCCGTTGGGCCCTGACTATAGAAGCGCGCGCGGCGCTATCAACTCCGCATCGGGGATTGGCTTGCCGACGCGTCGCCGCGTTGGCTCGCACCGCGCGTCACGCGCGGCTTGCGCATCGCGCACGGTCGGGCTCTGCGTTGACGTAGGCGGAACCTCCCGGCTGGACGCCATGCGGCGGTCGTCGTCTACGCCGCATTCAGCGCTTGTCTCCGCCGCGAACGCGGACGGCGCCAAGGCAGCGCTCAGTAGACCCGCAAGCACAAGTGCCTTCATATCCTTGTCCTCCCCTCACGCTTGAGAGATGCCGCACGGCGTTCTGGCGGATGCACATTTCAAGTTTACGTCAATTCATATCGATAATCAATAATACTGGCGACTTTCGAAAATCGTCCTAATCTGGCGCTCCGTATGCAGTCCTCTTCGCTCACGATTTCAACGCCTTGCATCAAGGCATGCGCCGTCAGCGGCGCGACCGGGCTCTGCATCGGGTGCGGACGCACCCTGCGGGAGATTGCGGATTGGGGCACGCTCACCGAGTCCGAGCGGCGTCAGATCATGGCGACGCTACCAGCGCGCTTGGCGGCACAGGCGGCGCGCTGAACACGCCTTCCCGGAGCATATTGAGCGCGACGATCGCCAGGAACGCCGCGAACGCGCGCTTCAGCGTTTGCTGAGGCAGTCGATGCGCGAGGCGCGCCCCAATCGGGGCGGTGACCGCCGTCAAAGCCGCGAACACGAGGAAGCCCGGCGCGCTGACAAACCCGAGCGAAAGAGGCGGCAACCCCGCGCGGCCCCACCCAACAAGCGCGTACGCACATGTCGCGGGCAATGCGATCGCCGCTCCGAACCCGGACGCTGTCGCCACCGCCTGATGGATTGGACGCCCGCTCACCGTCATCATCGTGGTCCCGAACGCCCCGCCGCCAATGCCCATGAGCGCCGACAGCACCCCGATGCCGCCGGCCGTGATTGCGCGCCACATGCCGCGCGGTAAATCGGAGAACGCGCGCCAGTTGGGCGATGCGAGCCCCATCTGACCCGCCACCAAAAGCAGCCCGGCGCCAAAAACTACGATCAGGACCCGCGTGGGCGCCAACCCCGCAAGGCCAGATCCGACAACGGCGCCGGCGGCGATCCAGGGCGTCCAGGTTTTGAGCACCGCGAAATCGACAGCAGCCGCTTTGGCGTGCGTCGCCAGCGAACGCCAGGATGTGGCGATGATGGTCGAGAGCGACGTTCCAACCGCGACGTGCAAGCGCACGCCTTCATCCACCCCGAGCGCGCCGAATGCCGCGTAAAGCGCCGGCACCACCACGACGCCGCCGCCAACGCCGAACAGGCCGCCGATGAATCCGGCGAACAGACCTGCGCCAACCAGGGCGACGAGAAACCAGAGGAGTTCGCCGCTCATGCGTCTAGGAGCGCGCGGCTTTTCACGCTGTCGAGCGCTTCACGCACGACCTCTGTGCCAGCGCCGGACCGGATGGCGCGCTCGGAAAGTACGCGCCGCCAACCACGGCCGCCAGGAACCCCATTGAACAAGCCAAGCATGTGGCGCGTCATCGCGTGCAGCGGAACGCCGCGCGTCAGGTTCGCCTCGATGTACGGCAGGTGCGCCTCAACAGCAGCTTCGCGACTCGCGGCGGGCGGCGTCGCTCCAAAGACCTCGCGATCGACATCCAACAAAATCGTCGGGTTGTGGTATGCGGCGCGTCCCAGCATGGCGCCGTCCAACGACATCGTCTCCGCGCGCGCGTGCGCGACATCCCGCAGCCCCCCATTGAGCACGATGGTAAGCGAAGGATAGGCGCGTTTCAGGGCGCGCACGATCTCATAATCAAGAGGCGGCACTTCCCGGTTCTCCTTCGGCGACAACCCTGAGAGCCATGCCTTCCGCGCGTGCACGATAAAGCGCGCGCATCCTTCGCGGCGACACGCCTCAACCAGCGCGAACAGCGCGTCGCGCGGCTCCTGTTCATCGACCCCGGTCCTACACTTGATTGTGACGGGCGTTGACGGCGCCGCCGCCTGCGCGGCGCCCCAGAGCGCGGCGACAAGCTCCGGCTCGCGCATCAGGCAAGCGCCAAAGCGTCCCGACTGCACACGGTCCGATGGGCATCCCACGTTCAGATTGATTTCGTCATAGCCGAACGCAGCGCCGATCCCGGCCGCTTCAGCCATCTTGGCCGGATCGCTGCCCCCGAGTTGCAGCGCCAGCGGATGCTCCAGATCGCTGAAGCCCAGAAGACGTTCGCGATCGCCGTGTATGACGGCGTCGATTGTCACCATTTCGGTGTAAAGCAGCGCGCGCGCCGTCAGCCGCCGATGGAAGGCCCGGCAATGGCGGTCCGTCCAATCCATCAGCGGGGCCACGCAAAAACGGCGGTCTAATCGCTTCATTTCGTTGATCTTTTTAAGCGCCAATGTGTCCAATGCGGAATAGGACGCACTGAAATTAGGCCGATGATTTAGCTGGATATTGTGCGTTAGGCGAGCGGTTGCGCGCGGTCTCAGTGCACACTCAGCGCACACGATTTTGCATTGGACGCACGAGCGGCAGGACGGGCCATTTAGGCGCAATCTTAATGCGCACTTAATGCGCCTGCCGGCCTTCCCGCCTCGATCCTTCATACGCCGCCCGTCATCTTCATGCGCTGAAGGAGACGACGCGCATGCAGGACGTGTTCGCAATCGGTTTCATCTGCCTTGGCTTCGCGGCTTTGATGGCCGCGCTCGCTGGCGTGCGGAGACTTTGACGATGAGCCTCGATCTCATCCTCGGAGGCGCGTTGGGCGCAGCCTTGCTTGTTCTGTTTCTCGCGGCGCTCTTGCGCCCTGAACGCTTCTGAGGACTGAACGTCATGACCTTGGAAGACTGGATACTCATTTTTGCTTTTGTCGCGCTTGTCGCAGCGATTGCACGCCCGCTCGGGCTTTACCTCGACGCAGTGTTCGCCGGCCGACGAACCGTGTTTTCCCCGGTTCTGCGGCCCGTCGAGAACGGTTTCTATCGCTTGGCGGGCGTTAAAGCGGAGACAGAACAGGATTGGAAAACCTACGCCGTCGCGATCCTTGCATTCAGCCTTGCATGCACGCTCGGCCTCTATGCGCTTCTACGCTTGCAGGGCCTCTTGCCGCTCAATCCGCAGGGCTTCGACGGCGTCGCTCCCAATATCGCGATGAACACGGCCGTCAGTTTCGTGACCAACACCAACTGGCAAGCCTACGGCGGCGAAAGCACGATGAGCCATCTCACCCAAATGATCGGCCTCACTGTGCAGAACTTCCTCTCCGCCGCTGTCGGCATCGCAGTGGCGATCGCATTCGCGCGTGGCTTCGCCCGCCACCCTGCTAGAAATGGGGGCGCAAGCACGATCGGCAATTTCTGGGTCGATCTGACCCGCGCGACGCTCTACGTCCTGCTGCCGATCTCCATCATTCTCGCGATCGTCTTTATCGCGCTAGGCATGCCCCAGACACTGGCGGGATCGCTGCACGCAACGACACTTGAAGGCCCCAGCCAGGACATCGCTGTCGGCCCGGTGGCGAGCCAGATCGCCATCAAGATGCTTGGCACCAATGGCGGCGGCTTCTTCAACGCGAACGCCGCGCACCCGTTCGAGAACATGGGGCCGATCGTCAATCTCATTCAGATGCTGTCGATCTTCGCCATCGGCGCAGCGCTCACGATCACGTTCGGACGCATGGTGCGCGACGAGCGGCAAGGCTGGGCTCTGCTTGCAGCCATGGGCGTGCTTTTCCTGATCGGAACGGGGATCGCCTATTGGGCCGAGGCGCAGGCGACACCAGCGTTGATACAAGCGGGAGTCGATCCGGCAGCGATGAACATGGAAGGCAAGGAGACGCGCTTCGGCGTCGCAGCATCCGCTTTGTTCGCCGCCATCACGACGGCGGCATCGTGCGGCGCTGTGAACGCCATGCATGACAGCTTCTCCGCATTGGGCGGCATGGTTCCGCTCACCAACATCCTCGCGGGCGAAGTGATCGTCGGAGGCGTCGGCGCAGGTTTCTACGGCATCCTTGTCTTTGCGATCCTGACGATCTTCGTCGCGGGCCTCATGGTGGGGCGCACGCCTGCTTATCTCGGCAAGAAAATCGAAGCGCGCGACGTGAAACTCGCCGTGCTGGCAATCCTGGCCTCGCCGCTCGCGATCCTGATTGGAACAGCGTTTGCTGCAAGCACGGATTGGGGTCGCGCCGGCGTGCAGGATGCAGGCCCGCACGGCTTCACGGAGATGCTGTACGCCTTTGCTTCCGCGGCCGGCAACAATGGCTCAGCATTTGGCGGGCTTACGGCGACGAGCGATTACTACACCTATGCCCAAGCCGCAGCGATGCTGATCGGGCGCTTTCTGGTGATCGTCCCGGCTCTCGCCATCGCAGGCAATCTCGCGGCGAAGCCCGTCACGCCAGCGAGTTCGGGCTCCTTCCCAACAACCGGGCCCCTCTTCATCGGTTTGCTCGCCCTCATCATCCTCATTGTCGGCGCACTCACCTTCTTCCCCGCGCTCGCGCTTGGGCCCTTGGCCGAAGCCACCGTCGGCCGTCTGTTCTGAGAGTCTGTCGATGTCTGAGAAAGCAAAGTCCGCCTCGCTGTTTGACAGCGCCATCCTCCGCCCCGCCGCCCTTGATGCGTTCAGCAAACTCAGCCCGCTCAAGATGTGGCGCAATCCTGTGATGTTCGCGACCGAGTTGGTCGCGATCTATGTGACCATCCTGTTCGCACGCGATCTCTTGGCCGGTGGCGATGAAACGGCCTTTGCGGGGCAAATCGCGCTCTGGCTCTGGCTCACAGTTTGGTTCGCCGCATTCGCGGAAGCCGTTGCGGAAGGACGCGGCAAGGCGCAGGCTGCGAGCCTGCGGCGCGCGCGTTCTGAATTGATGGCGCGGCGTCTTGTCGATGGCGCTCCACAAGCGCCGACGGCGGCAAGCGATCTCAAGATCGATGAGCTTGTGGAGGTTGTCGCAGGCGAACTCATCCCTGCCGATGGCGAGGTGATCGAAGGAGTCGCCACAGTCGATGAGAGCGCCATCACCGGCGAAAGCGCGCCCGTCATCCGCGAAGCTGGCGGCGATAGGTCCGCCGTCACGGCGGGTACGCGCGTTCTCTCCGATCACATCGTCGTGCGCGTCACGGCGGCGCAAGGCTCGACCTTTCTTGACCGCATGATCGCGTTAGTCGAAGGCGCGGCGCGCAAGAAGACGCCGAACGAGATCGCGCTCTCGGTTCTTCTTGCGGGACTTTCGCTGATCTTCGTTCTCGCGGTCGTCACGGTTCCAGCCTTCGCGTCCTATGCAAATGGCAGCGTGAGCGTGATCGCGCTAGCGGCGCTGTTCATCGCGCTTATTCCAACCACGATTGGCGGGCTGCTCTCCGCCATCGGCATCGCTGGCATGGACCGTCTGGTGCGCTTCAATGTGCTCGCCACCTCGGGCCGCGCTGTGGAAGCTGCTGGCGACGTCGATGTGCTGCTGCTCGACAAAACCGGCACGATCACCTTGGGCGACCGGCAAGCCGTCGCGTTCATTCCAGCCCCTGGAATCAGCGAGCGTGAGCTTGCCGATGCCGCACAGCTTGCGTCGCTTTCGGATGAAACCCCGGAAGGCCGTTCCATTGTCGTCCTAGCCAAGGAACGCTTCGACATGCGCGGACGCGAAATGGCGCCGACGCACGCCAAGTTCGTGCCGTTCACCGCGCAAACGCGCATGAGCGGCGTCGATATCGATGGCATGCAGATCCGCAAAGGTGCGGTCGATTCGATCCTGCAATTCGTCGCTGCGCAGAATGGCGGCTCGAACGTGCCCGCCGACGTGCGTCGCGCCGCCGAAGCCATCGCCCGCGATGGCGGCACGCCGCTGGCGGTTGCGCGCAGCGGACAGGTGCTCGGCATTGTTCACCTCAAAGATGTCGTGAAGGGCGGCGTAAAAGAACGCTTCGCCGAGCTGCGCAAAATGGGCATCCGCACCGTGATGATCACGGGCGACAACGCCCTCACCGCCGCCGCCATCGCCGCGGAAGCTGGCGTCGATGATTTTCTTTCGGAGGCCAAACCAGAGGACAAGCTCGCGCTCATTCGCAAAGAGCAGGCCGAAGGCAAGCTCGTCGCCATGTGCGGCGACGGCACCAATGACGCGCCAGCATTGGCGCAGGCCGATGTCGGCGTCGCGATGCAGACCGGCACGCCCGCCGCGCGCGAGGCCGGCAACATGGTCGACTTGGATAGCGACCCGACGAAGCTAATCGAGATTGTCTCGATCGGAAAACAATTGCTGATGACGCGCGGCTCTCTGACCACCTTTTCCATCGCCAATGACGTGGCGAAATATTTCGCCATTATCCCGGCCATGTTCGCCGTGCTCTATCCGGGCCTAGGCCTGCTCAATATTATGGGCCTCTCCAGCCCACAGAGCGCCATTCTCTCGGCGATCATCTTCAACGCCATCATCATTCCGCTGCTGATCCCGCTGGCGCTCAAGGGCGTCGCCTGGCGCGCCGCGCCCGCAGGCAAGCTCCTGGCCCGCAATCTTTCCATCTACGGGCTTGGCGGCCTGATCGCGCCCTTCCTCGGGATCAAGGCGATCGATGTCATCATTTCCGCACTCAACCTCGCTTGAGGCTTCTTATGCTGCAAACACTTCGTCCCGCGCTCGTGCTCTTTGCCCTCTTCACCCTTTTGACCGGGGTCATTTATCCGCTCGCCATGACGGCGGTCGGCCAGACCTTTTTCCAGCACGCCGCCGATGGCTCGCCCATCATGCGCGACGGGCGCGTCGTCGGCTCGGCCCTGATCGGCCAGAGCTTCAGCCGCGACGATTATTTCTGGGGACGTCCATCAGCGGCGGGAAGCGGCTATGATGCACGGGCGTCGAGCGGCTCCAATCTCGGGCCTACGTCACAAGCCCTTGCTGACCGCGTGCGGGCTGAGGCTGAGCGTTACGGCGTAGCGGCACAGGACATCCCGGTGGACCTTCTGACAACATCCGGCTCCGGCCTTGATCCGCACATCTCCCCTGCAGCGGCGCTGTTTCAGGCGCAGCGCGTGGCGGATGCTCGCCGCGTTCCAATCGAGACAGTGCGCCGCCTGATCGGGACACATACGGAACTGCCTGTGGCAGGTATTTTGGGTGAAGCGCGCGTGAATGTTCTTGAACTCAATCTCGCGCTTGACGAACTGCCGGCACACGAGGGCGCTTCATGACCGACCCCGACGAACGCCGGCCTTCGCCTGACGCGCTGCTGGCGCAGGCCAAGGCTGAAGCTCATGGCAAACTGAAAATCTATCTGGGCGCGGCGCCTGGCGTCGGCAAAACCTTCGAGATGCTATCCGACGCCCGCAAGAAACTGGCGGACGGTGTGGATATCGTTGCGGGTGTCGTCGAGACGCATGGGCGGAAAGAAACCCTGGCGCTTTGCGAGGGCATCGAACTTATTGCGAAACACAAGCTCGGCTATCGCGGGCAAGAGCTTGAGGAAATGGACCTCGACGCGCTCCTCGCGCGTAAGCCGCAGATCGCTTTGGTCGATGAACTAGCCCACACCAATGTCGAGGGCTCACGCCATCCCAAGCGCTGGATGGATGTCGAGGAATTGCTCGCGGCGGGCATCGACGTCTGGACCACGCTCAACATTCAGCATCTGGAAAGCCTCAACGACATTGTTGCCCGCATTACGCGCGTTCGTGTGCGCGAAACCGTGCCAGACGCCCTGATTGAACGCGCCGACGACATTGAACTGATCGATCTCACGCCTGAGGAACTGATCGAGCGGCTCAAGGAAGGTAAGGTCTATGCGCCGGATCAGGCGCAGCGCGCGATCCGCAATTACTTCGCGCCTGGAAACCTATCGGCCCTGCGCGAACTCGCCATGCGTCGCGCAGCCGACCGCATCGATCAACAAGTGCGCGGCCTTCGTCAGGCCCAGGGCGAGAGCGCGCCGTGGGCCGCTGGCGATCGCATCCTGGTATGCGTGGATGACCGACCCGATGCCGCCGAGGTTGTGCGCCACGCCAAGCGCATCGCCGACCGCGCCAAGGCGCAATGGATCGCTGTCTTTGTTCAGACTGAGCGTTACACGCGCCTTTCGGAGACTGAGCGCGGACGCATCTCCGATACACTGCGCCTCGCCACGCGGCTTGGCGCCGATACCGCGACGCTGCCCGGCGACCGCGTTGCCGAAACCGTGCTCGCCTTCGCGCGCGAACAGAACATCACGCAGATCGTCGTCGGTAAAGCCAAGCGCCCGCTTCTGTTTGAGGCCATGTTCGGCTCAGTGGTGCGCGAACTGATCGACCAGGCGGAAACCATCGCGATTTATGTTGTGCCGGAGGAAGGCGACGGGGCAAAGAAGCGCCGCCTGGTTAGCCCCATTCCGAAGCCCGCGATCAGCTTTCAAACTGCGTCCGAAAGCCTCGCACTGACCGCAGCGGCTGTCGGCGCCGCTTTCCCACTGGATCGGTATATCGGCGTTTCCAACCTCACACTGGTCTTCTTGGCGGCGGTACTGATAAGCGCATTGGCGCGCGGTCTGTGGTCAGGCTTGCTGACAGGAATTATTTGCGCGCTCGCCTATAACTGGTTCTACACCGAGCCGCGCTACACCTTCACCGTCGCCGACCCGGAAAACGTCCTCGCCATCATCGCCTTCTCAGGCGCGGCCATTCTCGTTTCCTTCCTCGCGTCTCGTGCGCGTGAACAGACCCAATCGGCGCGCGCGGAAGCGCGCACCTCGCGCGAGCTGTTCGGTCTCGCCAAGGGGCTTGCCAGCGTCGCGTCCGAGGATGAAGTCGCACAAACCTTAGCGGCCTATACAGCGCGCGCCTTCGACGCTGAGTGCGCCGTATTTGCCCGCCAGGGCGTCAGCGATCTGCGCCTCGCCGGCTGCGCTCCTGCGGCAGTGACGATCGCCGAAGCTGACATGGCCGCCGCACGCTGGACCGCTGCGAAAGGACAAGCGGCAGGACGCGGCGCCGATACGCTCCCCGGCGCGCGCTGGCTGTTCGTGCCAATGCGCACTTCACGCTTGTTCTCTGGCGTCCTTGCCATAGCGCGCGATGAAACCCTGTCTCCGGCGGAGCGGCGACGGTTGGACGCCATGGCCGATCAGGCCGCCACGGCCCTAGAGCGCGCCCATATCGCGCGCGCCTACGAAGAAGGCCGCGTGGAGATGGAAGCCGAGCGCCTTCGCGCGACCATGCTCGCCTCGCTTTCTCATGATCTGAAGACGCCCATCGCCGGCATTCTCGGCGCCGCATCGAGCTTGCGCGCCTATGGCGACAAGCATGACGACCAAACGCGCGCTGAGCTGCTCGCCGGTATCGAGGCCGAAGCGGAGCGCATGCAGCGTTACGTCGTGAAGCTGCTCGATATGACCCGATTGGAAAGCGGCGGCGTCAAACAAAAGGTCGAGCCGCTGGACGCCGCCGATGTGGTCGCGGCCGTTTTGAAGCGCGCCGAACCGCTGGCCGAGGGCATTTGGATCGATGGCGATGTATCGCCGGGATTGCCCCTTCTGAAAGCCGATGCGACTCTGCTGCACCAGACATTGTTCAATCTCGTCGAGAACGCCATCGTCCATGGCGCGCGCCAAACCGATGGCGGCGAAGTCCGCCTTGCGGCCCGCATGACTGATGGCGGAATTACCTTCACCGTGACCGACAACGGTCCCGGCCTTCCGTCCGGCACGGAATCGCGCATTTTCGAGCGCTTCTTCCGCAGCGATCGCAATCCGGCCAGCGGCAATGGCCTCGGTCTCGCCATCGTCAAGGGCTTTGCGGAGCTGATGGGCGCGAAGATCGAGGCGCATAACCAGCGCGGCCGCCCGGGCGCGGTCTTTACGCTTGCCTTTCCTGAATCCGCCACGGCATGAATCCGGAGCATGCCGCCAAGCCGTCTCAAAGCCCTGGTTGTCGATGACGAGAAAGCGATCCGCCGCTTTCTGCGTTCGACGCTTGTCGCCGAAGACTTCGAGGTCTTTGAAGCCGAGACTATGGCTGAGGCGCGCGCCCTAGGCGAAAGCGCTAAGCCGGATCTGGTCGTCCTGGATCTTGGTCTCCCCGATGGCGACGGCAGCGACCTGATACGGCCGCTCTCCGCCGTAAGCCGGCCCGCAATCCTCGTTCTCTCGGCGCTCGATGAGGAAGCGCGCAAGGTCAATGCGCTCGATCTCGGCGCCGACGACTTTGTGACCAAGCCTTTCGGCGTGGCCGAGTTCATGGCGCGCGTGCGCGCTGCGCTACGCCACCGCGTCCAGATGCAGGGCGGCCCCGCCATCTATGATGACGGCCGGCTCGTGGTGGACCTTGGCAAACGCATCGTGCGCGTGGATGGCCAAGACCCTAAACTCACGCCGCGCGAATACGGCCTTTTGCATCAGCTCGTTCTGCACGCTGGCAAGGTGCTGACGCATCGCCAATTGCTGCAATCGGCCTGGCCCGACGACCAAGGCGCGGATGTCCAGGCATTGCGCGTGCATATGCGCCACCTACGCCAGAAGATCGAACCTGATCCAGAGACGCCGACTCTGTGCGTTACTGAGCCAGGCGTCGGCTATCGCTTTCAAGGTCGCGCGCGAGAATAGCCCAGTCGTTTGCCCCGCTGTCTTCCCGCTACTTCCCGGTTTGCACGCCACGCACTTGGTGCACACGAAAACAATCGGTGGAAGCGCTTCTCGGCAGAGCACTGAACACGTGGTGCACACGACCGCTCAAAAAGCCTTATGAATCAGGCGCAATCCGTCCAATCCATCATCGGAGCGACGGAGAAAGCGTGCGGCGGCGTGACCATGCGCGCGGTTGCTTATCCCACGGTACCCGCCCCGACAATGCAGCGCCCCGCCTTGACGACGTGCGCAAACAGCCATACACGCGCCCATACCTCCAGGGGGTATCCATGGAACCCGCGATCGCAAAGAAAACCGGCGCCGCGCTCAAGCGCATCGAGGGACAAGTCCGCGGCGTGCAGAAAATGATCGAGGAAGAGCGCTACTGCATCGATGTGGTCACCCAGATCGAAGCCGTACGCGCTGCGCTGGCGCGAGTCGAAGCCGACCTGCTGCGTCAGCACCTGAAGCATTGCGTGCACAAAGCGATGCACTCGAAAAACGCCGCCGAGCAGGAGCGCGTCGTCGATGAACTCGTCCACGTCTTCCGGCGTCAGGGTTGAAGCCGTGATACGCGCCGCATTCTCCCTCGCCGCCGCGCTTTGTTTCGTCGCGAACGCGGCCGCGCGCGAGTACACGCTCGTGATCGACGACGCCCGCGTGGAAGTCGCCGGGCGCGCCGCCGACGGCATGTTGATCAACGGCCAGCTGCCAGGCCCGACGCTGCGCTTCACCGAGGGCGAAGAGGCGGTCATCCACGTGCGCAACGATAGCGACGCACCCACTTCGCTGCACTGGCACGGCCTCATTATCCCCGCCGCCATGGACGGCGCGCCAGGCTTCTCCGGATTTCAACCCATCGCCCCGGGCGACAGTTTCACCTACCGGTTTCCAATTCGGCAGCACGGGACTTATTGGTACCATTCCCACTCCGGCGGCCAGGAGCAAATGGGGCTTTATGCGCCGCTGATCATCGACCCCGCCACGCCGGATCCCGCGCCGCCAGAACGAGACTATGTGGTGTTTCTGTCGGATTTCACGACCGAACACCCGGACCGCATCCTGAACAATCTCAAGGTGGATTCCGGCTACTACAACTATCACCACCGCACGATCGGCGACTTCGTGCGCGACGCTCGAACGTTCGGCTTCCGCGCCGCGTTGCGCGACCGATTCGCGTGGGGCCAGATGCGGATGGACCCCACCGACATCGCCGACGTCACGAACTACACATTTCTGGTCAACGGGCGCCCGGCGCCCGAGAACGCGACCTTTATGTTCCGCGCCGGGGAGCGCGTGCGGCTGCGCCTGATTAACGGCTCCGCGATGACCTATTTCGACGTTCGCATTCCGGGCTTGAAGCTGAGGGTCATCGCTGCGGATGGTCGCGATGTCGATCCCGTTGAGGTCGACGAATTGCGCATGGCCGTCGCCGAAACCTACGATGTCATTGTCGAGCCCGCGCACGACATGGCCTACACCATCTTCGCGGAAGCCATGGATCGCAGCGGTTATGCGCGCGCCACGCTCGCGCCGCGTCCGGGCATGGAAGGCGTCATACCCGAAATGCGCCCACGCGCGGTGCTTACGATGGCGGACATGGGCATGCAGAGCGCCGCGCCATCCCATGAGGGGATGGACCACGGCGGTATGGATCACGCCGCCATGGGCCACGGTACGCCAACGCATGCCGACCAAGACATGGCGGCGGGTCTCGGCGCAGAAGGCGGCGCCGACGGATCGGGGCGCACGTTTGGCTGGGGCTCGGAGTTTCCCGCCGACGCCCGCGTTCTGTCATACGCCGATCTCGCGTCGGCGGTTCCGCAAGCCGATCTCCGTCCGCCCGGGCGCGACATCGTCGTGCGGCTAGGCGGCACGATGGAGCGTTACGTCTGGACCATCAACGGCGAAAGCATGGAAACCGCCGAACCCATCACGCTCGCCTACGGCGAACGCGCGCGCCTCACCTTCGTCAACGAAACCATGATGGCCCATCCCATGCACCTGCATGGCATGTTCGTTCAGCTTGAAAACGGCATGCCCACGGACCGGCTGCCCGACAAGCACATCGTCAGCATCGCGCCAGGGCAGACCTATTCGGTTCTCCTCACGGCGGATCAGCCCGGTGAATGGGCGTTTCACTGCCACCTGCTCTACCACATGGCGTCCGGCATGATGACGCGCGTTGTGGTGGCGCGCAGCGGCGAGAACACGCCGCCGATCCGCGCACATGAGGGCCATGGAGGCCATCCGTGAGGCCCGCGCTGTTAGCCCTGGGCATCTCGCTCGCCTCGATCGGCGCGGCGACAGCCATGGAGCCCGCGACGTTTTCCATGGTTCGCGCCGAATTTGACGCCGCGCGCATTAACGATGCGGACGTTTTGACTTGGGAGGGCGACGCTTGGGTCGGCGGCGACCGCGACAAGCTCTGGTTCAAGAGCGAAGGCGAGATCGAGGATGGCGACGTGACGGGCGCCGAAATTCAAGCGCTATGGAGCCATGCCATCGCCGACTTCTGGGACGTCCAGGCCGGCGTACGCCTCGACTTGGAGCCGGACTCCACAGCGCATCTGGCGCTCGGCGTTCAGGGCTTGGCTCCTTACCGGTTTGAAACGGAGGCGACCGCTTTCCTTAGCGAACACGGCGACGTCAGCGCGCGGCTGCGCCAGAGCCTTGACCTGCACCTCTCGCAACGGCTCATAGCCGAGCCCTATGCGGAACTCGAAGCATACGCCCAAGACGTTCCGCGGTTGGATGTGGGGGCGGGCTTCGCCAACGGCGAGATCGGCCTTCAGGTTCGCTATGAGGTCACGCGCAAGTTCGCTCCGTATGTCGATCTGACCTGGGAGCGCGCGCTTGGCGAAACCGCTTCACGGCGGCGCGCCGCTGGGGCGGAGGTCGAAAACGCGGCTGTGCGCGCGGGATTGCGCTTTTGGTACTAGGAGCACCCATGAAACAGGTTCTTACGGCAATCGCGGTGGCGGGCGCCCTCTTCGCGGCGCAGGCCTACGCCCAGCGCGGCGGCCACGGCGGTCATGACTCGACCGAGCACGCGCACACCGCCGCCATGCTCGCCTCGTCCATGCCCGCCGACGGCGCGGTGCTAGCGCAGTCGCCTCGGACGTTGACGCTGGTGTTCGCCCATCCCGTCATGCTGCAAACGGTGGCGTTGAACGACGAAGCGGGCGCCGCCGTCCAGGGCGCCACCTTCCGTCGCGCGGCGACCGCTTCAACAACCTATTCGGTCGCGCTGCCTACGATGGAGTCCGGCGCCTACCAAGTGCGCTGGACGGCCACCGGTTCGGGCCATGACATGCAAGGGCAGCTCGGCTTCACCGTGGAGTGAAATGGGGCGACTGATGGGATTTGAACCCACGACCGACCGGACCACAACCGGTTGCTCTACCCCTGAGCTACAGCCGCCACAAAGGGGCGCTCTTCTTGGCGTTTTCGCCCCTTCCCGTCAAGGAACCGCGGGCGTTTCCGGCACAAAAGAGGCGGCGTCCGCGGCGCGTTGTTCGCCCCCGAACATCGGTTTGACCTGATCGCCCTCCGCGAACGAAAGCCATACGTAGGGGATGCCTTTCCGGTCCGCGTACTTGAGTTGCTTATCGAGGCGCGCGGGCTCTGGGTAGAGTTCGACGCTAAACCCACGCGCGCGCAAAACCTGCGCCTTGCTGGCCGTCGCTGGCCCCGCCGCGGCGTCGAGATTGGCCATGAGAATTTGCGTCGGGCACGCGCGTTCTCCCTCGATGCGTCCTTCCTTCAAGAGCTTGGTGAAGATGCGCGTCAGTCCGATCGAAATCCCCACTCCGGGCAAATTGCGGCGGATAAATGAGCCGACGAGATTGTCGTAACGGCCGCCGGCGCAGATCGAGGAATACCCCGGAAAATCCACAAAGCGCGCTTCATAGATCGATCCCGTATAGTAATCGAAACCTCGGGAGATCGAGAGGTCCGCTTCGACACGCACCGAGCCTGATGCGATGCTTTCGACCCGCGAGAGCACGGCGTCGAGTTCAGCCATGCCTTCGTCGAACGCCGCTGCTCCTGTCACGCCCAACTCGGCCACGCGCGCGCGCACCTCTGCGAACGATCCCTTGATATCGGCGAACGCGAGGCACTTTTCAGCGTTTCCATCCGACAGCCCGCATTCGGCCCTCAGCCGCTCGATCATCACTTCGCGCGGCATTTTGCCAAGTTTGTCGATCAACCGCGCGAGAACTTGCGCATCCTTGGCGCCGAGCCACTCGCTGACGCCTTGCATGAGTTTGCGATTGCTCACCTGAAAGAGAACCGGCCCGACCTCGATCCGCGCCAAGGCGGTCATAACGACTTCGAGCATCTCGGCGTCATAGGCGAGCGAAACGCTATTCTGATCCACGACGTCGATGTCGCATTGTGTGAACTCGCGATAGCGCCCCTCCTGGGGACGCTCCCCGCGCCACACGCGCTGCATCTGGTAACGCTTGAATGGGAAGGTCAGTTCGGAAAAGTGGTCCGCGACGTAGCGCGCGAAGGGCACGGTCAGATCGTAGTGCAACGCGAGTTTGGCTTCCTCGCTGGAAGCACTGTCCGCCGCCAGCCGCGTCAGCGCATAGATCTCCTTATCGACGTCTTCGCCCTTGGCCATGAGCGTTTCGATCGCCTCAACCGAGGGCGTCTCAATGTTGGCGTAGCCGTAGCTTTCGAAGGTCTCGGCGATGCTTTTCAACCACCGCATCTCCACGCGGCGGTACTGCGGCAGATACTCGGGGAAACCGCTGATGGAAAACTCCAGCGGCCTTTTCTTTTGACCAGACATAGCAGGCTGAGTTGCGCCAGCTGGCGCCGGGCGTCAAGCGCGTGAGCGCGACTTCATCTCCGCCATCACCCGCTGAGCGTAGGCGCGGCTCACCGGCACCTCCTCATCGCTCTGCAAGACCGCCATGAGCCTGCCGTTGCCGTCTCGGCGCACCGCCTTCATCCGGTTCCAGTTGACGAACGCCGAACGGTGAACCCGCAACATGATGTTCGGATCGAGCTTCTCTTCGAGATTGGACATGGTCTCGCGGTGGAGCAGCGTGCGACCGTCCCAATAGAGCCGCACGTAGTCGCGCTCGGCCTCAATGCGATCAACCTCCGCCACGGGAACGCGAAGGAAGCGCCCTCGATCGCGAATCCAGAACTCGCGCTCGTAGCGAGGCCCGTCACGGCCATGCGCCTCGCGCTTCAGCGCTTCGAGCACGGACGCCAGCTCCTCCGCGCGCCGCCCCGCGTCTCTCTCAGCGCGGCGTTCGCGGGCGCGCTCCAGCGCCGCCTCCAGCCGTCCGAACTCGACAGGCTTCAGCAAATAATCCACGGCGGAGGTCTCGAACGCCTTCAACGCATAGGATTCGTAAGCCGAGACGAAGATCACCGCCGGCGAGCCGCAATCTTCGACCGCATTGGCGACCTCAAAGCCATCCGCCAACGGCATGCGGATATCGAGCAACACCACGTCTGGACGCAGTTCGCGCATGGCGCTCATCGCCTGAACGCCATCGCTCGCGGCGCCAACGACCTCGACATCGCGGATCGCCTGCAGCGCCACTCTCATGCGCCGCAGCGCGAGCGGTTCGTCATCAGCCAAGAGAAGGCGTAAGGGTGCGCCCGACACTTTCTTCCTCCAGCGGCAACCATAACTCTACGCGGCAACCGGTGGGTTCACGATTGCGTGCAAGGAGCCCCGCGCGCGGTCCATAAACCACATCCAGGCGCTCGCGCGCGTTCGCGAGCCCAAGGCCGCGCCGCCCGCCGTCCGCGGCGGCCGGCAAGCCTGGCCCGTCGTCCTCCACCACGATGAGCAAGACATTTCCATCGCGCCGCGCCGAAACATCGATGCGCCCGCCTTCCGCGCGCGGCGTGATCGCGTATTTGATCGCATTCTCCAGGATCGGTTGTAGAATCAAGCTTGGGAGCCGCGCCTTTTCCAAGCCTGGCTCGATACTGAACGTGACGCGCAGTTTTTCGTCGAAACGGGTTTGTTCGATTTCCAGGTACTTGCGCTGCGCCTCCAATTCGTCGGACAGCGCCGCGAGTTCCGTGGGCTGGCGATCGAGCGAATATCTGAGAAAACCCGCCAGTTTGAGCAACATGCCCTCGGCCTGCTCGTTGCGTCGTTCCAGCACGAGCGTCGAAATCGCGTTCAACGTGTTGAACAGGAAGTGCGGATTGATCTGGTAATGCAGCATCTTGAGCTGCGCGTCGTAAGCTAGCGCTTGCGCGCGCGCGACCGCCCGCGCCTGCGCCATGCTCTCGAAGTGATAGCCGAGCAGCGCCTGCGTTAGCCCCCACAGCGGCAACGCCCAGCCGAATTGAAAGAGGTACATGATGAAGGCGTAGGGTTCGGGCGAAACGCCCGCGAGCACGCGCGGCCAGATCACCTCGCTCCACTGCGTCAGCGGCGCCAACGCCAGCGCGCCCAAAACCAGCGACAGATTGATCGCCCAACTCGACCGTGTAGCTCGCGGCCCCGCCAGCGCGGCAAGCAGCAACCCCGTCACAACGAAATAGCTGGCCACAACAAGAACGCGGTTGGCGAGATACGGAAACTCCAGCATGTCCTCTGGCGGATCGGACCCCGCAGCCGCAGTCCGGAAAGCGAGGTAGATTAACCAAAAGCCGCAATGCGCGCCCCAGCGCGTCCACGCGGGCCGCTCCCAAAGTCCGCTCCCGCGGGCGCTCGGCTGAACTTCATGCATCGCCACCGACGCACCCTAGCGAAAACCGCCCCCCCCTGCGTAGGCCGCTCTACAGGCGCGCGTGTGCATTCGTCGCGCTGGCGCTACAACTGGTCGCGCCAAAGGCAAACGCCTAACGGCGCTGCGACTTTTTCGCCTCGTCTAACGCCCCTGTCAGCGCGCCCCAGAACGGCCTCGCACCGTAGTTCTCAACCACCGCGGCACGCCCCAACTGGGCCATCGCCTGGAGTGCGCCCAAGTCTCGTGTCGCCTGCCCCATGGCCCCGGCCAGCCCTCCTGGGTCTCCCAGAGGCGCGAGCAGGCCAAAACGTCCGTCTCCCAGCGCTTTGCGGTTCCCGGGGATGTCGCTCGCGATGATCGGAACGCAGAAGTCCAGAGCCTCCTGCAACAGATAGGGCAGCCCCTCCCAGTGAGACGGCGAGACCAGAACATCGTGGTCATGAAAATCGGCGAAAGGCTTCCAAAGCCAGCCCGGCGTCTCGATCGCCATGCCGGCGGCCTCGGCCGCCTCCTTGATCTGTGCGGCCAACTCTCCGTCGCCGATAAACCGCAAAGCAGGCGCCGGTTTGCCCAACCGCGCGGCCGCATGCACCAGCGCAAGCGGATCCTTGGTTGCGATGAAACGTCCAACGAAATTGAAGCGCAGTCCGCCGGGCGGCTTCGCCGGCGGCGCCGGCTGCGCCAAATATGGGTTGCCCAGGCACGCGACATGAGGCCCGTGAAGGCGCTCTTGAGCGCTCCTGTGTTGGGCTTCATTGAGTGTGATGACGAGATCGGCGCTACTCTTGCGCTTAAATTTGTCCGAGTGGCACACCGCCACGATGCCCGCCTCTGGAAACGCGGCCCTTGCCGCGTCCAGCGCCTTATCGCTGTGAACGACGATGATATCTGGCGGTGCGCCCGCGGAGGCGTCGAGAATCCGCCTTCTGAGGCCGCGTTCGAACAAAAAGTGGAACGGCGACGTCATGGACGCGGGTGCGTCTACGACCCGCACGCCGTCTTGCCGAAGGATGTCGCCTGCGGGGCCGCGATAAAGGCAAAGCGACGGCGTTCCGACCGCGTCGAACATGCGCGCATAGTGGCGCGCGGCGGTCAGCACGCCGCCCCGCCCCTTCATCACCGCGACTTGGACCGCGAGCATGGGCCCCCTCTTCCCAACGGACCCGTTTTCTTGGAACGCCCCGCCCTGCTTGTTTAGACATCCGCCGAACGTCTCGGCTAGAGTGAGACCGTCAGCGAGCCTCTAAAGATTGAACCATGAGCCCTACCGCGCCCAACGCCAATTCGCCTGCACGGGCGCTCATTATCGGCCACTTCTCAACAGTCGGCGACATTGAATCGCTTGAGGCGGTCAAGGACTGGTGCGCCAGCGCGGGATTGCCGTTCGACATCGCGCCCTACTCGAAATCGCTGCAGGCGCGCATGGACGGCGCGATCAGCCCAGCGCAGGCCGACCCCTTGCGCTATTCGCATGTGATCGTCGTTTGCGGACCCTGCTATGAGGATCTGCTGCACCGCAACGGTGTGCGGCTTGAGGAGTACCAGCACTGTCACAAGATTGGCGTGAACCTCACCATGGTCGCGCCGCTGGCGGAATGGAATCCCTTCGACGTATTGGTGGAGCGCGACAGCGACCGCGCCACGCGCGCCGATCTCACCTTCACGCGCCCCATCGAACGCGGGTCCGTCGTGGGGCGTTGCGTCGTGAAGCGGCAGCGCGAATACGGCGCCCGCCAACGTCACAACGAAACGCTCGCCTTGATTGACGACCTCATCCGTCGGCGCAATCTCGCATCCATAGAGATCGCGACGGACTGGCCCAGCGCATCCACGCTTGTCGCGAACAACTCCTCAACGATCCTCTCTTCGATCCTCTCCCGCGTGGACGTGCTGCTGACCAATCGCCTCCACGGGTTTGTCTATGCGCTGCGCAACGGCGTGCCCGTATTGGCGATCGACGCCGTGGCCGGCGGCGACAAGCTCACGCGACAAGCCCGCGCTCTCGGTTGGCCAGTTTGCCTACAGGCCGACACGGCCACCACGGCGGAGATCGACAGGAGCTTCGCCTGGTGTCTGAGCGAAGAAGCGCGCTCGGCGGCCAAGGCCGTCAGCGCAGCGGCGATGGAGGCCGCGCGCGCGATCGAAGAAGAGGCCGCGGCCGCTCTGGTGTTGCCCCCGAAGCCCCGCCCCGCGCGCTTGCCGCCAAGGTCGGCCTGGGAGCTATTGTTCAGGCGCTGATGTCGAGCGCCACCGTTCGCGGCGGCGCTACTCTTTCTCCAGCCTCGCCAGCACCACGCCTTCGCTCACCTGCGCGCCTTGTTTTGCATTCAGCTCGACGAGCTTGCCATCGAACGGCGCGGTGAGCGTGTGCTCCATCTTCATGGCTTCGAGCACGAGAATGGGATCGCCCCTCTTCAACGTGGCGCCGGCTTTGGCTGCGACAGAGACGATCTTGCCCGGCATGGGGGAAAGGATCGCGCCATCGCCGGCGGCCAACTCTCCGCCTTCGCGCTCGCCGGTGTCGAGGGTGAACTCGTACGCTTCGCCGTCGGAGAAGACGATTGTGGCGCGACGACCTTGGTCGTCTCTACCTACACCTGGCATCGCGTGAGACGATGCCCAATCGTCCCCATCGAGAGCGACATCAACAGACTTGCCCTTGTAGCGCAGGTGCACGCGCGACAATCGCTGGGCGTTAAGACGAAAGCCTTCGAGCGATGCCCAAGGCGTTCTGGGGGCGCGTTCGCGACCAGCAGGCGTCCAATCGTTGAAGATCGATCCAATGAATGCACGCGCGGCGCCTCGGAGAATTGTATCGGTCGGCGGCGGCGTCTTGCTCAAACGGTCGCCCGCCGCGCTGATCAGCCCCGTATCCACATCGCCCGAGTCAAACGTTTCGTCTCCAAGGCAACGAACGAGAAAGCCAGCATTAGTCAGAACAGGCCACACTTTGATTTGCGCACATTCCTCGCGCAGCGCGGCTATCACCGCCTTCCGGTTCTCACCATGTACGATGATCTTTGCGATCATTGGGTCGTAGTGGGGAGAAATCTCATCGCCACGATACACGGCCGCGTCCACGCGAGCCGTCCCGCGCCACGCGTTTGGGAGCTCGAAGATTCCGAGCTTGCCGGTGCTCGGCAAGAATCCCGTGTCAGGATTTTCCGCATACAGTCGCGCCTCTATGGCGTGGCCGCTGATCTTCAACTCTTCCTGCTTTAGCGGCAGCCTTTCGCCGCTTGCGACGCGCAGCTGCCACTCGACCAAGTCCTGCCCGGTGATCTCTTCGGTCACCGGGTGTTCGACTTGCAGCCGCGTGTTCATTTCCATGAACCAG
>DDSN01000115.1:34926-35077 GCA_002343395.1 Hyphomonadaceae bacterium UBA2389 | reverse complement strand
GCCGCCGTCCTTGAGCTTGCCGAACAAGAGTTCGTCGGCCATCGGCTTCTTGACGTGCTCTTGGATCACGCGCGCCAGCGGGCGGGCGCCGAAGCTCTCGTCATAACCCTTGATCGCCAGCCAGTCGGCCGCGCGATCGGTGATTTCGATC
>DDSN01000115.1:0-34861 GCA_002343395.1 Hyphomonadaceae bacterium UBA2389 | reverse complement strand
TTGCGGAACTCCGGCGTGAACAGCCGCTTGATCGCCTCTTCGTTTTCCTCGTCCTTCTTGCCGCGACCAAAACCGATCCCCTGCCGCGCGGCGTCCGAAGCGCCCGCGTTCGTGGTCATGATCAGAATGACGTTCCGGAAATCGACCTTCTTGCCGTTCGCGTCCGTCAGCGAGCCGTGGTCCATCACCTGCAACAAGATGTTGAACAGGTCGGGGTGCGCTTTTTCGATTTCGTCGAGCAGCAAGACGCAATGCGGATGCTGATCCACGCCGTCTGTCAACAACCCGCCTTGGTCGAAGCCCACATAGCCGGGAGGCGCGCCGATCAACCGGCTTACCGTATGGCGCTCCATGTATTCCGACATGTCGAAGCGAAGCAACTCGATGCCCATGATGTTGGCCAGCGAGCGGGCCACTTCGGTTTTGCCGACGCCGGTTGGACCCGCGAACAAATAGCAGCCGATCGGCTTTTGCGGTTCTCGCAAACCGGCGCGCGACATCTTGATCGCCGCGGCGAGCTGCTCGATGGCGTAGTCTTGGCCGAACACAACGCGCTTGAGATCGGCTGATAGCGACGCCAACATTTCCGCGTCGTTTTTCGACACGGATTTCGGCGGAATGCGCGCCATGCGCGAAACCACCTCCTCCACGTCGGTCACGTCGATGGTCTGCTTTCGCTGCGCCGGCGGCAGCAACATCATCGACGCGCCGGACTCGTCGATCACGTCGATGGCTTTGTCCGGCAACTTACGATCGCCGATATGGCGCGCCGAAAGCTCCACCGCGGCCTTCACGGCGTCGTCGGTGAACTTCACCTTGTGGAATTCCTCGAAATAGGGGCGCAATCCCATCAGAATCTTGATCGCGTCCGGGATCGTCGGCTCGTTGACGTCAATCTTCTGGAAGCGCCGCGCGAGCGCGCGGTCCTTTTCGAAGTGCTGCCGGTACTCCTTGTAGGTCGTCGACCCCATGCAGCGGAGCTGACCCGATTGCAGCGCCGGCTTGAGCAGATTCGAAGCGTCCATCGCGCCGCCTGATGTGGCGCCGGCGCCGATCACGGTGTGAATTTCGTCAATGAAGAGGATCGCCTTGGGGTGGTTCTCGAGCTCCTTCATGACGCTCTTCAAGCGTTCCTCGAAGTCGCCCCGATAACGCGTGCCCGCGAGCAGGGACCCCATGTCGAGCGAGAAGATCGTGGCGTCCGCCAGAACCTCGGGCACCTGCTTCTCGTTGATCTTGCGCGCGAGGCCTTCAGCGATGGCGGTCTTGCCCACGCCCGGATCGCCGACCAGCAGCGGGTTGTTCTTTTGGCGCCGGCAGAGAATTTGGATCGAGCGCATGACCTCGGCTTCCCGGCCGATCAGCGGATCGATCTTGCCCTCCTTGGCCTTCTTGTTGAGGTTCACGCAATAAGCCGCCAACGCCTCTTGGCCTTGTTTGACGACGCGCTCGCCTTCCTCTTCGTTGGCGCCGCGCACGGGGCGCGCCTGCGCCGCACCGGAACGCTTTGGCAGCCCGTGCGCGATGAAGTTCACCGCGTCGTAGCGCGTCATGTCCTGCTCTTGCAGGAAGTACGCGGCGTGGCTCTCCCGCTCAGAGAACAACGCGACGAGCACGTTGGCGCCCGTCACTTCCCGGCCGCCCGATGAATCCACGTGCAGCATCGCGCGTTGCAGAACGCGCTGGAAGCCGGCGGTGGGGCGCGGCTCCTCATGCTCGCGGCGCTCCACGCGAAGGCTGTTCAACTCGTTGTGGAGGTAGGATTCGAGGTTCTGCCGCAGCTTATCGAGATCGACCTTGCATGCATGCATGACGCCCGCGGCGTCTTCATCATCGACCAGCGACAGCAACAAATGCTCAAGCGTCACATACTCGTGTTCGTGGTCGTTCGCGAGCGTGAGCGCGCGCCGGAGCGTCTGTTCAAGCGTGCGTGAGAAAGTCGCCATCCGGCTCTATTCCTTTTCCATCGTACATTGCAGCGGGTGTTCATGCCGCCGCGCGAGATCCAATACCTGGGCGACCTTGGTTTCAGCCACCTCGTAGGTGAACACGCCGCACAGACCCACGCCGTTCTGGTGGACGTGCAACATGATCGTGGTCGCCTCCTCGCGCGACTTCTGAAAGAAGCGCTCAAGCACGTACACGACGAATTCCATCGGCGTGTAGTCGTCATTGAGGAGCAGGACGCGATAGAGCGAGGGCTTTTTGGTGCGCGTGAGCGTCTGCGTGCCGGCGCGCTCGTCCCCCCCGTCTTCGGGGGCGCCATCCTGATCCCACGGCTGCCCACTCATCACGCCACGTCCGCCCGGCCCGACTCGTGGACCGCTCCGCGTGAGACTAGCCCACACGGTGAACAATTTATGGTGCAACTTAGTTTTGGAAAGGGCTTGACGGCGCGCGCTCGCAGCCGTGCGCCGCGAACGAAAACGGGCCCGGCTCGCGCCAGGCCCGTTAATCTCGTTCGCGAAGGCGAAGCGGCGTTTAGCGCGCGTTCGTCTGGATCAACTGACCAACAGCGTTAACGCGCTCGTTGATCGGCTGCATCGTTTCCTTGGCGAGACCCGCCACCAGCTCGGAAACGCCCGTCAGTTCAGCGACATACGCCTCGAAAGACGACTTCGCGTAGGCGTTCTGCTTTTCAACGAACTCCTGCACGCTCTTGGAGGTCATGAGCGACTTCGCCGCCGTCATGTGGTTTTCGAGCGCCTGCTTCTGGAACGCAACCGTGCGGGCCGAGATCGCCTCAAGTCCCTTTTGGGCGGCGGTAGCCGAAGCAAGCCATGCATCGACGTTCTGCTTGCCGAAAGACGAGGCTTCCGACAGCGCCGCCAAGCCGCGGTCAAAATTCTCGCGGACGGCGTCGTTCGACGCGGCGGTCACTTGCTCAAAGGCTTCCGTGGCGGTTTTGGCGGCGCCGCGGGCGGTCTTCGTGGCCATTTCGGTCATATCTCCATAACTCAAGACTGGCTGGCCCGTTGGGGGCCGGGTTCATTCGTGCAGCCTATATGTTATGCTGCACCTGCGAAGTCAAGGCATTTTTGCTGCAATGCAGCATAGTCGGTATGCGCCCTGAATTCATGTGCAATTAACCATAGGTCCGCAGCCTTAGGCTGCATCGGCGACTCGCGCCCGCGTGTTTACCGTGTCACAGAACGTGGACTTAACCGGAGCTAATGAGACTGTAAGCTGCGCGGCACGCAAATTGCCTGAAATTGTCCGTTATTGTGCGGGATCGGATGACGATGAAACCAGCGGGATTTTGGGCGCGTTCTGCGGTCGCCCTCCTCTGCGTGACGGCGGGCGCCGCATGGGCTGGCCAGGCCGCCGCTCAGGACCGGTATGCGGCGATCGTTATGGACGCCCGCACCAACGAGGTCTTGCTCGAGGACCAAGCCGACGAAACGCGGTACCCCGCTTCTCTCACCAAGATGATGACGCTCTACATGCTGTTCGAGGCCATCGAACGCGGCGACGTCAGCATGGGCACGCGCTTCACGGCCTCGCGCAACGCCTCGCGCCAACCGCCATCGCGCCTGGGACTTCGCTGCACCCGGCGCGGCGTGTGCGATTCGATCACGGTTGAGCAAGCCATCAACGCGCTGGTTGTTCAGTCCGCTAACGATGTCGCCACCATGGTCGCCGAGCGCCTGGGCGGCTCCGAGGCGCGTTTCGCGGCGAGCATGACCGCGCGCGCGCGCGAACTTGGTATGTCCGACACCCGTTTCGCCAACGCAAGCGGGCTGCCGGATGATCGCCACCGGACAACCGCGCGTGACCTCGCGACGCTCTCGTTGGCTTTGTGGCGGGACTTTCCACAACACTATCATTATTTCCAGACGCCGAGCTTCGCCTGGCGGCGCGGTTCTGGGCGCAACCACAACCGGCTCCTCGGCCAAGTTGAAGGCGTGGACGGCATCAAGACCGGGTACACGCGGGCGTCGGGCTTCAACCTCGCGACCATGGCGGAACGCAATGGCCGCAGGGTGATCGTTATTGTGCTTGGCGGCGAGAGCGCCGCCGCGCGGGATGCGCAGGTGGCGTACTTGGTTGAAGGCGCCTATCAGGAATTCGCGCGCCGTGACGACCCTACAGCGACGTTGGTCGGACTCACCGGACGCCGCTTGGATGGCGCTGGTCCCGGCGCGACCGCCATTGCGAACGCCGCGCGTCCGCTTCCCCCATCCTCACCGTATGACACCTATCAAGGCATGGTGATGGAGACGCTCTCGTCGGTTCGCGCGCCGCTAGCGCCTGTCGGCCAAGGCGATGAGGGCGACCTAACGGGCTCCACCTCGGAGACCGGAGAAGACGAAGCGCTTCCTCCGGAAGACGCCGAGGAATAACTTAGCGCGATAGCGCCTTTAGTAAGTGATCGCGCGCCGCGGTTAGCGCCGCTGCTGATGCATGGGAGCCGCCGCGGTCGGGATGGGCGCGCGCCATTTTGGATCGATAGGCGCGGCGAATGTCTGCTTCGGTAGCGCCGCGCGCCACACCCAGGACGGTGCGCGCGCGCGCGTCAGCCGGATCCTCCGCGAGCGGCGAGGAGCGACCGGCGCGAACGGAAGGCCAGATCGTCCAGGCGATCAGGGCGGCAGCCGCCAGGCCAAGCGCCGGCCACAGAGCGCCTCTGAGCCCCGCCGCGCCTGCCGCGAGCGCAAACAGCAAGGCCGGCCATCGCGCCAGCAGAAGCCGCCGCCGCGCGCCGCCAACGCGCGCGAGAAACAAGACGGCGAAAGTCGCCGTTAGGATCAGCAATGCCCAGATCATGACGTGAAGAGCCTAGCTGAAGGCGCTCAAAACTTCAGCGGTTCGCCATCTAAACCGGGCAGCTTCAAGGTGACGAAGAGATCGCGCAATTCCTGGCGCGCCGCGATGTGGGCCATCTTCAGCCCGCCGTCTGCGTTTCCGCCGTCCACATCCAACATCGTGAGCCCTTGCGGGAAAAGCTCGCGGTAGATCACCCGCTCCGAAAGCCCCGGGGCCAAGCGAAAGCCAATCCGTTGGGAGAGCGTCTTGAGGGCGTCGCCCACGCGTTGCTTGTTCTTCGCCTCGATGCGGCTCGCGGACGTGCGATTGCGCAACACGACCCAGTCGATGGGCGTTTTCGCCGAGAGCGCCTTTCGCTTACGGCTCTCCCAGACCATCTCGCTGTAAATCGATGGTCGGACGATTTCCGGATTGTTCGGATCGATATCGCCCAAGAGGTCGAAATCGACAAAGCTGTCATTGAGCGGCGTGATTAAGGTGTCGGCATGCGCGTGGGCGAGCCGCGCGAGGAAGGAATCGCCGCCCGGGCAATCGACAACGATGAAGTCGCACGTCTCCGAAAGGCGCCGGAGCGCCACTCCGAACGCCGCGCCTTCTTCCGCTTCAGCGACATCCAAGGACCGCTGCGCGCTCTCCTGCATGTCGAGCACTTGCGGCGCTGGTATCGTCGACCCGCGCGCCGCGATCCAGCGGCCACGGTTTTCGATATAGCGCATGAGCGAGCGCTGCCGGACATCCAGATCCAGCGCGCCAGTGCGCTGCCCCATCCGCATCAGGGCGACGACCAGATGCATGGCGACGGTGGACTTGCCGGCCCCGCCTTTTTGATTGCCTACCACGATAACGTGCGCCCGGCGGGGGCGCGGTTCGGCGTCAACGGCATAGGCCACGCTCATGCCCCGCCCCCGTGCGAACGGACGCGCGCGCGCAAACCCGCCAGAAACGGCACGCTCAAAACCATCGATCCGACCCTCTCTGACCCGGGTTAAGACGTTCTTAATCGCCTTGACGCGCGCCTCGGTCCGGGGGATGCGGCAAGCCATGACGTCGCCGCTTCCCGTCGTGCGCAGCACGCTCGCTTTACGCCAACAGGTCGCCGCGTGGCGCGCAGCGGGTTTGAGCATCGGCTTCGTGCCGACGATGGGCGCGCTCCACGAAGGCCACCTCTCCCTGGTGTGCGCGGCCAAAGAGCGCTGCCAACGGGTTGTCGCCAGCCTCTTCGTGAACCCCCGGCAATTTGCGCCGCACGAAGACTTCGAACGGTATCCCCGCGATGAGGCGGGCGATTCAGCATTGCTGGCGAGCGCGGGCTGCGACCTGCTTTACGCGCCGGAACGCGCGGCCATGTACCCCGATGGCTTCGCCACCAATGTCATCGTCGCCGATGTCTCGGCGCCGCTCGAAGGAGAGTTCCGGCCGCATTTCTTCGGCGGCGTCGCGACAGTGGTGACGAAGCTATTGATGCAGGCGCTCCCCGACACCGCGTTTTTTGGCGAGAAAGACTACCAACAATTGCTGGTCATCAAACGCCTGGCGCGCGACCTGGACATTCCGGTTGAGATCGTGGGCTGCCCGACAATCCGCGAAGCGGACGGTTTGGCGATGTCGTCGCGCAACGCCTATCTCAGCGCCGACGAACGCCGGATCGCAGCGCGGCTCAATATGGTTTTGCACGACGCCATCAAGGCGATGCGCGCGGGCGCCGCCGCCGAGGCGGCGGAGCGCGAAGCGGAGAGCCACTTGATCGCGGCGGGATTTTCGGGCGTCGATTATGTCGCCGTGCGCGACGCCGCGACGCTCGGCCCGCTTCGCGATCTGAACACGCCTGCCCGCATCCTGGCGGCCGCCTGGCTCGGCAAAACCCGCCTTATCGACAACATCGCGCTATAGAAAAAGGGCCGCGACTCTCGTCGCGACCCTTTGCTTCTCGCGAAGCGACGCCGGTTACGGCGTCGTTGTCGCCGGCGCTGCTTCCGTCGTCGCCGCTGGCGCGGCTTCCGTGGTTGCTGCGGCGGGCGCTTCCGTCGCTTGCGCTGGCGCCGCGGCGGGCGCGGTCGGCGGCGCGATACGCGTCAACGCCGCGATATCGCCTTGCACGACATAGTAGATGTCGCGGTTGCGCGAGCCGCCTTCTTGCGTGGCGTCGTCATTGTACACTTCATACGTGGTCCAATCGTCTTCCGTCGTCGCCGGGTTGTCGAGGTGCGCGGCGGCAAGCAAGGCGTCCATGCGATTGTACACATCGTTCAGCACGGCGTCTTCCGTGCCCGTGTAGACCATGCGCAACGCGCTGCCGTTTGGCGTTTGGCCGACCTTCCCGATCAGCAGCGCACGCGGCTCACGGCCGCGATACGGATAACCGACCTGATAGCAATATTGGCCGTTCACAACGCGCGGCTCGACCGCCATAAGCGGCCCCGCTGGCTGCAGTCCATTGCGACGCATCACCGGCGGAATCACTTCCACGGCCTGCGCGATGATGGACGTGATCGACTCCGCGTCGCTCGCAGAGCAATTTTCGACGTAGAAGAAAGGTTGCGCCTGGATCGGAACAACTTCGTAGGCGAGACCCACAAAGCTCGCGCTCGGAAGCGCGTTTAGATCTTCCGTGAGCGAGGTCGCCGCGGCGGTGATCAGCGGCGCCACTTCGCCGCCCGTCAGCGCTTGCACGCGATCGAGCGGGTTCGGCCCCAGGTCTTGCTCCAAGCGCACTTGGACGCTCGCGCCCTCGCCCGCTGGCGTGACGGTGTACACAATGCGTCCTGTCGCGCCGTCCGCGAAAGTGACGGGCGCGGTGATCGTGTCGCCCTCGGTCGTCGCCGGTTCGGCGATCGTCACGCCTTCGGTGACCGTGGTCCCGACCGGCGTCGACGCCAAGCGCGCCAAGACGGTCGGCGCTGGGCGCTCGATCGTGAGTGTCTGACTGCGGCTGGCGCGCGGCGGCACCAGGAAATAGCCTGCGGTCGCGGCGACCAACACCAGCACCACGATGATCGTGAGCGTCCGCACTACGCCGCTCAATGCGTTATTTGCCATTGTCCTGCCTCTTGGTTGTCCCACGGGCTACGCTTAGCAAATCCGGCGGGCTGCGCCAAAACGAAATCGCGCCGCGCGCCGATAGGCCGCTCCCCGGACGCCGTTCCCGGAGGGCCCGCCCTGCTCTAAGCTCGTGAATCAAGAAGAGAACTGAGGAGGAAATGGGCCATGGACCAACCGGTGACCTATGGCGGCTACTTGCGGCTTGATACGCTCTTGGGTTGCCAGGAGCCGCGTAGCCAAGAGCACGACGAACTCCTATTCATCATTCTGCACCAGACCGAGGAGCTGTGGATGAAACAGCTCCTGCATGAGATCGACGTGGCCCAAGACGCCGTTGAAGGCGGCGAACTGGTTCCCGCCTACAAGCACCTCGCGCGGGTTTCCCGCATTCAAGCCGTCATGACCCAGACCTGGGACGTGCTGGCGACGATGACGCCCGCGGACTACCTGAATTTCCGCTCGGTATTGGGGACCAGCTCAGGCTTTCAGTCCGCCCAATTCCGCGCCTTGGAATATCGTCTCGGCTTGAAGGATGACAGCTTCCTGCGCTTTCACCCCGAAGGCGGCGCCGCTCGAGCAATGCTCGAAGCCGCGCTGGCGCGGCCAAGCTTCTACGACGCGACGCTGATGCAACTCGCGGGCGCGGGGTTTGCGATTCCGCGCACAGCCTACGAGCGCGAGCCCAACGCGCCATACACCGCGCACGAGGCCGTCGAAGCGGCGTGGCTTGAAGTGTATCGCGACACGAGCAAGCACTGGGCGCTCTATCAACTGGCCGAGAAACTCATTGACCTCGACGACGCCATGCTCACTTGGCGCCATAAGCATGTCTTGACCGTCGAGCGCGTCATTGGACGCAAGCGCGGCACCGGAGGCACCGAAGGCGTCGGCTATCTTCAGCAGACGCTCGCCAAGCGCGCCTTCCCTGAGCTTTGGTCGCTGAGAACGAAGCTGTGAAATCCTACAAGCACTTATTCACGCGCGCGCTAGCGGCGGCGCCTGGGCGCCTCCACTTCGCGGCCCACTCTCACCATTTGTGGCCAGACGCTTCGTTCGACGGCCATGCGCGCGCATGGATGGACGCCGCCGAACTCGCGGATCGAAAATGGGAGAAAATATTCTCCGAAGTGATCCCCACGGCGCAACGCCACATCGCCGACGAACTGAGCCTGCCGGACCCTCGCACAATCGCGTTCGCACCGAACACGCATGAGTTGCTGGTTCGGCTGTTCTCAGCGCGAAAAGGCGATCGACCGATTGAAGTTCTGACCAGCGACGGCGAATTCCATTCGTTTCGCCGTCAGGCCGCGCGCTGGGAGGAAGACGGCGTCGTCCGGCGGCGCATCGTCGCTTGCGAACCGTTCGAGTCCTTCGAGGACCGGTTGGACGCCGCGATGCGCGAGCAAGCGCCCGATATCGTCTTCTTGAGCCACGTCATGTTCCGCAGCGGCCTACGCTACGACGGCGTCGAAAGGCTGGCGCTCACTGCCCCGAAGGACACCTGGATCGCGTTTGACCTCTACCATTCGTTCATGGCGATCCCTTGCGACTTCTCCCGCATCGCCGATCGCGTTTTTCTGCTCGGGGGCGGCTACAAATACGCAATGGCGGGCGAAGGCGCCGGCTTCCTGCATGCACCGCCAGGCTTTGCGCCAAGACCGCAGTACACTGGCTGGTTCGCCGATTTCGGCGCCATCGAGGCAAAGCAGGGCGAAGTCGCCTATGGCGCGGATGGCGGACGCTTTCTCGGGGCCACGTTCGATCCCACCGGTCTTTACCGGTTCAACGCTGTTCGCGCGATGCTCGCCAGCGAGGGGCTCGACACGTCCGCCATCACCGCGCGTGTCGCGACGCTGCGCCACGACTTGCTCTCCCGGATCCGCGACGGCCAAGCCGGCGCGTTGGCGAAAGCCGACATCCTTGAGCCCAATGCGGAGGGGCCGCGCGCGCGTTTTGTGGCGTTGCGCCACGCCGAAGCCACGCAATGGAAAGCGGCGCTGCTTGACGCCAATGTCGTGACGGACGCGCGCGACGACGTGCTGCGCATAGGCCTTGGCCTCTATCACGACCCCGATGACGTCGAGGCGCTGTGCGCGGCGGTTCGGCGGGTGCTCGGCTAACGCAAGCGTGCGTGCAGCGCTTCGCGCGCGACGCCCGGGAAGTCGCTGAAGACGCCGTCGACGCCCGCGGCAAAAAACGCGTCAAGCTCACCGGCCAGATCGCCGTGTAGGCGCAGATAGTCCGGGCTCGCGGGATCGCCAGCGCGCCGTTCCGCCGGCAAAAAATAATTCTCCGCCCTAAACGTCCAGGCGTGAACCAACAGTCCAACGCCGTGGGCCCGCGCGCAGAGATCGGTGGCGGGCAGCATCCGGGCGTGATCATCGCGCGGAATCACGAGCGCCTTTTCAACGCCGACGCCGCGTGCGTACGCGGCGATGTCGCGCAGCCCAACGTCGCTGATCATCGCTTGAGGCGTCAGCTCGCGACGATCCCAAGGCCCGCCATCGGCGCCAATCAGCTGGATGCAGGACAGCCGAAGCGACGATATCCCCGCCAACGCCTGCAACGGCCCCACTTCGAAACACTGCACATACATGGCGTCAGCGGCGCGCTGCCCGCCGCCCGCATGCACCGTCTCAACAAAGGCGGCGACGGGATCGAGACCTTGTGCGGCAAGAAACGAGGGGTGCTTAAGTTCCGGATACACGCCCACGCCGGCCGAAAGCGCGAGTTCGAGCACTTCAGCGAAGGTCGTTATCTGCTCTTGCCCGTCGAACGCAACGTTCTGGGGCCGCAACTCAGGAAGGCGTTCCTTGCAGCGCAGCGATTTCAATTCCGCGAGCGTAAAGTCCTCCGCCCACCATCCTTCCGCTGGAAAACCGTCGACGATTTTCTCTTTACGGCGACCGGCGAATTCGGGTCGATCCGCGACATCGGTCGTGCCCGAAATCTCATTTTCGTGGCGGCATACCAAGACGCCGTCGCGGCTCATCACCAAGTCCGGCTCGATGTAGTCGGCACCTTGCGCTATGGCGAGGCGGTAGGATGCGAGCGTGTGCTCCGGTCGTTCCCCGCTTGCGCCCCTGTGCGCGATAATGATCGGTGGTCTTGGCGAAGTCATCGGCGTCACACACCCCATCAATGAAGCCGCGCCCAACAGGATCGCGCGCCGGTTCAAACGCGCTCATCCTGCGGCGCAAGGCGGGTCATCAGGAGACCCGTGAAGGTCATCGACGCCGCGTAGATCATCGCGAGACCGCCGAACACGCCGTCAAGGCCGGCGTCAAGGTTTGGAAAGATCATCGCGAACTCGTGCGTCAGAAGCGCATTGAGCAATAGACTCGGAAACGCCAGCGCCGTCGCCGCCTCGCCTTCATCTCCGGGCGCCTCGCGCATGAGCTTAAGCACGGCGAAGGAGATCACCGCGCCCAAGGCGGCCACGGCCGCGAACAAAAGCAACGGCGGCGCGACATCGGGAACGAAAAAGTATTGCCCCGCGAAGCGAAAGATCGCCGCGTTCATGAGCCAAAGCGCGAAGCCGATCGCCATAGCGCGCATTATCATCACTCACACTCCTCATCCGATCCGATGCTGGCGCTTCGTAGCGCCTGGAGGACGACGCGCAAGTGCGCCGCATCCGCCTCCCTGTCAAAATACGTTCGCTCGGTCTCCCGCAAATGCGCCAAGATCGTGTCATCGGCAGCCTGCTCGCGCAACAGGCGCACGAGGGGCCAGACATAAGCGTCATATTCGTCTTCTGGCAGTCCGGCGGCGCCGACTGGATTCCACACCTCGGAAAGGACGCGCCGCACTGTTGCGAACCAGCGGCGCAGCTCCAAACGCCGTCTCACGCCCTCAGCATCTCCCGTGAGATGATCACGCGCATGATCTCGTTGGTCCCTTCGAGAATACGATGAACGCGCAGATCGCGAACGATCCGCTCAACCTCGTAGTCGGCGAGATAGCCATAGCCGCCGTGCAGTTGCAGAGCTTGATCCGCGACCTTGAAAGCGGCGTCGGTGACAAACCGTTTGGCCATAGCGCAGAATTTGGTTGCATCCGGCGCCTTGGCGTCAAGCTTGCGCGCGGCCGTGTGGAGCAGCGCGCGCGCGGCCGCTATCTCCGTTTCCATGTCGGCGAGCGCGAACTGCGTATTTTGAAAATCCGCGATGCGTTTGCCGAATTGCTTGCGCTCCTTCACATAGGCCAACGCTCGATCCAACGCGTCCTGGGCGCCGCCTAAAGCACACGCGGCGATATTCAGACGGCCGCCGTCCAAGCCCATCATGGCGTATTTGAAGCCCTCGCCCTCTGGACCAATCCTGTCTTCCACTGGAACACGGCAGTCTTCGAAGTTGACGATCGCGGTGGGCTGCGCGCGCCACCCCATCTTGTCCTCTGCTTTTCCAAACGAGAGCCCCGGGGCGCCGTTCTTCACCAAGAGCGTCGACACGCCCTTGGGGCCATCCTCGCCGGTGCGGCACATCAACACGTAAAGATCGGAAAAACCCGCTCCTGAAATGAAAGCCTTCGATCCGTTGACGACGTAGTGCGCGTTGCCATCCGCCTTCGCGGTCGTGCGCATCGCGCCCGCATCTGAACCCGAGCCCGGCTCGGTGAGGCAGTACGATGCGATCTGCTCCATACTCGTGAGCTTGGGCAACCACTGCTCCCGCTGCTCCTTGGCGCCGAAGGCGTCGATCATCCAGGAGCACATGTTGTGGATCGACACAAACGCCGCCGTGGCGATGCACCCTCGTGAAAGTTCTTCGAAGATCAACGTCGCATCCAGACGCGAGAGGCCGGAGCCGCCCACGTCTTCCCGAACGTAGATGCCCGCGAACCCGAGCGCGGCCAGTTCGCGCAGCACGCCGCGATCCAGCCCCTCTTCCTCCCAGCGCGCGGCATTGGGCCGTAGCTTCTCCAATGCAAACGAGCGCGCGGTCTCCACAATGAGCTTCTGGTCTTCCGTCAGATCGGCCATGTCGTCCTCTTTGCCGGCCTTATAGCGCCGCGAGCTCGCGGCGCCAGCGCGTCGCGAAACAGAGTCCGCGGTTGCCGGATGCCGGCCGATCAGCAACAAGCACTCCCTGGGGGAAGTCATGCGTGCGTTGTCGCCAGTCTTGGCGCTTGTCATAGCCATTGTCTTGGGCGCGGCGATGGATGCAACCATCAAGCACCTTGGCAATTCCAACCACATTCTGCTGGTGGCGCTCGGGCGCTATGCCTTCGGCGCGGCCTTTTCCATGATCGCCTACGCTCACGCCGGCATGCCCCGGATCACGCCGCCGATGTGGCGCGTCCACGGATTGCGCGGGCTCGTGACAACGTTCGCGGGAACCGGCTTCTTCTGGTCGATAACGGTGCTGCCGTTGGCCGAAGCCGTGACCTACTCCTTCGTGGGGGTCCTGCTCATCCCCTTCGCCGCACGGGTCATAGCGGGCGAGACGCTTAGACCCTCCAGCCTCGCCGCCGGTGTGATCGGCTTTGTCGGCGTCGGAATCGCCGCTTCAGGCGCGCCGAATGCAAGTGAATCGCCGCTGCATGCGTGGGGTGTTGTCGCTGTGCTCGTTTCGGCGGCGCTGTTCGCGGTTTCGATGGCGCTTCTGAGGTTGCGCGCGGCCATTGATGGCGCGCCGGCCGTAAGCCTCCTTTCGAGCCTCGTTCCCGCGCTTATCCTCGTTGTGCCCACCTCGGTTTTCGCGACGCCGCCAAATCTGAGCGACTGGCCTGTGTTTTTGCTCATGGGCCTGTTCGCGGCCGCGTTCAT
Source organism: Hyphomonadaceae bacterium UBA2389 (assembly GCA_002343395.1). Lineage (GTDB taxonomy): Bacteria > Pseudomonadota > Alphaproteobacteria > Caulobacterales > Aquidulcibacteraceae > Vitreimonas. Next base: position 21,285 of record DDSN01000115.1, on the reverse strand, counting down.
GTACATGATGGCGCGCGCCTACGCGCACGCCGAGGCGCAGCAACTCGCGCCCATTCACTATTCCGAACTGCTGTGGGCAAGCGTGATCGGATACTTTATCTTCAGCGAACTGCCGCGCCCTCAAATTTATCTGGGCGCGGTTCTCATTGTCGCCGCCGGTTTACTCGCGGCGTGGGATGAACGCAGGCTGACGCGGGCGCGCTCCTGACGGAGCTCAGGCCGCGCTCGCCTGCGCCTTCTTGACCGCGTCATCGGCGCGCCGGCCGCTCACTTCGACCATATGGTCGAACACAGCCTCGAACGTGGCCAATCCCTGCGTGAGCGAGCGCAACTCGATGATGAAGTTCTGACGCTCGGCATGCGGCAAGTATGCGTCCACCCGGTCCCAACCGGGCCATCCGTCGCGGGCTTCAAAGCCCAATATCTGCCCGCCATTGCTCGACACCGCCGAATTGATCTTCGACGTGCCGGAATTCGGCGTGAAGATCGAGAGCTTCTCGATTGGTTCGAGCAGGACCGGACTGCACTCCGCAAGCGCGTCGCTCATGCCGATGCGCCCCGCCATCTGGAATGAGTGTTCGGAGGAATCGACCGGGTGGAAAGACCCATCGATCAAAGTGACGGACACGTCGACAACCGGAAACCCTATCGGCCCCTTTTGCATCGCGTCTTTCACGCCGGTTTCCACCGCCGGAATCCATTGCCGCGGGATCGCGCCGCCGTGAATCTTGTCGACGAACTCGAATCCGCCGCCGCGTGGCAGTGGCCCAACCTGGATGACGCAATCGCCGAACTGTCCGTGTCCGCCGGTTTGCTTTTTGTGGCGCCCGCGCTTTTCGGCGCTCTTCTTGATCGTCTCTTGATACGGCGTCGAAGGGCGCGCCGTGGACACATCCACGCCAAACCGGGATTTCAGGCGATCAAGCACCACGCGCAGGTGCGGCTCACCTTGTCCCTGCAAGAGAATTTCATGCGTTGTTTGATCGTGATGAACGTGCAAGCCTGGGTCTTCCTCAACCAGTTTCTGCAACGCGCCGGACAATCTTACGTCGTCCTTGCGATCCTTGGTGGCGATCGCGAGTTGATAAACGGGGTAACGCCGTGGCGGCGCGACAGCGGCGCGTTTGACGCCCCCGCCGATGCTCAAGAGATCCCCCGCGGCCACCGGGTCGAGCTTGCCTAGGGCGACGACGTCGCCCTCCGGCGCGGAGGATACCTTCTTGGTCTGCGCGCCATGGACCGAGAACAACGCGCCCGCACGCTGGGTCGAGCCGTCGCTTAAGGTGAACTGATCGGCGTCGGCGATGGCCTTGCCGAACATGCGCGCGTAGGCGAGTTTTCCCGCCTGCCCGGCATGTGAAATCTTCATCACGTACGCTCCCGCGCCGTCCAATCCCAGCCGCCTGGCGGCCAGCGACGGCGCCGGGGTATCGTGGCGCAACGCCTTCAACAGGCGACGGATGCCGTGGCCTTGCGCGGTCGATCCGAAAAATACCGGCGCGATGAGTCCCTCGTGCGTTTCGCGCACAAGGTCGGCGAAGATCGTGTCGCGATCTGGCGTCACATCGGAAAGCAGCTGCTCCATGAGCGCGTCGTCGAAGTCCGCAAGCTGCTCCAACATGTGGAAGCGCGCTTCATGCTCGCGCTCCGCGACATCCTTGGGAATATCAATCACCTTCGACGGCTTGCCCGCCTCATAATGATAGGCGCGCTCCAGGGCCAAATCGACATAGCCCGCGACTTTCTCGTCTTCCCAGATCGGGATTTGCCGCGCGACCAAGGGCAACGCGCTGACCGGTTGCAGCGCCTCCAGCAAGTCGCGGATGCGTCCGCGCGCCTGATCGATCTTGTTGATGAAAAGAACGTGTGGGACCTTGCTCTCCTCGACCGCCCTCAAAAACGGCTGCAGCAACACCGCCTTGTCTGGGTCAGGATCGGCCACAACGATCGCGAGATCGGCCGCCGGCAAGGCGTAGTCCGCGTCGGCGAGGAAATCGACCGCGCCCGGCGCATCGATAAGAGCGTAGTGATCGCCCATATAGTCGAGCGCGGTGAAAACGGTTTCCGTGGATTGGCCTGCTGCGTTCGGGATCGCGCCCGACCCGCCCGAGGCGGCCGATGCCAGAGCCTGCGTCAACGCCGTCTTGCCCGCCCCGGTGGGCCCGACGACGGCGATTGCCCTCACAATGTTGGCTGTCTTGCTTTCAGGCATGGCCCGCACCTCCCAATATCCACTCGTGTGGCCGGGCGGCGCCGTATCGCCGGAGCTTTGGCGGCAGGCGCCGCTTCTTGCATTCGCGCCGGCGACTTCCCGCCGACACGGATACTGTTTCACGCCTTCGCCGCCAGCTCAAGCGGTCACCACGCGCCGAGTTCGACCAGCTGCCTACGCAAGTGCTCCGGAAGATCGTCGCCGCCCTTGAGGTCGCTCAAATCCTGTGGCGCATCCTTCGGTTCGAGGTAGCGCCACCCTTGAAACGCCCGCCGCGGCTGCGGGCTGGTGCGCACCAAATCCGGCTCAAGGTAAAGCCCGCAACGCAAACCGTGATCGTCGCGCACTTCGGCGATCTCGACGATCCGTTGGCGCACCAGGATCGCCCCTTTGATCACCCAATACAGCGATCCGCCCGCGAGCACTTCGTCGACACGCTTGGGCCACATGCGTGTGCCGCACACGGGGCGTTTGCGCTTTTTGATTTGCCCGCTTTGCCAGTTGGCCAAGTCCTCCACGCTATCGGCGCCCACGCAGAGTTTCATGATGTGAAGCGTCATGACTTCAGCGTACGCATCAGGCCGGCGATCTCGATAGATGCTGGCACGCAGGTTCCCGCAAGCCCTTCGGCAACGCCCGCGAAATCCGCCGCGCTTTTATTCTGCGACAATTTGCGTTTCGATTCTATGGCCTCCGCGCGCATCGAAAAGCCCACGATGCCGCGCAGCATCGCATCGATGTAGGGGCGCGGCGCATCTTCGATGCGCCATGGGTTTTCACGAGCATTCTCATGCACCGCCGACAGATCGCTCACTAGTGCCCGCAGGCGCTCGGCGTCATCGAACCACGTAATCGAGCCGCTCAGATGCACCGCCTCGTAGTTCCAAGTCGGGACGACCTTGCCGTGTTCGGCCTTCGACGGGCACCAGGATGGAGAGACGTACGCCTCGGGTCCCGCCAACACAACAAGCGCACGCGTCGAAGGAAAACGCCATTGCGGATTGGCGCGCGCGATGTGACCGCTTGCCGTTTTCGCGCCGGCATCCCAAAGCAACGGCGCGTGCGTGGCGACGGGGGCTCCTTCAGGATCGACAGTGATCACGATGCCGGCGAATCGAACCGATAGACGCGCCGCAAGCGCCTCGTCAGCCTCGAAGTGAGATGGAACGTACATCCCTACTCCGCGGCTGTCGCCGCGCTTTGTCCCTGCGCGCGCCAAGCGGCCTTGATCGACGCCGATGTTTTTCGCGATCCGTCCGGGCTCCAACCCGGCGGGCCGAACAAGTACCCAAGAACCTCGGCGAAGGACTTCGCGCCGGTCACGTCGCGCCAAATGCCGAGCCACTCATGGAACGCGACGCGGAACGGGTTGAACGTGCCGAGTTGCGAAATGATGCCGTACTGGATCTTCTCATCCTTGGTCTCGGGCACGAAGGTCCCAAAAATCCTATCCCAGATGATCAGCACACCCGCGTAGTTCGCGTCGAGATAGCGCGCGTTGATGGCGTGATGCACGCGATGATGAGAAGGCGTGTTAAACACCCACTCGAGCGGCCCCATGCGGTCAATCAACTCAGTGTGGATCCAGAACTGGTACACAAGGCTTATGCCCGAGAACATCAGCACCATTTCCGGCGGGAAACCGATCCAAACCAGCGGCAGCCAGAAAATGAAGGTGAGGCCCAATGTGCCCGTCCAGGTTTGGCGCAGCGCTGTGGTCAAATTGTAGTGCTGTGAAGAGTGGTGGATGACATGGCTCGCCCAAAACCAGCGCCGCTCATGGCTGACGCGATGCATCCAATAATAAGCGAGATCCTCGGCAAAGAAGCAGGCGACAAGCACCGGCCAGGTCCAGCCAAGATCAAACAATCGATACTGCGACACCCAATAATACGCCGCGACCGCCACGGCGCCGACCAACACCTTGGCGACTTGGTTTCCCAGCCCCATCGAGAGCGACGTCGCTGAATCCACGAACTGATAGCGGCCTTTGTGGGTTGCGCGCACCACGATCATCTCGATGATGATCAGCAGGACGAACGCCGGCACCGCGTACGTTACGATCGGCGGTATCTCGAACGGCGGCTCAATGGGCGCTCTCACGGCTAGCCTCCCCGCGCCAGGCTCGCCAACCAGGCAGCCGGCGGTTCTTGTGTTTTCAGATAGAGCGGCGGAAATCCGGTGTCGGCGAATGACAGCGTGACGCCGCCGCGCCGGAGCGTGATCCGCGCCGCTTCAACCCGCGCGACGCGCACGCTGATCCCGTCGCCCATGACCCGCACCGCCATGAACCTGCCGCCGCTCAAGCGCGCAGCCGCGGCGCGTTGGCCCCGTGCGATCGCCCACTCTTCCAACGCAGCGCCCTCGCCCGCCGCCAAACGGCGCAACTCGGCTTCGTCCAAGCGCACGGTGTCGCGAAACCCCAGCAGCGCCGCGAACACGACCATCGCCGCGACAAACACGGTTGAGATGGCCAGGATTATCCAGTCGCTCATCCGCCCAACCCCAAGACGATGATTGCGATCATGAAGATCGTCAGCGAAAGGAACGCGAACAGCAGCAGAAACAATGTTCGCCAGAATGCCGAGTACCAGCCGAGCGCATAGGCGCCCTTCAGGTGGAAGAACATATGCACCGGCATGGCCAGCATCGCCATAGCGCCAAGCCACTGAAGCCACGGCACGCCCTCTGTCACCGCCGCGAAAACGAAGATCAGCGACGCGAACGACAAAGAGTACAGCGTAAACACAGCGTGATCGTAAAGCGTCAGGCCGCGCTTCCAGAGAAACAGCAGCCAGATGAACGGCAGGGATATCGGAACAAGCAGGAACGAAAATTTGTAAGCCGCCTGCTGCATTTTGTAGAGCGCCAGGTCCGGATTCTCGAGGCTGTGCTGGATGCGCTGGTTCAGCTGCGGGAAAGGCGTTCCCACCGTGATGTCGCCATTCTTTGCGGCTTCGCTGACAGCATCCTGCCATCGCGGCTCGCCGGCGACCGCATGCGCGCCAGCCGCGTCTGCTTCGGGCGATGCTTCGGTTGTCGCTTGAGGCGTTGCGGCGGGCGTGGGCTCTGCGAGCCTCGCTTCAAGCCGTTCCACCACGCGACGCGCAACCACAACGCCGCGCTCGTCCTCTGTGACGGCGCCGCCGGCCGCCGCGCGCCGCGCCGCCAACTCTTGCTCTGTTCTTTGCAGGTCAGCGCGCGCTTCTTGAAGGTCCGCCTGCAGCTCCGCGCGCCGCTGCTCGCTGATCGGGCCGCCAGGACCGGCGTTCACCTGCAGCAAATCCACGTCCACGAACGCGAACACGAAGAACATGAAAAACACTGTGAACAAGAACAGCGCCAGCGGCGAAATATACCGCGCGCGTTTCCCGTAGATGTAATCGTGGGTCAGCGTGCCCGGCCGGCTCGCCAGCATCGGCAAGGTCCGCCACGCCTTGGTGTCGAAGTGGAAAAGGCCGTGCAGTACTTCCTCGAAGAGGTGCGACAGTGTCCGGTGTGCGTGAGCAGCCTGGCCACACTGGCTGCAATAGGCGCCCGCCAGCACGGCGCCGCAGTTCAAGCACGCCCCTTCGGCGTGATCGTGCGCCTGCCGGCCCTCGATTGCTCCAGCGACAAGCCCGGCGGTCGCCATCGCGCCCGCTGCTTCCAGTTCCCCGCTCATGCCTTGGAGTCTCTCGCGCCTAGGCGCGGTAATCAAGCCCGGGCGCCACGCCTGGAGGGTCCGGAAGCGCCGGTTTCCCCATCGATCCGAGGCAGAAACGCAAGTTCGGTGCGCGAGACCGCCGCCGGCACGTTTTTGGGCGCCGCAGCGGGAGGACATTGCTTGGCGTCGGCGGTTTGCACCTCCAGCCCCTCTTCCTCCAGCGCCAGTGACGCCAAGCCTTCAGCTTCCTCGATCGTACGCGCCCAAACGAAGACCGCCGTCACCGCGAAGCCGTGCTTGCGCGCGAGCCGCATGCTCGCGCCAAGCTTCGCCTCCACGACAACGCGCCAAAACGGCAAACGCGCGCGCGCAAGGCCCAAGCGATAAAGCGCTGGCCAAATCTTGCTTGGTCCGCGGCCTAGTTTCACGCGTTCCACTCCGGTTTGCGTTTCTCAAGAAACGCCGCGAGGCCCTCGCGCCCCTCTGCTGAAGCCCGGCGCTGAGCTATCCGGCGCGCGGTTTCCTTCGCCATGGCGTCATCTATAGGGCGACCCGCAACGTGGGCCACGAGCGCTTTCGCATCCGCCACCGCGCCGGGCGCCGCAGCCAACGCAAGATCGCTCAGGCGTTCCGACATCGAACGCAGACCGTTTTCATCTTCAACCACATAATGAACTAGCCCAATTTTTTCCGCAAAGACGCCGTCAAAGCTCTCGGCGGTGGCAAACAGCGCTTTGGCCCAACGCGCGCCAATAGCGGCGACGACATGGGGTGAAATCGTCGCGGGCGTCAGGCCAAGACGAACCTCGGAAAAGCGAAACGCACTGTTTGAGAGCGCGACGGCGACATCACATGCCGCGACGAGGCCAATCCCTCCGCCAATGGCCGCGCCATGCACGAGAGCGACCGTGAGCTGAGGGAGGTCGCGCAGGTGCTGCAACATGCGCGCGAGCGCCAACGCGTCCGTTTCATTGCCCTGTTCCGTGAACGTGGCGGCGCGGCGCATCCAATCGATATCGGCCCCCGCGCAGAACGCCTCGCCGGCGCCGCGCAGGAACACGACGCGCACGTGATCCGCGCCCTTCAAGGTCTCGAACACGTCGGCCAAGCCCGCAATCATGAGTTCGTCGAAGGCGTTGCGCTTTTCGGGCCGGTTGAGCGTGACAATGGCGACGCCCTCGGGCGACACGTCGAGCAGTACGGGGTCAGGCGATGTGGACATGTTTTCAGCCTAGCACGCGAACCAGCGCTTGTGGACGATCTGCCTCAGGCGTTTCGAACAATTTCAGAGGCTGAAGACCGGCGAAGAAATACTCGAAGTCCTCAGGCGGCTCAGCCTCCTCCACATACACCGGCGTGAGCTTCTTCTGGTACCGATCCGCCAGATATATCTCGCGTTTGACGTGATCAGATTCAAACGCGGCCCTCGAGCACATGACAACCACGCTCGCGGCGTTTCGTATCGCGCGCACAATCTCGCCCGCCCAGGAATCGCCCGCGCTCACCCCGCCCTGCTGATCGACCCAAAACGTGCGCCCCGCCTGTTGCGCTCCCTCGATAATCGGCAGCACCAACGACTCGTTGGCGCGGGCGTAGGAGATAAAGATCGCGCCGCTGGCTGGTTGCGGCGACGCCGAGCGGGGCCGCGCCAACACCCGTCGCAAACGCAACGCGACGCTGACAAGCCCGAACGCCAAGATGGCCAGCGTGACAGCAATGGTCAGCCCAAACATCCACGGCGCAGCGCCCGTCGGCGCACCCATTCGCTGGCCCAACGCGTCCACCCCGGCCACCAGTTCGCGCCAGCCCCCAGGCACAGGTCCTATGCGGTTGGCGAGATAAATGGCGACCGCCGCGGCAGCCGCGAGGACGCCAGGCACGGCCGTCAGGGCGAGGCCAAGCCAGAGGAACCTGCCCATTCCGCCGCCGTTCGGGCGCGCGGTCGGGACGTGGTTGTCCTCCGAGGAGGCCCGGAGTTTCTGTTTCTCTCGCGCTTCCTCTGCGACCTTCAGCCAAACAAATTCCTTCTGCGCCTCGAAAGTAGCGTCGACGGACGGGAGGTCACGCAAGCCCACTGGCGCTATCCCTTTGTCCAATCTCACTAAAATGAGTCGGCCACTGGCCCATGCATCGAGCGCGCGCTGTTCGAGGCGCAGGCGCGCCGTCGCCAACGACAGCGCATTTGAGACCAGCAATATGAAGGCGTCGCCGGCCATGACCGGCCTAAGCGCTGTTTGCCCATCGTCCAGCTCCGCGAACTGTCCCCGGCGCTCGATAACGGCCTCCAGGCTCTCCGCGGCGGAACGGTCGGCCGGCGCAAACGCGATGAACACGGTCATCGTTGGTCTTTAGCACCCATTCGACTCCAAGAAAGCGGACACGGCGCCGCCGCTCTCATTGCGCCTTAACCCCCCGCTCCTATGCTGCGTTCCGAGCGAGATATTCATGAAACCGACGCTGTCCGACATCCCGTTTCTCGCCGATGCCCCGCGCGACCTCCTCGCCGCGATCGAGGACGAAGCCGAGTGGTTCTCGGTGCCGGCCGGCTGGCAGGTGCTCAGCGCCGGCGAGCCCGCCGACGATATGTGGTTCCTGGTGTCGGGTTCGCTGGCCGCCTTCCGAACCGTGGATCGGGGACGCCACCAGCTTCTCGGTTACATCCGGCCCGGCGAGCCCGTCGGGGAGATGGCGCTCATCGCGCGCGAACCGCACACCAGCAGCGTGTTCGCCATGCGCGACAGCGAAGTGCTGAAGCTTTCTCGGACAGCCTTCGAACGGCTGGTGCAGGCGCACCCGAAGCTGATGGAGCACATCGCGCGTCTCATGCTCACGCGGGCGCGCGCGAACGCCAAGTCTGGGCCGCGCGCGGCTCCAAAAGTCTACGCTTTGGTCTCCACGTCCCCAACCATTGACCTGAAACTTCGCGCGCGCATTCTTCAAACCGCGTTGAAGCGGCTTGGCGCGCGCGCCGTGATCGTCACCGAAGACGATGAGCGCGCCATGAGCGCGGAGGGCATGAACAGCGCTTGGTTCGATGCGTTGGAACGCAAGAACGATGCGGTGTTCTTGATTACGCCAATCGCCGACACACATTGGTTTCGCACCTGCATCCGCCAAGCGGATCGCATCTGGTTTTTCGCGCGCGCCGATGCACGCCCCTCGGTGCCGATCCTGCCGCACGAAGAACCCTCGCCGGCGCGGCAATTCCGTTTAGTCGACGTCATCCTGCTGCATCACGGCATGGACCGCCAAGCCGCGACCACCAATGAATGGCGCGTGGCCTGCGAGGCGGCGCGGCTGTTTCATTGGCGCGGGGTTGAAGATGAGGATTCGGCGCGCTTGGCGCGCGTCATCGCGGGACGCTCGATTGGGCTCGTTCTATCCGGCGGCGGCGCGCGCGCCTATGCCCACATCGGCGTCGTGCGTGCGTTGCGTGAAGCGGGGCTGCCGCTCGACATCGCGGGCGGCACCTCCATGGGCGCGATCATCGCCGCGTGCGTCGCGATGGGATGGGACGACGACGAAATCGAATTGCGCATTCGCAAGGCCTTCGTCGAATCAAACCCTCTGGGCGATTATGTGCTGCCGGTCGTTGGTTTGGTGCGAGGGCGGCGCGTCGAAGACAGGTTGCGCGAGCATTTTGGCGAGACGCTCATCGAGGACCTGCACATCCCCTATTTCGCGGTTTCAACCAATCTCGTCGCGGGTGAATCGCGCGTGCATCGCGGCGGGTTGCTGCGCTGGGCGTTGCGCGCTTCAATCTCGCTGCCGGGCATTCTGCCCCCCGTCATCGATGCGGACCAGGGCCTGCTCGTCGACGGCGCCGTGTTGAAGAATTTTCCCGTCGACGTGCTCAAGGATCTGCATCGGGGCCCGATCATCGGCGTTGACGTCGCCCGGCGCGACGGGATCGACTTGGAGGACTTTCGCGAGCCGCCCGGCTTCTTCGGCTGGGTCGCTGCACATGGCCTGCAAGCCGCCCCTCCCATCGCTTCGCTGCTGATGCGCGCGGCGACTCTCGCCGTCGATCCTTGGGAGGGGCGTTCGGGCGCCGACGTGCTGGTGGCGCCGGAGATGCCCGATCTCGACATGCGCGACTGGAAACGCTTCGACGAAACGGTCGCCGCCGGCTACGAAGCCGCGGTTGCCGCCCTGCAACGGCCACATGGCTTGTTTCAGGCGCCGGCCGAGTTCGCGGAACTGCAGGCGGCGGCGCTTGAGAGCGCCGATTAGACTAGCGCTGCGCGGCGCGGCGGCTAATGTCCGCGCGATCATTTTCCGGGGAGCGCATGTTTCGAACACTCGCCTTCATCGCCATCGCGCTTGGCGCATGCGCGCCAGCGCCCGCGCCAAGCCTCGAAGGCTGCCGACTTAACGCTACGCATAACGTGACGTGGAGCAACACAAGCGCCCAGGATGTCGTCACGGCGCGGGCTGACGGGCCCACGTGCGCGCAGGCGGTGGTGAACTTCACTGTTCGCAACGCGAACGGCGATCCGCTTTGGACCTTCGCGTCCACCTACTACGATATGACTATAGGCGGAGCCCCGCCGCCAAATACGTCAGCGCCGACCGACGCCGAGGTTGGCGCTTTCTTGAACGGCTGGGCGAACGTCGAAGTCACTCGCTCCAGCGATTTGCCGTCATGGAGCGAGGGCGCTGCGTCGCTCTCTGAATCGGCCTCGCCGTTCAGCTACGATACGGCCTTCGATCGAGAGGCCTACGAAGCTCTGCGCGCGCGCGCGTCGCCAATGCTGTGCTTCGCCGCCGCCGCCGAGGCGGTCCGTTGCCTCGTCATCGACCCCCTCTCGAATGCGCCGACAGAAATTGTGGCGTACGGGCCATGATGAGAGCGCTGCTGTTCTTGCTTGCGCTGAGCGCGTGCGCGCCCGCGCATCCTCCGCGATGCGATATGTCGAGCGAACGCACCTTGGCCTTCTCCGCGCCGGAAGCGAGCGATGTATTGGTCGCGCGCGCGGAGGGCCCCTCCTGCGACAAGGCGATCGTCGTGTTGAGCCTTCGGAGTGAAGAGGGATATCCCCTCTGGACATGGGCGACGACATTATCGCACGCCTTCGGCGACGTTTTCGCACCAGGGGATCGCGAGGCGGTTCAGGATTTTCTCAATCGCTGGATTGAAGTCGATCTCTCGACCACGACGCAGGCCCCGCCCTTCGCCATGCTTGAGGACGGCGCGACGACGCTCGATCAACTCACATATGATGACATACGCGCACGCGACCTGCCGATGTTGTGCCATTATTCTGGAACAAGCGCTCAAGTCTGCGTGTTCTGGGAGCCGGCCGCTGGCGGCGCTGGCCACTTGTTCGATCGCGCGGTTACGGAGAACCAGGAATGAGGCGAGTATGCGGAGCGTTGAGCGCGGTTGCCCTGGCGGCGTGTACGCCTCAGCCTCAGCCGGCGCAGACCACGCAGCTCCCGCCGCTGCAAGCGCCTGGCTGCACCGCGCAGACCTCCCGCGACTGGTCCGCGGTCGGCAGCCAATACTACGTGATCGAAGCCGAAGCGCGCGGCGACGCATGCGCGGACGCGATTGCGACGCTGCGCATAAAATCGATGGACGGCGCCGTGCTCTTCTCCGGCGATTACCCGGTGCGCGATGTGCCGCTCGCGTTTAATCCCAACAACGACCAGACGGGTCTACGCAATGACATTGAAGCGTGGATTCAGAACAGCGCCGATCCCGCGACCGCGAACACGCTCCCCGCTTGGCCCGCCGGCGCCGCGCGCCCGCCTGGGTTCGAACCGCGCGTCGGGCGCAGTCAGTATGAAGCGGCGCGTGGCGCGCAAGGGCCGCTGTTTTGCTTTCCAGACGGCGCCGAGAGCAACGCCTGCGTCGCCATGGCGGGCGATAATGCGACGCTGCTTGGCTCGCTCACGCCTGAGCGTCCGTAATATTCGCCAAACTGTCGCTGTCGCGACACGCCCCGCGCGCGCTCCGCAGTAAGCGTCAACCATAGCGGTTTGCGAACCGGCGCCGGCATACTATCTTTCAAACGTTTCCGGCGACTGGCGCCGGTTTTCAGAAAGGAGGTGTCCATGTCTCATTGTCACCCGTCAGGGACTTTTCGGATGGCGTGGGCTGCCTCGATCATGGATTCGAGCGGGGGACGCTCAGCCTAAGGTCCACCAGGGACTGACAATGGAAAGGCCGCGCCATGAGCGCGGCCTTTCGGCTTTTTGGGAAAAGAAAAGGGGCGGGATCGCTCCCGCCCCGAGGCTCACCAGCGAAAGGGATTAACCGAAGGAATTGCGCCGCAGTTCTTGCGCCGCGACGAGGCCAGCGATCACACCAGGTGCGATCAACGCGGCGCCGCCCACGAAATCGACGACGCCGCCCTCGCCGCCGACCACAATGGCGGCGCCCATCCCGGTTAGCGCCAAGCCAAGCACAAGCAGTCCGCCCGCGCCCAATTGCTCGTCGTTTGACCGCTTAAGCCAAGGGAAGCGCTTTTTGGGCGCGCCGGCGGCCGCGGCTTCGAACTCTCGCCGTGCGACCGGTTTTGCGTGCGCGGTCGTGATTTCATCTCCGTCGTCATCGCCATCGCCATGCCGTGTCGTCGCGGGCGGCGCCTGCAGCAATGCCGCCGTCGCGGGCTCCGATCTCAGGATTTCGGTGAGCCGTATCCCTATCGCGCGGCGTGGCCGCGCGTCAGCCGGCGGCGCCTGATCGGGCACCGCGCGCAGCAGCGCTGAAGGCGCGGCTTCAATCGGCACGTCTTTCAGGAAGTGGGCGCGCTCCGCGGCGCGGCGGCGCGCCAGCGCCTGTACGACAGTCAATGCGCCGTCAACACGCGCGCTGCGCCACGATTCCATGGCGGCGGCGGCGGCGTCGACCTCACCGTCGTTCAATAGCTTGAGGACATTGCTCTGAGCGAAGGCCTCGACGCCAATTGAAAACGCGAACGACACCAGGGCGTCAAACTGCGCCTGCCCAATCGGGCGCGACACAAGCTTATTTACCATCGCCTCGAAGGGAGCGAGATCGCCCGCCAACAGCGCGCGCGCTTCAGCTTGAGTCACCGAGGTCCCCGGCGCACCCGTCCTGCGATGGCTGTAACCAACCACCCAGGCCCCCTCGCCCGTGGGCGCTGGCTTTGCGCGGAAGCCCTCAAGCTTCCGCAGCAGCGTCAGCCCCGCGCTGGATATGGTGTACGCCATGAGACCTTCTCGCGTGTCGTTTTGGTCTGGGGTCAGACCTCGCTCGCCTCACATGCAAGTATGCGGCCAACGCTTCGCGCCTGGCGTGAATTTCCGTTAGGGTTATTGGCCGTCAGCCGAGCAGAATAACCGTCGCCAAGCCGAGGAAGGCGAGGAAGCCCACGACATCCGTCACGAAGGTGACAAACACCGATGAAGAGACGGCGGGGTCGGCGCCCAGGCGCTTCAGCGTCAACGGCACGAGAATGCCGGCAAGGCCCGCGCAAGCGAAGTTAATGACAATCGCAAGCGCGATCGACAACGCGAGCAACGCGTTGTGCGACCAAAGCGCGACGACGCCCGCAAGCACGAGCGCGAAGATCGCGCCGTTCGACATGGCGGTCATCGCCTCGCGCAGCACGTAGCGTGGCGCGTTGGTCTCGGTGAGGTCGCGCGAGGCGATGGCGCGCACGGCGACCGCGAGCGCCTGCGTGCCCGCGTTGCCGCCCATCGACGCCACGATCGGCATGAGCACCGCCAGCCAAACCAGCTGCGCGATCGACCCTTCGAAACTCTGAATGACCGCCGAGGCGACCAAAGCCGTTCCGAGATTGACCAGCAGCCACGGCGCGCGCGCGCGCACCGAACGCATCACCGTATCCGTTTGCGCGGCTTCGCTCACGCCGGCGAGCTTGAGCAAGTCTTCCTCGCCTTCCTCGCTGATGACGTCGACAATGTCGTCCACGGTCACTGTGCCGGTGAGGCGCCCTGCCTCGTCCACGACCGGCGCGGACGCCAAGTGATACTTCTGGAAGGTGACGGCCACCTCTTCCTGGTCCATCTCGGGGCGGATAAGCGCCTTCAGCGGCGCCATGATCGCGGCCACGGGCGTTTCGCGCACTGCTCGCATGAGCCGGGAAACATGCACCGCGCCGACGGGGCGCATCATCGGATCCACGACATAAATCTCGAAGAACACGTCGGGCAACTCCGCCGCGTCAGCGCGCATCCGGTCGATGACGTCGCCAACCAGCGCGCCTTCCGGCGCGGCGACGTACTCGCGCTGCATCAGGCGCCCAGCGGTCTCCTCCTCGAAGGAGAGCGCTTCCTCGACCGCCAAGCGGGTGTCTTCGTCCGCGGCGGCGAGCACCTCGCCCAACTGCTTTTCGTCGATGTCGGCGGCGACCGCGGCGGCGTCGTCGGTGTCCAGTTCGCCAAGCGCCTGGCCGACATAGTCGGTCGGCAATTCAGGGAGCACTTCCTCGCGACGTTCCCAGGAGAGGTCGGCCAGGAACTCCGCGGGCAGTTCGCGCCCGATCATGCGCGCTATGGTGCGCGCCGTTTCCAACGGCACATGCTCGATGACATCGGCGATGTCGGCGCTGTCCAAGCCGGCGAAGAGCCTGCGCAACAGCGGGCCGTCATGATCGCCGGCAGCGCCAATCACGCGGGCGATGAACCCGGAATCTTCGGAGGGCGCGCGCCGGTCGGTCTCGGCGGCCGCCGTTTCGTTATCGATGCTCATCGGCCGCCGCTTGTGCTGAGGTCGCGTTCGCTTCCCAGAACGCCGCCCCGCCGCGCCCGTCAAGCCTTAGTTTGCGACGCGAAGGGGTCGGAGGCTCCCTCGGGCAACCCTGCCGCTGCTAAGCTTCGGGGTTCTTCGCGCTTCAAGCTTAGGCATGTGCTTCGCCGCAAAGGTCCAGGGCTCGCCGGCGCGCGGGGCAATGGTCCGCCTTCGCCCTTCGGGCTCCGGCGGGACAGCCTTCTCTGCGCTGCGCGCGGCGAAGGCTGGTGCGCTCGAGAGGACTCGAACCTCCACGATTTTACTCGCTGCCACCTCAAGGCAGTGCGTCTACCAATTCCGCCACGAGCGCACGAGGGCGCGGGGTTAGCAGACCCGCCCCAAAGGAACAAGACCCGTGCGAGCAGGCCCTAACGAACAAGGGCCGGGTCGCCATGGACCCGGCCCTCGACCACAATTCCTGTCGAACCCGTCCGGTTACTGGCTCGACACTTCCGAAACGTGGAGCTGCGAAGCGGCCAGGTCGCCGCCATAGCTGCCCACCCAGATTTCATACCTGCCGCTCATGGGGCTATTGAAACGCAGCGCGGGGTTGAGGCCGTTCACGCCGCCATCGTCATCACAATACCAGGAACCGTCGGGGCCGTTCACGACGAGGGTCGTGTCCGCCGACGACGCCACCGAAATGATCAGCGGCAACGAAGAGCCCGCCCGGAAGTTCAAGCGCACATCAGGGGCGTTCGAGATGCTCCCGCGGCAGGAGGAGCTGAGGTTCGCGGCGTTGAGTTCGCCCCCGGCGGTGACGTTGACCACGGCCGGGTCTGGCGAAAAGCCGGTGGTGAGGTTGAGCGTGCCGTAATTGGGCGCGGCGTTGAAGTCTTGCGCCTGCGCGGCGCCCGCGGCCACCGCGAGCAAGGCCACGCCCGCGGCCAGAAAGCGCTTAATCGAAGTCATGCAGTCAGTTCCCCGTTTTCCACACGCACCGGGCTCAGGCGCGCGTCCATGTCGTCCCTTCGCTTCTAGGACCATGAACCAAAGGCAAAATTGGGGAGGCCGCCACGAAATTCGCCCGAAATTCGAGCGACTTTATGCCGCCGCGTTGAACTCGTGGACATCGCCAGGGTCGGTTACCGTAATACACAGCCGTTCGCCCTGGATGGTGATCTCGCCGCGCGCGATGGGATGACCGTTGGCCAGGATCCAGAGCTGATCGCTCTCCTTGGTGTCCAAGGGGATGACGGCGCCCCGGCCCATCTTGAGCAAATTCTGCATCGGCATGCGGCAACGGCCGAGCAAGATTGAAAGATCGACCACCACGCGATGGACTTGGCTTTGACCCGGCATTGCAGAAGCCCCACATCTGATTCCGCACCAGTCCAACCGGAAAGGGTTGCCGAGCCGTGAATGACCCGCAGTCCACCCCAATCGGCTGGGCGGTTTCCCCCGGACTGACCGCTTACGAGCCTGCCGTTGCCGCCATGGAGCAGCGGGTTGCGCTGATACAGGACGGGGCCGCCGGCGAGTTGGCGTGGCTGCTTGAGCATCCCCCGCTCTATACCGCCGGCGTTTCCGCCAAGCCTGAGGATCTGCTGGCGCCGGACCGTTTCCCAGTGTTCCGCACCGGACGAGGCGGTCAGTTCACCTATCACGGTCCCGGCCAGCGCGTCGTGTACGTCATGCTGGATTTACGCCGACGGGGCCGCGACGTGACGCGCTTCGTGGCGGACCTTGAGCGGTGGCTGATCGCCACGCTCGCTCAGTTCAATGTGAAGGGGGAGATTCGACCCGGACGGGTCGGCGTCTGGGTGACGCGCAAGGGGCCCGGATGGTCGCGAGAGGACAAGATCGCCGCCATCGGCGTGCGCTTGCGTAAATGGGTGAGCTTCCACGGCGTCGCGTTCAACGTCGAACCTGACCTGGAACACTTCTCTGGGATCACGCCGTGTGGGATTTCGGCTTCCGAGCACGGCGTCACGAGCCTGGTCGACCTTGGCTTGCCGGTGACGCTGGCTGACGCCGACGCCGCGCTGCGCACGGCCTTTGAGGACGTGTTCGGCGCAACGCGACGGGAAGAGCCGCTGATTTAGCCATGCGATCGTTCAAGGGGCGCGCGCCATTGCGTCCAAACGAAGGCGTCCACGCATCTCCAAGCTGACGGGCAAAAATCCCCGGAGGCTATGGAGAGAGAAAATGAGCGCTGAAATCCTTGTCCCGCTGACTTTTTTTGGTTTCCTGGGAGCGATCATCCTCGGCCCCACCATTGTTCGCGAACGCACCAAACGCTCCGCGCACGAATTGGTGTCCAAAGCGCTGGAGCGCGGGCAGACGATCGACCCCGCCTTGGTCGCGCAAATGACGCAAAACATGCTCGACGAGGGCAATCGCGCCCGCAAGAGCTTGGGCAACGGCGTTATTCTCCTCGCGCTCGCGGGCGGGTTCATGGGCGCCGGCTTCATGATCCAAAATATCGATGGCGATAGCGACGGGCTCTACGGGATGGGCATTCCGGCGGTTATCCTGGCGGCCGTCGGCGCGGCTTATCTTCTGCTGGCGATCTTCGACTACGCGACCAAGAAGCGTGTAGCGGCCTGATATCGCTCTAACGACATTGGCGGAGGCTGCGCTGCGCGGCCTCCGCTTTCGTTTGCACGCTTGGCATCGCGGTGATCGATCGCTACCTCGATTTCGGTCGAGGGGAATTGCATGACGCGATCAATGTTGTTGGCTGCGGCGCTTGCTGTCGTGAGCTGCGCCGCGCCGCAGGCGATAGGCAGCGCCGAAACGGAGTTCGCTGCGCCCGCGGCTTCGGCGGGCGACATGACGGCGCCCACGTCCGCCGGCTGGGTGGAGATCACGCCCGAACCGGTGGCGGTCAATGGCCGGCGCATCACCGCAGCGTGTTCCGGAGCGCCCGGCGCCGATCCGGCTTATCGGTTCTGGATCAGGCGCGGTTCCGCTGATGGGCTCGTCATTTTCTTTGACGGTGGCGGCGCATGCTGGGACGATATCACCTGTTCCGTGCCGTGGTTAGCGACGGGACGCGCCGACGACGGCTTCTACAAGGCCGAGCTTCTTCCCGGCGACAATCCCAATCGGTTCGGCGGCGTGTTCGCGCTGAACGATGAGCGCAATCCGGTGCGCGACTGGAGCTTCGTGTATTTGCCCTATTGCACTGGCGACGTGCATCTCGGCGCCAACACGGCGCTCTACCGCGACGCCGATACAGGCGAGACCTTCGACATCCAACATCGCGGCGCCGACAATGCGCGCGTCGCCCTGGACTGGGTCCAGCGCAACATGTCCGCGCCGAATCGTTTGTTGGTCGCAGGCTCCAGCGCGGGCGCGTACGGCGCCGCCGGTCATTACCCGCATATTCGCGACGCATTCCCGCGCGCACACGCGATGTTTTTCGGAGACGCTGGGCAAGGCGTGGCGACCCCCGCCTTCACAACGGCAACCGAGCAACGCTGGGCCTACCGCCTTCCGCGCGCTATCCGCGGCGGAGATACGGTGAGCCGGCTCGCGGCGCGCTACCCACGCGACCGTTTCGGGCAATTCACCAGCGCCTTTGATCGCACGCAGTCCGCCTTCTACGCGCTGATGGGCGCCGATGACGCGTGCAACTCTTGGAGCGCAACCATGCGCGCGGAGTTGAGCGGACGGCAACAAGCGCGGAACTTCCGCGCCTACGTCGCCGCTGGCCAGCAGCACACAATCCTGCGCTCCACCGCATTTTACGCGGAAACAAGCGGCGGCGGCTCGTTTCTTGATTGGTTCAAGGCGCTGCTGAACGACAGCGGGAGCGAGCCGCCCAATCTCTCATGCGTCGATTGCGCGCCACCGGCTTCGAGTTGCCGCTTCTAACGGCGCCCTGCCGGTAGCGGCCGACCCTCAGCCATAGAGAAACACGGCTTCCTCCAAGTCGATGGCGGGGAGTTCGTTCTTCTCGCGCCAATAGTCTTGGGTGTGTTGCCACTCATGCCCAACACCTCGTTTCGGCAAGGCTTGAATGCTGCGCATGAGATAGCCGGGATTGAAGTTCTCGGGGTCGATCCAGGGCATTGGCGGCGCCTTTTGATCATCCGGCAGCACCACCTCGACCCGTTGTGTTCCAGTCGCCTTCATGTGGTTGAGCAACCGGCAGACAAAGTCACAGACCAGATCAACGCGAAGCGTCCAGCTGGCGCGGAAATATCCAAATATCCAAACCATGTTCGGCACGCCCGTGAACATCATGCCGCGATAGGTCACGGTGTCGGCCCAATCGACGGGCTTGCCGTCAACGCTAAATGGAATGTCCCCCAGCACGCTGAGTTGGAATCCGGTCGCGGTAATGACGACATCCGCGGCGAGCTCCCGCCCTGATTTCAGGCGCACGCCTTGCGGCGTGAAATGATCGATCTCATCGGTGACCATCGTCGCTTTGCCGGCAGTGATGCCTTGGAACAGATCGCCATCGGGCACGAACGCAATGCGCTGGCGCCAAGGCCGATAACGCGGCGTGAAATGCGTCATGTCGTAGTCGGGACCAAGAAACATGCGAACGCCCGCGAGCAATTCTTGCTTGACCGCTTCGGGCTCTTCAAACGAACGGCGCGTGAATTCAGCTTGATCAAACAGAATTTTCTTGCGCGCTATCTCATGGATCCATGTTTCATCAACGCCGATCTGCCGAAGCGTCTCGACCAATTCGTTGATGTTCCGCCCTGGAATGAAGTAGGTCGGCGAACGCTGCAGCACGGTGACGTGCTTGCAGTCGCCAGCGATGGCGGGAACGACCGTCGCCGTCGTCGCCCCCGAACCGATGACAAGAACCTCCTTGTTCTTGAGATCGATGTCCTTCGGCCAGGTCTGCGGGTGGACGACTTGGCCCTTGTAATCCCCTAGCCCGGGCCAGTCCGGCGTGTACCCTTCCGCGTGTCGATAATATCCTTGGCACATCCAGAGAAAGGTGCAGGTTATGGTCGTCTTCTCGCCGGAGTCGGTCTTCGCAACCTCCAGCGTCCAGCGATTGCTTGCACGCGAGAACGACGCCGACACGATCTTGTGGCGATAGCGAATGTGGGCCGCGAGATCGTTCTCCTCGATCACTTCGCCCATGTAGTCGAGGATCTCCTGAGCGGTCGCGATTGGCGGGCCGAGCCACGGCTTGAAGCGATAGCCGAACGTGTAGAGATCGCTGTCCGAACGAACGCCGGGATAGGTGTGCATCAGCCAAGTCCCGCCGAAGCTCTCCATGGCCTCGAGCACCGCGAAGCTTCTGTCCGGACACTGTTGTTTGAGATGATAGGCGGCGCCTATTCCCGAAATGCCGGCGCCAACGATCAGGACGTCAAAATGTTCGCTCATAGGCACGCTCCGCGAGCATGCTCATCTAGCCAGGGCGATTGGATTTGAGGCAAGTCAATTGACGCAGCGGGAACTCACGAAAGTTCCAGCAGCACCTCGTCCGCCGCGACACTGGCGCCGGCGGCGACATGGACCTTGGCGATCACGCCGTCGCGCTCGGCGCGGATGATGTTCTGCATCTTCATCGCCTCGACAACGGCCACGCCCTCGCCCGACTTCACCTCTTGCCCAGGGATCACATCGATCGCCACAACAAGGCCGGGCATTGGCGACACGATCAGCCGCGAGGTGTCGGCCTTGGCCTTTTCCGGGATCTTCTTGGCGAGTTCGGCGCCGCGCGGCGTCGCCACCAGCGCCTGCGCGATGACGCCGCGATGGCGCAGCGTGTAGCCTTCCGGCGCGGTTTTGACTTTCACGGCGAACGGCTCGTTGTCGAAGCGCCCTTCAATCACGCGCGCGCCCGGGCGGGTGTGCGTGTCAAAGCGGTGCTTCTTGCCGTCGATGAAAACATGCGCGCCGTCGTCATCGAGATCGACGTGCGTGAGATGATGTTCTTTGTTCAGAATAACAACCCAATCGCGCTGCGACACGATCGGCGCGCCGTTCAGGCGGCCCGAGGTCTGTGTCGCGCGCCGCGCCGTGAATGAGCGGGCCACGGCCGCGCAAGCGATCAAGAGCTTTTCCTGCGCTTTCGTCGGCGCCACGCCCTCGAAGCCTTGCGGGAACTTCTCTTTGATATAGGCGGTCGTGAATTCGCCCTTGCGAAACGCCTTCTCCTCCATCACCGCGCCAAGAAACGGGATGTTGTCGGCGATCCCTTCGATCAGAAACTGATCCAAAGCGCGCGCTTGCGCGTCGATGGCGGCGACACGATTGGAGCCGTGCGTCACCAGCTTGGCGATCATCGGATCGTAGAACATCGATATCTCATCGCCTTCGCGCACGCCGGTTTCGTTGCGCAACGTGATGTCGCCGACCTTGCCTTCTGAGGGGGCCTTGTACGTGCGCAAGCGCCCGATCGACGGCAAGAAGTTGCGGAACGGGTCCTCAGCGTAGATGCGGCTTTCGATCGCCCAGCCTTTGATCTTCAAGTCTTTCTGCTTGAACGAAAGCTTCTCGCCCGCGGCGACACGGATCATCTGCTCCACCAGATCGAGCCCCGTAATCATCTCCGTGACCGGATGCTCGACTTGGAGGCGCGTGTTCATCTCCAGGAAGTAGAAGCTCTTGTCGGCGCCGGAAGCCACGAACTCGACCGTTCCCGCGCTGTCGTAGTTCACCGCCTTGGCCAGCGCGACCGCTTGCTCGCCCATGGCCATGCGCGTCTTTTCATCGAGAAGCGGGGACGGCGCTTCCTCAATCACCTTCTGATTGCGGCGCTGGATCGAGCACTCG
>DDSN01000122.1 GCA_002343395.1 Hyphomonadaceae bacterium UBA2389 | reverse complement strand
GCCGGCTGGAAGCCGGCGGTCCCCAGGGCTCCTTCGTGACACGATGTTGTTCGCCGCGAATGTGCCTTGCAATGTCATGCCCGCGGGAAACACAAGCGCTGGGGACCGCCGGCATCTTGCCGGCATGATCCACATCTTCTCACCTGCTTTGTCCGTTGAAGCGACGTAGGCTCTCCACGGCGCCTCTCACCTCGCTGCTTACGGCCGCGGCAACGCCAGCAGGCGCGCGCGGGCGTCGGACACAGAGCGGCACTGCATGATCTGGATCGTGTAGGTCACGTTGGCGCGGCGATAAGCCAGCGTGCAACCGCCGGTGACGATGGGCGGATCGTAATAGGCGCCGTCCGCGTCGCCCGCGATGGCTTCCGGCGATGGGCCGAGCGTCGCCGACACGGAGGCCACCGGCATCGCCGGATCGACCCAATACGCGGAGACCACAACGTCATTGTCGCTGCCGCGGAAATTGCAGGAGCGCAGGTACGGCGCGTTCTGCGCGGACTCAACGCCGTCCTGGTAGCTGCCGCCGAGCGCGGCCGAGACTTGCGCGCCCGTCAGAAAGCACGCGCGCACCGCATCGGCGGCGACAGCGTTCTCCGGCGCGACAGCCGCCATCGACGGCGGCGCTTGCGCCGGCGCCTCGACCGTTGGGTCCTGACCCGCCGGCGCCCCGCCCTGCCCGCACGCCGCCAACGCCAACGCCGCCGCTACAACCATCCGCTTCATCTGCACGTCCCCTCGAATGCGACGCCGGGTGCATACGCAAACACGCCGCTGGCGGCGCTACCCATTTGGGTAGGAATGAGGGTTAATCGCGTTGTGCGGCGTTGACAGAGCGTGTGTGCGCGCGCGACGCGTCTTAGCGAAACAAGGACCACCCCCGTGCCGCTCTCGCCCCCTGCCGCGCTTACTGGCGATTTCGACGTCTGCGTGATCGGCGCCGGGCCGGCGGGACTTGCCTGCGCCTTCGACCTTCACGACCGCGGGCAGCGCGTGCTGCTGCTCGAAGCCGGCGGCGAAAATCCGGTCCCCGGAGAGCCCGACGTTCGCGCCGCCGAACTGCTGCATCCCGCCTACCATGATCCGCTCGACATCGTCGCCGCCTCGGCGTTGGGCGGCTCGACGCATTGGTGGGGCGGGCGCTCGCTGCCGTTCGATCCGGTCGACTTCCGGCACTGGCCGCTGAGCTACGCCGACATGCTGCCGTGGTGGGACAAGGCGGCCGCGTTTCTCGGCAGCCGATCCGTCAGCGAAAGCGAGCCGCCGCCCGCCTTCGCCAAACTCCACGCCTTCGACGCCGTGCGCGACGAGTGCTGGGGCCCAGAGCTCAACATGGGCCGGCGCTGGCGCGCGCGCATCCGCGCCGCGGACGGCCCCGCCATCGTGCTTGGCGCGCGCTGCGTGGGATTGGAGCACGATAACGCGCGCGTCAGCGCGGTGCGCGTGCGCAACGGCGGCGGCGAGCTGCGCGTACGCGCGCGGCACGTCGTGCTGGCCTGCGGCGGCCTCGGCGTGCTGAAGCTCCTCTTGTTGCTCCAGCGCGACGCGCCCGCCCTCTTCAGCGATGCGCCGCTTGGCGTCGGCTATATGGGCCACCTCACTGGCACGGTCGCAACGTTAGAACCGAGCGAGCCGAATGATGTCGCCGCGTTCGCGTGCCGGCCCGTCGGCGACGGCGTGTTCGCGCGCCGTCGACTCCGGCCGACGCCGGACACCGTGACGCGCGAGAACCTCGTCAACATCGCGTTCTGGCTGGAAAACGGCGACACCAACAATCCAGAGCACGGCTCGGCCAGCGCCTCCGCGCGCTATCTTGCAACGCGGCTGGCGCGCTTCGGTCGCGGCGGCGAACCGCTCGGGCCGCACATCGCCAACGTCGCGCGCGCGCCGTGGAGCGCCGCGACCGGTCTGGCGGGCGCGGTGTATCTGCTCGCGGCGGCGCGTCTCGCCGGCCGGCATCCGCGCGCGACCACGCTCACCCCCGCGCGCGCCGGACAGTGGCGGCTCGACTACCACGCCGAACAGCCGCGCCATGACGACAATCGCATCACGCTCGCCGATACGCACGACTCCGTCGGCCTGCCGAAACTCAAGATCGATTTCCGCATGCAGGACCAAGAGATCGAAGGCGTGGTGCATGCGCACGCATTGCTCGACGCCGACCTGCGCGCCGCCGGCGCCGGGCGCCTGCACCTTCATGGAACCCATGATGAATGCGTCGCGCGCGTCCGCGCCGCCGCGCGCGACGGCTACCACCAGCTTGGCGGCGCCATCATGGGCGAAGATCCGCGCACCAGCGTCGTCACCACGGACTTGCGCGTTCACGGCCTCTCCAATCTCTGGGCGGCGTCCGGCAGCGTGTTCCCGAGCGGCGGCCAGGCAAATCCCACGCTGACCATCGTCGCGCTCGCGCGCCGGCTCGCGGCGCATCTTGCGGCGCGCTCCGCATGACGCAGATCTATCGCAACACCCGCGCGTTGCGCGCGCGCTTCCTGCAAGTCCTCTTTTGGGTCGGCGCGCTTGGCTGGATCGGCCTAGCGACCTACGGACTTATCGCCGGAAACGACGCATGGCTCGTCGGCGCCATCCTCTGCCCCTTCTTCGTGCTCTTCGCGCTCGGCATGGAATGGTATCTGCGCTGCACCGTCACCGCGCTTGATGCGGCGCCCGAGGGGCTCGCGCTCGAAACGCTCTCCACGTTCGGGCGCAAGCGGACGACGGTCCCGTGGGCCGATGTTGAACTCGCCGGCGCGCGCCACGACACTTCCGACGAAGACGATGCGCCCACTGTCGACAACACCGCCGACTTGCTTCGCATCAAGGGCCGCGGCCTGCTGATCGTCGACACGACGGAAGACGCCATGGATAGCGACACGCTGGCGCGGATGATACGCGGCGCCAAGCGCTGATCCGCCCCTCACGCCGCCAAGGGCTCGCCCTTCAGCAGTTTCGGCAGATCGCCCGCCGCGCCGCCGGCATATTTCATGAAGAACCGCCGGGCGGGTCCGACGGCGTTCACCGCCGCTAGGCCGAGCCCGCGAACCGCGCGCAGCGGCGCGATATCGTTCGAGAATAGTTTGTCGAAAAACTCCATGCCGAGCGCCATGGTGATGTTGTCGAAACGCCGCCAGCGCTGGTAACGCTCAAGGATCGTCACGTCGCCGGGATCGAGCCCGACGCCGACGCCATCGGCAATGCACTCCGCCAGCGCCGCGCAATCCTTCAAGCCGAGGTTCAGACCCTGCCCCGCGAGCGGGTGGATGCCATGCGCGCTATCGCCCGCGAGCGCGACGCGGTCGTCGATCATGCGCTCCGCCAGTTGCAGCGAGAGCGGATAGCCAAAGCGGGGTCCCTCTAGCGAGAGCTCGCCTAGAAAGTCGCCGAAACGCCGCTTCATCTCGATCAGGAAGTCCGCTTCGCTCATCGCGAGCAGCGCGTCCGCCGCCTTGCGCTTCTCGGCCCAAACAATGTTCGAGCGCTCGCCCTTCAGCGGCAGGATCGCGAACGGCCCGTCGGGCAAGAAATATTCGTGCGCGACGGCGCCGTGCGGCTTCTGATGCTGAACGGTCGCGACGATCGCGGTCACCGGATAATTCCAACCGATCGTGCGAATGCCGACCGCCTGACGCACGAACGAGCGGCGGCCATCAGCCCCGACCAAGAGCGGCGCGCGCAGGCGTTCGCCGTTGGAGAGCGTCGCCGTCACGCCGGCTGGATCGCGCGCGAGCGCTGTCACCGACATCGGTTGAATCATTTTGATCGAGGGCTTGGCCTTGATCGCGGCGTCGAGCGCGAGCCGCACGTGCCGCGCTTCAAGCATGAGGCCCAAGGGCTCATCATGGCCGTGCAGCTCTTGGCGATCGAAATACAAGTGCAACAGAGAAGGCCCGCCGCCGCGCCCGCCGCGATCGAGGCGCCCATCCGTCACCATGATCTTCTCGATCGGCTGCGCGACCTGATCGAGCGCCTCGCCCATGCCCAGGGCGCGCCACATCCGATAGGAGGCGAACGCAATCGCGAAGGCGCGCCCGTCGAAGCTCGGCGCCAATGTCTCTTGCGGCCTTGACGCATCAATGACGGCCACCTTCAGCCCGATCTGGTCGAGCGCCAAGGCTAGGGTCGGCCCCACCAGCCCGCCGCCGCCGATCAGCACGTCCGCGTCGAAGTTCTTATTCATGACGGACTTTGCCTAGACCCGTAATCGGTAGGCGTCGATGCGGCTTGCCCGCGCAAGCTTTAGGCAGGGCGCCGCTTTTTTGAGCGCTTTTGCCGCAATGCAGCAAAGGCAAGCCGCGTCGGCTTGCCCACGGCCCTCTCCCCTCCGCCAGATCGCGGCTCCGAGAGGGAGATGGGTATGATTCTGAAACGCGTTTCGCGGGCGGGCGCTCTGATTGCGCCGCTCGCTTTTTGGGCGGCGCCGACGCTCGCACTGGCGCAGGAGGCCGCCGGCCCCACCGTCGACAAGGGCGACACCGGCTGGATGCTCATCTCGACCGTGCTGGTGCTGGCGATGATCCTGCCAGGCCTTGCGCTTTTCTATGGCGGCCTCGTGCGCGCCAAGAACATGGTGTCGATGCTGAGCCAGGTTTTCGTCGTCACCGCCATTGGCATGGTGATGTGGCTCTTGGTCGGCTACTCGCTCTCCTTCACCGATGGAGGCGGCCTGAACCGCTATATCGGCGGCTTGAGCAAGGCGTTTCTCGCGGGCGTGGACACCGCGAGCCTGGTGGAGACCTTCTCGGTCGGCGTCTCGATCCCGGAACTCATTTTCGTGGCGTTTCAAATGACGTTCGCCTGCATCACGGCGGCGTTGGTGCTCGGCGGCGTCGCTGAGCGCGTGAAGTTCAGCACCATCGTTGTATTTTCGATCCTGTGGCCCATCGCCGTGTACTATCCGATGGCGCACATGGTCTGGTGGTGGGGCGGGCCGATCATGGCGTCCGATCCCGCCAACGCCGAGGCGCTTGCCGCGGGCGCGGGCTTGATCTGGAGTTTCGGCGCGCTCGATTTCGCGGGCGGCACGGTTGTGCACATCAATTCCGGCATCGCCGCTCTTGTCGGCGTGCTTCTGCTCGGCGCCCGCTCCGGTTATCGCAAGGAGCCCATGCCGCCGCACAATTTGACGCTAACCGTGGTGGGCGCGGGGCTTTTGTGGGTCGGCTGGATCGGATTCAACGCCGGCTCAAACCTAGAGAGCAACGCCTACGCGGCGCTGGCGCTACTCAATTCCTTTGTCGCGCCCGCAGGCGCGGCGCTGTCATGGACGCTCACCGAATGGCTTACCAAGGGCAAGCCCAGCTTGCTCGGTTTGGCCTCGGGCGCCGTCGCCGGCCTGGTCGCCGTAACACCGGCGGCTGGGTTCGCGGGCCCGGTCGGCGCGCTGATACTTGGACTCGTTGTCGGGCCGATCTGTTTGTTCGCCTGCTCGTGGCTGAAGTCGGCGCTCAAGTATGACGACAGCCTCGACGTGTTCGGCATCCACGGAATCGGCGGCATCGTCGGCGCGATCGGCACCGGTATTGTCGTCAACCCCGCCTTCGGAGGCGCGGGCATTGTCGATTACGCCAACGGCGGCGCGGCCATCTATCCGGGGATCGTTCCGCAGGTGATCTCACAGCTCAAGGGCGTCGCGGTGACGATCGGCTGGTCCGGCGTCGGCAGCTTGATCGTGTGGACAATCGCACGCGCACTCACGGGCGGCGGCCGTGTCAGCAAGGAAGTCGAGTTCGAAGGCCTCGACTACGCCGAGCACGGAGAAGTGGCCTACCACAACTGAGCCACACGCGGGCGGAAGGTCGCGCGGGATTTACCTGCGTTAACGAGACCTTCCGCCCGTATTGCATGAACGTGACGGTAACGCTGTTCTCCCGCAAATCTTCACCGCTCGTTTACCGGCGGGGACAACATTCCGGGGCCTGACTGCGGCAGAACGAGCGCGCCCCAAAATGACTGACGAAGCCTATCCTTCAGGGGAGCGCATCCCCTCCGTCGCCAGTTCCGCCGCCGGGCGCCTTGCGCTGAAGCGCGCGGCTCTGTCCGTCGGCTGCGCCGTTGTGGGCGCGTACGGCCTGGGCGCGGTGTTGACCTACTCGCCCGAGGATCCAAGCTGGAACACGGCGACGGACGGTCCCACCCACAATCTCTTCGGCGGCGCCGGCGCGCTCGTCGCGGACCTCGTGATCCAAACGCTCGGCGCGGCTGCGCCGTTGGCGATGGCGGCCCTGATGGCCGCTGGCGCGCTGCGCATTCACCGCCGCCAATTGCTGGCGCGCATCAACAAACAACGCGTGTTCGCCGCGATCGGCGGCGTGTCGCTGCTGGCCGCCGCCGCCGCCACCATCCCAACGCCCGAAGGCTGGCCGTTGGCGACCGGTTTCGGCGGCCTCATCGGCGACTGGATTTCCGGCGCCATCGCGGCGCTCGCCTCGATGCCGGGACTTCCGTTCCCGCACATTCTGACTGGCGTGTTGTGCGCCATCGGCGGCTTGTTCGCGAGCGGCTGGGCGTTTCAGGTGCGCCCCGAGGACGTGAAGACGGCGACAAGCGCCGTGCGGCGCGCGGCCGTCACCGGCGCGGGCGCGGCGCAGCGCGCGATCGGCTACGTCGCGGAGAAAACCCGGCGCGAGGAGGCCGACGATTTCCTGCCGCGCACCCCGTTGCCGCGCCGCGAGGAACGCGCCAGCGAAACGCAACAACAACCGCAAAACCAAAGACCGCGCCCGGCGCCGCGTCCTGTTGCGATGCCGCAATCGCGCGGCGCGCCGTCAAACGAGGAAGCGCCCCGCCGCGCGCCGCAACCGCGCGCGGAGAAAAAACACCAAAAGCAGCACGCCACGCTGCATTTCGGCCGCGAGTTCGATCTGCCCGACGCCGACCTCCTGGTCACGCCCAAGCAGCGCACCACGCAAACCGACGCGCAAACGCTGCACGCCATGAGCCGCCAGCTCGAAGGCGTGCTCGCCGACTTCGGCGTGCAAGGCGAAGTGCTCTCCGCCCGCCCCGGCCCGGTGGTGACGCTGTTCGAGTTCGAGCCCGCCGCGGGCGTGAAGTCCTCGCGCGTCATCGGGTTGGCCGACGACATCGCGCGGTCGATGAGCGCCAACGCCGCGCGCGTCGCCGTCATTCCCGGCCGCAACGCCATCGGCATCGAGTTGCCCAACGCCAAGCGCGAAACCGTGTATCTGCGGTCGCTGTTGAACAGCGCGAGCTTCGTCGGCACGCAAGGCGACCTGCCGCTGGCGCTCGGCGAAACCATCGAGGGCGATCCCTTCGCCGCCGACCTCACCAAGATGCCGCACTTGCTGATCGCCGGCACCACCGGCTCGGGCAAGTCGGTCGGCATCAAC
>DDSN01000100.1 GCA_002343395.1 Hyphomonadaceae bacterium UBA2389 | reverse complement strand
GAACAGCTCGTTCTCGACGCCGGCATAGCCCGACCCCATGCCGCGCTTGATGAACAGCACCGTCTTGGCCTTCTCCACGTCGAGGATGGGCATGCCGAAGATCGGCGACTTCGGATCGGTCTTGGCCGAAGGGTTGGTCACGTCGTTGGCGCCGATGACGTAGGCGACGTCGGCTTGTGAGAACTCGTTATTGATGTCTTCCAGTTCGAACACTTCATCATAAGGCACGTTGGCTTCGGCGAGCAGCACGTTCATGTGCCCGGGCATACGCCCGGCGACCGGGTGGATGGCGTATTTCACCTCGACGCCTTCCTTCTTCAGCATGTCGGCCATTTCGCGCACGCTGTGCTGGGCTTGCGCCACCGCCATGCCATAGCCCGGCACGATGATCACCTTGCTCGCGTTCTTCATGATGAAGGCCGCGTCGTCGGCGCTGCCTTGCTTCACCGGCCGCTTCTCGACATGCCCGGCGACGGCGCCGTCCGCCGAGCCAAAGCCGCCAAGAATGACGGAAATGAAGCTGCGGTTCATGCCCTTGCACATGATGTAGCTCAGGATCGCCCCAGACGAGCCCACCAAAGCGCCGGTGATGATCAGCGCCACGTTCTCCAGTGTGAAGCCGAGCGCGGCCGCCGCCCAACCCGAATACGAGTTGAGCATCGAGACGACGACGGGCATGTCGGCGCCGCCGATCGGGATGATCAAGGTCACGCCAATGATCAGCGACAGCACGGCGACCGCCCAGAAGTGCCACTGCACGGTTCCGCCCGTCTGCACCATCATCACGATCAACCACACGATCGCCGCCGCGAGCGCGATGTTGAGCAGATGGCGCATCGGCAGAATGATCGGCGCGCCCGACATATTGCCGTTGAGTTTCGCGAACGCGATCACAGAGCCTGTGAACGTGATCGCACCTATCGCCGTACCAATCGAAAGCTCGAGCAGCGATTGCCAGTGGATATGATCGCCCTCGGCGATGCCGAAGCTCTCCGGCGCATAGAACGCCGCCGCCGCGACGGCGACCGCCGCCAACCCCACCAGCGAGTGGAAGGCCGCCACCAGCTGCGGCATCGCCGTCATTTTGATCGACCGCGCGATGATGGCGCCAACGCCGCCGCCGACCACGATGGCGCCGCCAATAATCATCAACGTGGTTTGATCGAGCGCGCCCCAGGTGAGCGCCAACGTCGTGCCCACCGCGATCGCCATGCCCAGCATGCCGAAACTATTGCCCTGCCGGCTGGTTTCGGGGCTGGAAAGCCCGCGTAGCGCCAGGATGAAAAGCACGCCCGACGCCAAGTACAGAAGTGCGGCAATGTCAGCGTTCATGTGATTTCAGCCCCTTGGTCCGAACCGACGCCAACGCGTCCAGCCCGAGATGAGTGTCGCCGCGGGGGCGGCGAAGAAAACGATAGCCGCCACCCAAGTCGGCCAATGCCAAAACTCGGTGGCGCCCAGAAAGGCGAGCACGTTGCCTATGACCGGAACGAACGCGAGAACGAAACCGCCAA
The DNA here is from genome assembly GCA_002343395.1 of Hyphomonadaceae bacterium UBA2389. GTDB lineage: Bacteria > Pseudomonadota > Alphaproteobacteria > Caulobacterales > Aquidulcibacteraceae > Vitreimonas. The sequence goes on along the minus strand of DDSN01000100.1, from coordinate 49,050 downwards.
TGGTCGAGAACAACGCCGGCCATTCGAAATTGCGCTGCACCCATTCGATGACGAAAAAAACTTGAAGCAGCGACAGGCCGACCCAGATGAGTACGAGGAGACACCCCACGCCGGCGCAGCCCGTCATCTGGACTTGGAAACGCCGCATATCCTCGCGTGCGCGGGTGCGATCAAAGGTGTGGGGCGCGACCGCCGGTTCTTCCTGCAGCAGCGCGCGCGCCCGCTGCGCGGCTTGGCGCAAATCATCGTCCTCGACCGCGCCCTCCTCGCCAGCGCCGCGAACCCGCGCCTCGAACTGCTCGACAACGACCTGCAGGTCGGCAATCGCGCGCGGGAGCGGCGCCCCCGCGGTCCATCCTTCGATAAAGCGGCGCATAAACGCCTCCGCGGAGAGGCGTCCGTCGAGGTAGGCCTCGATCAGCGCGCGCCAGTCCGCTGGCGTCATCGGCTCACTTCTTCTCTTTCTTCTTGTACATGGCGAGCATGCGTTGGGTGACGAGAAAGCCGCCAAAAATGTTCACCGCCGCCAACGCCGCGGCCAACCCGCCTGCGCCTTTCGCGATCCAGCCGGTCTCCGTCGCGCTGCTCGCCGCCGCCGCGATCAGAGCGCCGACGATGATCACCGAGGAAATCGCGTTGGTGACCGCCATAAGCGGCGTGTGCAGCGCTGGCGTCACCGACCAAACAACGTAGTAGCCGACGAAAATCGCGAGCACGAAAATCGCGAGATAAAAAACAAACGGATCGACCATCTTTATCTCCCGGACCGCGCGCGGTCCCTTAAGCGGTTTCGTAGGTGGCGTCCGCGCGGACAACGAGCCCCGCTGCGTCCAGTTCGTGAACTTCCGCCGCGCGCTCGCCACGATGATTGCGGTAAATGAGCGTATGCCCACGCGCGCCGACGCAGAGCCCCTCGGGTTTGAACGTCAGCTCGGGCGCGCGCTCCAAGGCGCGCTCGAAATACGCCCGCAGCATCGGCTTGCCATGGATGACGCCATCGGCGGAAAATCCCAGGGCCGCGATATACGGCGAGGAAAATTCTATGTCGTCCGCGTAAAGCGCGAGTATCGCCTCCAGATTGCGCGCATTCCAGGCGGCGTAATATCGGCGGGCGAAGTCGGCGTCGTTCATGCAGCGCTCTTCGGCGCGAAATGCGGATGCACCAGCGCGCCGCCACGCGTGAGCATGGCGCCTTGGATAATCTCGTCATCCCAATGAGGCGCGAAGGCTTTCGTGTCTTTGTCGGCCAACAGCGGCAGGAGGTTGAGCAAGTTCTTCGCGTAGAGCGAAGACGCATCCGCGCCGAGACGCGCCGGCAGATTGGTGAAGCCCATGATCTTCACGCCGCCGATCTCCACCAAAGCGTCGGGCTTCGAGAGCGGACAATTGCCCCCCTGCGCCACCGCAAGATCGACGATCACAGCGCCCGGCCGCATGCTTTTGACTTGCGCTTCGCTCACTAGGACCGGCGCGGCGCGTCCTGGGATAAGCGCGGTGGTGATCACGATATCCTGCTTGGCGATGTGCTCGGAGACGAGCGCCGCCTGCTTGGCTTGGTATTCCGCGCTCATCGGCTTGGCGTAACCGGCGGCGGTTTCCGCCTGTTTGAATTCCTCGTCCTCAACCGCAACAAACTTCGCGCCCAGCGAAGCCACTTGCTCCTTCGTGGCTGGGCGGACGTCCGTGGCGCTCACCACCGCCCCAAGCCGGCGCGCCGTCGCGATCGCCTGCAACCCCGCAACACCAACTCCCATGACGAATACTTTCGCGGCCGCGACCGTTCCCGCCGCCGTCATCATCATGGGAAACGCACGGCCATAGAGCGTCGCCGCTTCGATCACGGCGCGATAACCAGCCAGGTTGGCCTGCGAACTGAGCGCATCCATCGATTGCGCGCGACTGATGCGCGGAATGAACTCCATCGCCAGCGCGTCGATCCTTTTCGCCGCGAGGACCTCCATGACGCCCCGGTCGCCGTACGGCTCCAGGAGCGCGCAGAAGCCCGCGCCGGATCGCATGGCGGCGATCTCGCCATCCGTCGGCCGGCGCACCTTCAACACGAGATCCGCACCGCTTACACCGCCGTCGGCGCTGATGTCGGCGCCGGCCGCCTTGTACTGATCGTCCAGAGCGCTGGCGCCGACGCCCGCACCCGTTTGAACGCTGACGCTGTGACCCAGCCCGACAAACTTCTTGACCGTTTCCGGCGTGGCGGCGACGCGCGTTTCTCCGGGCGCGCTTTCCTTGAGGACGGCGATCTTCAAGGCGTCAGCCCATCAGGCCGGCGAGCGCCGGCACGACCACACCGCCAATGGCGAGAACAATCCAGAGCGCGATTTGCACCGCCCAGTACACGCCCGACATGCGGAACAGCAGGCCCAGCGCGGCGCCAATCACGACAAAAGCCGCCAATCCAGCCCACCAGCCGCTCCCGATCGCGAACGCAAGCGTCAACAGCGCAACGCCCTGAATGACCAAGCCGCCGCACCACAGCGAAGCCGACAGAAAACCCGAGTACGTGTCGCGTTGGCCTTGAATGTCCATGTGCCCGTGCGACTGGCCGCTTTGCGCCATGCCGAAACCTCCTCGCTTTCGGGCTCGGGTGTAAACTGCGCCGGGACGGGGAACAAGCGGGGCAAGTCGTCCCGGCCGGCGCCCGCCTCACGCCCGTTACCGGCTGCGCTTGGCGACCGTCAGGAAGGACACCGCATCGCCTTCGAAACGCGCCGCCGTCAGCCGCCCCGAGGCGTAGGCGCCGGTATCAACCGCGACCCGGCGAGCGTCGGCATACGGCTGGTCCACAGGGGTGTGGCCATGCACGACCCGATGCGAAAACCTGCGTTTGCTCGCCAGGAACTGCTTGCGGCTCCAGTAGAGCGCGGCGTCCGTCTGATTTTCGAGCGATTTGCTGGCGTCCACCCCTGCATGGACAAACGCATAGCCGCCGAGCGCAACATACCGCTCAAGCCCCGCCAGGAAGGCGTAGTGCTCGTCGGGCAGCCGCGCCCTGAGCAACTGGGCGACGCCGATCCAATCTGAATCGGTCGCGTTCAAGGGAGACGGCGGCTGGACGCCATAGGAAAGGAGCGTCTCCGCGCCGCCTTGCAGCAGCCACGCCTTGTTCGACAGAGGTTCGTCGATAAACGCGAGCATGGATTGCTCGTGATTGCCGCGCAGGTAATGCACCTTCGCCCCAACGAGGCGTCGCGCCAGCAAAAGATCCAGCACGCCCCGGCTGTCCGGACCCCGATCCACATAGTCGCCCAAGAAGATCACAACCGGCGACGCCCCTGCGGCGAGATCATCGCGCAGCCGCGCCTCCAGCTCCGACAGCATGTCCGCCAGCAGATCGGCGCGACCATGAATATCGCCGACGGCGTAGCCTACCCTGCCCTCTGGGAATCTGGCCGGCGGCGGCGAACGCGCGAACAGCGCAAACAGATCCATCGTCCGGATTGATAGGCTGTTCACTATGTCTCTGGCAATCGCCAGCGCGCGCCGGCAATGGTGCGCGAGGAGCGGAACTTGCAGCGAAAGCCAGATGGACACGGTCACGGCTGAACAAGACGCAAGCGCGGCGCCGCCGCGCGTGTCGGTCGTGATGGCCAATTACAATGGCGCGGCTCATATCGCCGCAGCCGTGCGCTCCGTGCTGCGCCAAACCGAGACATCGCTGGAACTGATCGTCAGCGACGACGGCTCCACGGATGAAAGCCTTGCGATCGCACGCGCGGCGGCGGAGGGCGACCCACGGCTTGTCATTGTCAGGGGCGCGGGGCGCTCGGGACCGGCGGCGGCGCGCAATCGGGCGCTAAGCGTTGCGCGCGGCGCCTGGGTCGTCATCGTGGATAATGACGATTACATCGCCCGCGACCGCGTGGAGCGCCTCGTGGCTGCTGCGGAGCGCGATAAGGCCGATATCGCCGCCGACGATCTGATCACCTTTTACGAAGATGGCGCGCGACTTCCCCACGGCCACCTGCGCGGCGCGTTCGCGCGCGAACCGCGGTGGGTTGAAGCGTCCGCCTACGAGCGCAGCAACAGGATGCTCGGCGCGGGGCCGGCGCTTGGCTATCTGAAGCCGATTTTTCGCCGGACCCTGCCGCTATGCTACGACGAAAGCCTACGCATCGCCGAGGATTCCGACCTCGTCCTCCGCCTTCTCATTGGCGGCGCGCGCATGCGGATTTATCCGACACCCGGTTATTTCTACCGCAAGCATGCGGCGTCGATTTCGCATCGGCTCGACACGGCGGCCATCGAAGCGCTCGACCACGCCTATGCCGCGCTTGCGCCTTGCGCCGATCCGGCTCTTGACCAGGCCCTGGCGCGCGGCGCGGCGGCGCGCGCCGATGCGTTGGCGTTCACAAATCTTATAGCGGCGCTGAAGGCGCGTGACTGGACCCGTGTCATTAACGTCGCGGCGAAGCGCCCCGGCGCGCTAGCCCTGCTCCGCGCCCCGCTTCTGGCGCGCCTCGCGCGCCCGTTCGCCAGACGCCAAAGGGTGCAAACACGCCCCCGCGTCACGCTCCTGTCTCGGCAACGGATCGTCGGCGCTGCGAACGGCAGTTCCGCTTACGTCCTGGCGCTCTCGAATGCTTTGACCGACGCCGGCTATGACGTCGATTATGTCGGCGTCTCGCAGCATATTTTCGGGCGCTGGGCGATGCTGCGCCTACGCACAGAAATGAGCGTTTTTCATCGGGTTCTGATCAAAAACGGCCTTCGGGTCGGCAATGTGATTTTGGCGCGCGATCCGCGGTTATGGCTTGCGTCCGCGCTCGCCATTCTTGACGCAGCCCTTCGCCGTATGGGCTTCAAAGCGCACCTGTCGGCGCCCGCGGTTTACGACAAGTCCGCACCCGTCACGCGTGACGAAGCGTTGTTCGTCGCCCGCGCCGTAGCGCCCAATCCAATGGCGGTGCTCTGCGACTATGCGTTCTTGGCGCCTTACGCGCCGTACGCCTTGGCGCCTGATGCGCCCAGCCTAGTCATCATGCACGACCTGTTGTCCGGCCGCGTCACCGACGCGAGCGAGCAGCAGGTAACGGAACTCCCGCCGGACGCCGAATTCCGATTGCTAAGCATGGCGGACGCCGTCATCGCCATTCAGCATGACGAAGCGTCGAAGGTCGCCGCCGCTCTACCTAACCGCACAGTGCTCACCGCGCCGCACGCCGTGCCCACAGCGCCCCGCCCTCAGCCCGGCGAGCCCGACCGCCTTTTGTTTGTCGGTTCCAACACAGCGCCAAATATCATCGGCCTTCAGTGGTTCTTCAAAGACGTGTGGCCGGCGGTGCGCGCGGCACGGCCGAACGCCTGCTTGCAGGTTGCGGGCTCCGTGGCGCGCGCAATTCACCAAGCGCCAGAAGGTGTGAACTTTCTTGGCGTGGTTCAAAATCTCGCGCCACTCTACGCCCAAGCAGGCATCGTGATCTCGCCGCTGCTCACCGGCTCCGGCCTCAAAATCAAACTGGTCGAGGCGCTTGCGGCGGGCAAGGCCGTGGTCGGCACCAGCATCACCACCCAGGGCGTCGAGGCCCAAACCGTCAACGCGATGGCCGTGGCCGATGATCCCAGCTCATTCGCGCAAGCCGTCATTAATCTGTCGTCGAACGACCGCGAACGCGAGGACCTCGCGAAACGCGCCCTGGCCTGCGCCGAGGGCCATTTCTCACCGAAAGCGTGCTTTCGATCCCTGGTTAATTTCGTTGCCGCCGCCTCGGCCAGCGCACCCGAAAAACGCTTGCCAGCTCCTCCCTCAACGGCTCAATAAGCCGCCTTCGCACCTGCAGCATTTCCCGCGCGCACCGCCGCGCGAGCGGCAAGGTTCTTGCGAAGGGCGAGAAACGACGCGCGTAGAGGAATGAGATGCCGATTTCGGACACTGTACGGCTTGGGGACGGCGTTACCATCCACCACCCGCAACTCGTTAACCTTTACGGCTGCGCCGTCGGCGCCGGATCGCGTGTCGGCGCTTTCGTGGAAATTCAAAAAAACGCCGCGGTGGGAGAACGTTGCAAGATCTCCTCCCACACCTTCATTTGCGAAGGCGTGACCATCGAGGATGAAGTGTTCGTCGGTCATGGCGTCATGTTTATTAACGACATCTTTCCAGCAGCCGCCAACGAGGACGGCTCCGCCCAGGGCGAAGCGGATTGGACCGTTGTTCCAACCCTGATCAAGCGTCGCGCCTCGATTGGCTCGAACGCCACGATCATGGGCGGCGTGACCGGGGGCACTGGCGCGTTGGTAGGCGCTGGCGCAGTCGTGACCAAGGATGTGCCGGACTACGCCATCGTCGCGGGCGTGCCCGCCAAGGTGGTCGGCGACACGCGGGAAAAGCGGTAAACCAAGTCGGGGACGCACTAGAATAGGCGGGCTGGATGATCAGAATTGGCGTCATCGGATACGGGTATTGGGGACCAAACCTCGTTCGCAACTTCGCGGAGCTGGGGCGCGCGCGGCTCGCCGCCGTCGCGGACCTGGACCCGAAGAAACTTGACCTCGTGGCGCGCCGCTTCCCGGCGGTGAAAACCACGACGAACTACCAGGACCTGCTCAGCGATCCGGAAATCGACGCGATCGCGGTAGCGACCCCGGTGAATACGCATTTCGAACTGGGCATGGCCGCGCTCAAAGCCGGCAAGCACGTCTGGCTCGAAAAGCCGATGACGGAAACGTCACTGCAAGCGCGAAAGCTCGTCGACGAGGCCGACAAGCGCAAACTCATCCTGCATGTCGATCACACTTTCATCTACACCGGCGCGGTGAAGAAGATGAAGGAGCTGGTTAAGGACGGCGAACTCGGCAAGATGCTGTACTACGATTCAACGCGCGTGAATCTCGGCCTGTTTCAACGCGATGTCAGCGTCATTTCCGACCTCGCGGTGCATGATTTTTCGATCCTCGATCACTTGCTCGGAGAACAGCCGAACGCCGTCTCCGCGGGCGGCATCAACCACTTTCCGGGGACGCCCGAGAACCTCGCATACATCACCTTGTTCTATGACAGCGGCGCCATTGGGCATGTGAACTGTTCTTGGCTCGCGCCGGTGAAGGTGCGCACGGTCTTGGTGGGCGGCGCCAAGAAAATGTTCGTCTACGACGACCTCCAGCCGTCGGAGAAACTTAAGGTCTATGATAAGGGCGTCTCATTCACCGACGACCCCGCGCAGATTTACCAGATGCGCGTCGGTTATCGCACCGGCGACATGTGGGCCCCGAAACTTGACGAGGCCGAAGCGCTGCGCGTCGAGGGCGAACACTTCCTTGATTGCATCGAAACCGGAAAACCATCGATGACGGATGGCCGGCTTGGCCTGCGCGTGATCGAAGTTCTTGAAGCCGCCACGTCTTCGATGAAGGCGCGCGGCGAAACCATCCATTTGCGCCAGGAGAAAGCGCTGTGATCCCGTTTGTCGACCTCAAGGCGCAATATCTGAGCATCAAGCCGGAAATCGACGCCGCTATCCAACACATCCTCGACAACACCCAGTTCATCCTGGGCGCGGAGGTCGCGGCGTTTGAAAACGAGTTCGCCGCTTATTGCGGCGCCGATCATTGCATGGGCGTGAACAACGGCACCAGCGCGCTTCATCTCGCTTTGCTCGCCGCCGACATCGGCGCGGGCGATGAAGTGATCACGACCCCTTTCACCTTCGTCGCCAGCGTCGCGGCGATCTGGTACACTGGCGCGAAGCCGGTGTTCGTCGATATCGATCCCGCCACCTATCTCATCGACCCCGCCAAGATCGAGGCCGCTATTACGCCGCGCACCAAGGCGATCCTGCCGGTCCATCTCTACGGCCAGGCGTGCGACATGGACGCGATCATGAGCATCGCCAAGAAGCACGGCCTCGTCGTGATAGAAGACGCCTGCCAGGCTCATGGCGCGGAGTGGAACGGCAAGCGCGTCGGCGGCATCGGCGACATGGCCGCATTCAGCTTTTATCCCGGCAAAAATCTTGGCGCCTATGGCGAAGGCGGCGCGACGACGACCAACGACGCCGAGTACGCGCGCAAAATCCGCATGCTGCGCGACTGGGGCGCGGAAAAGAAGTATATGCATGTGCTCAAAGGCTACAACATGCGGCTTGAAGGCATGCAGGGCGCGATCTTGCGAGTGAAGCTGAAATATCTTGAGCAGTGGACGGAGGCGCGCCGCGCCGCGGCACGGCGTTATGACGAAATGTTCGCGGGCTCGGGCGTGCCGACGCCGTTCGTGCAACCCCAAGCGCGTCACGTCTATCACATCTATTCGACCCGCACCCGCGGGCGCCAAGCATGGCAGGACGCGCTGTCAGCGAAAGGCATCCAAACCGGGATCCACTATCCGATCGCCATTCACCGCCTCCCCGCCTACGAGGACCTCGGCTACAAGGTCGGCGAATTCCCTCATGCGGAAAAAGCCGCGGCGGAGCAGTTGTCCCTTCCCATGTATCCAGAACTGACGGCGAGCATGCAGGAACAGGTCGTCGCCGCCGTCGCCGACCTCCACAAGACCGCGGAGCTTGCGGCATGATTGTCGAAGGCTCGAAGATACTCGTTACCGGCGGATGCGGGCTGATCGGTTCCACGACCATCGACCAGATATTGCTGGAAAACCCCGCCAAGATCGTCATCTATGACAACTTGGTGCGCGGCTCGCTCGACAACGTTGCGCATCTGATGAACGACAAGCGCGTCGAACTCATCAAGGGCGACATCAGAGATGTGGAGGCGACCCGCCGCGTGACTGAGGGTATGGATGCCGTCATTCACATGGCCACGCTGCGGATCACGGCCTGCGCCGCCGAGCCGCGAGAAGCGCTCGAAGTCATGTGCGACGGCACATACAATGTGCTGGAAGCGGCCCATCTCGCCGGCGTGAAGCGTTTTGTCACCGCTTCATCGGCATCGGTGTACGGTTTGGCCGATACCTTCCCCACGACCGAGGAGCATCACCCTTACAACAACCGCACCTGGTACGGCGCATCAAAAGTGATGCTCGAGGGCCTGCTGCGCTCGTTCAACGACATGTACGACACGTCCTATGTCGCATTCCGATATTTCAACGTGTACGGCCCGCGCATGGACATTCACGGCAAGTACACGGAGGTGCTCATCCGTTGGATGGAGCGCATCGACGCCGGCCTTCCGCCGCTGATCCTCGGCGATGGCGGCACCACCATGGATTTCGTCTACATAGATGATGTCGCGCGCGCTAATGTGCTTGGCCTCAAGTCCGACGTAACCGACGAAATCTTCAACGTCGCCTCCGGGGTGGAGACGAGCCTGCTTCAACTCGCGCACGCGCTTATGCGCGTCATGGGGAAGGAAATGAGCCCCGAGTTCGGCCCCGAGCGCAAAGTCAATCCCGTGTCACGGCGCCTCGCCTGCACCAAGAAGGCCGAACGCCTCCTGGGCTTCCGAGCCGACGTGGGGTTAGAGGAAGGCCTTGCACGGTTGGTGACCTGGTGGCGCGCCAACAAAGAGCGCGTCGCCTGATGATCCCTTTGATGAAGCCCCTGATGGATGAGCGCGAGGCGCAAGCCGCCGCGCGCGTGATCCTGTCCGGTTGGGTCACGCAAGGCCCGGAGGTCGCGGCTTTCGAGAAGGAATTCGCCGACTTCGTGGGCGCGCCGCACGCGACGGCGGTTTCGAACTGCACGACGGCTCTGCACCTCGCGCTGCTCGCTGTCGGCGTCGGCGCTGGCGACGAAGTCATCACTGTTTCGCACTCCTACATCGCGACCGCCAACGCAGTGCGCTATTGCGGCGCCACCCCGGTGTTCGTCGACATAGAACTCGAAACTTTCAACATCGATCCCAACCTCATCGAAGCCGCGATCACGCCGAGAACCAAGGCGATCCTGTGCGTTCATCAGATTGGCATGCCATGCGATGTGGATGCGATCGTGGCGATCGGCGTCAAACATGGCGTCGCCGTGGTTGAGGACGCGGCGTGCGCGATTGGCTCTGAAGTTGAAATCGGCGGGCAGTGGGAAAAAATCGGCGCGCCGCGCGGCGACATCGCCGCGTTCTCATTCCACCCGCGCAAGATCGTCTCGACGGGCGACGGCGGCATGCTCACAACGTGCAACCCCGCCTATGACAAGCAGTTCAAGCTACTGCGGCAACACGCCATGAGCGTGCCCGATACGGTGCGCCATGGCTCCAACCAGGTGATTTTCGAAACCCACCCTGTACTGGGCTACAATTATCGCATGACGGACATTCAAGCAGCGGTTGGCCGCGAGCAACTGAAGCGCGTCCCTGAAATCGTCGCCACACGCCGGCGCCTCGCGAAGCGCTATGACGAGTTGCTTGCAAACAACCTCGGCATCGAAACGCCGCGTGAGCCGGCCAACCGCCGCTCGAACTGGCAAAGCTACAGCGTGACGCTTCCCGCGCGTTGCGACCAGCGCGCCGTGATGCAGGCCATGCTCGACGCCGGCATCGCGACGCGGCGCGGCATCATGTGTGCGCATCGGGAAGATGGCTACAGGAACGGCTGGGAGTTGCCCAATTCAGAGTTCGCCCAGGATCGCCGCATCATTCTGCCATTGTATCACCAAATGACTGACGAGGAGCAACTCCAGGTCGCGGAAACGCTGAAACGGGCTTGCGCATAACATGACGATGGAGGCGGCGGCCGCGCACACGCCCTCTTCCGACCAGATCGTCGAGATCCGCCCCGATCGCGGGTGGTTCGACCTCGATCTCGGCGCTGTGTGGCGCTATCGCGAGTTGCTCATCGTGCTAACGATGCGCGACATCCAGGTCCTGTATAAGCAAGCGGCGTTGGGCGCCGCATGGGCGATCATTCAACCGCTGTTCGCGGTCGCGATTTTCACGATCGTTTTCGGCATCTTCGCGCGCATGCCGTCTGAAGGCGTTCCCTACCCGCTCTATGCGTTCGCCGCCTATTTGCCGTGGTTCTATTTTTCGGAAGCGATCCGCCGCGCGGGCCTCGGCCTGGTGAGCGACGCGGAGCTTGTGCGCAAAGTGTACTTCCCGCGGCTGATCATGCCGCTGGCGAACGTGATCTCGCCGCTGATTGATTTTTGCATCGCCTTTGCGGTGCTTGTCGTCCTCATGGCGTTCTTCGGTTTCGCGCCCAGCTGGCGTATGGTGTTTATTCCCCCGCTCATGATCGTCGCGTTGTTGCTCGCGCTATCCGTTGGGCTTTGGCTTGGCCCGATCAACGTTCGCTTCCGCGACATTAAGCACACCTTGCCCTTTATGATTCAGCTGTGGATGTACGCGAGTCCGATAGTCTATCCGCTCACCTTGGTGCCGGAGGCATGGCGGTGGCTTTATTCGCTTAACCCCATGGTCGGGGTGATCGAAGGTTTCCGTTGGGCCGTATTCGGCCTGGGAGAACTCAATGTCGGCGCGCTCGCCATCAGCGCGGCGGCGATTATCGTTCTGCTCGCTGCCGGATTGGTCTTCTTCCGACGCATGGAACGCACTTTCGCGGACGTGATCTGATGGACTCGAACCTCGCCATCAGCGCGCGCGGCGTGGGCAAGCGGTATCGCCGGTTGCTGCGCTCCGAGCGACATGACTCCCTGCGCGACCTCGTCGCGGCTGGAGCGGCAAACGTGTTCCGTTCAAGCGCCGAGCGCACGGCCGCGGCGGAGCGCAATACGTTTTGGGCCCTGAAGGACGCCAGCTTCGATATCGAGAAGGGTGAGAACGTCGGCATTATCGGCCTCAACGGCGCCGGCAAATCCACGTTGCTTAAGCTGCTTTCGCGCATTACCACGCCGACGACGGGCGGCATCCAAGTGCGCGGCCGCCTCGGCGCGCTCCTGGAGGTAGGCACCGGCTTTCACCACGAACTGACCGGGCGCGAGAACGTTTTTCTTTACGGCTCGATCCTCGGCATGAGCCGCAAGGAAGTCGCCGCCAAGTTCGACGCCATTATTGAATTCGCCGAGATCGCCGACTTCATCGACACCCCGGTTAAGCGGTATTCAAGCGGCATGTATGTGCGCCTCGCCTTCGCGGTCGCGGCGCATCTCGACCCCGACATCCTCCTGCTCGACGAGGTGCTCGCGGTCGGCGACTACGCCTTCCAGCGCAAATGCATGAATTTCGCGCGACAGCTTGAGCGTAAGGGCGCCACCATTCTCTTCGTTTCGCACAACATGTTCTCGATCAAGAGCATGTGCCAACGCGTGATCTACCTGAAGAAAGGCGAGGTTGTTTACGACGGCCCGACGGCCGAAGGCCTCCGCCGCTACGAACAAGACAGCAAGCTCGCTGACACGCCATGGTTCCATCCCGCCGACGGCGGCGCGCGCGTGCGCTTCACGGATGTGGAGCTGCTCACCGCCGACGGGCGCCCCAGCACGGTGTTCGCGTTTGGCGACACAATGCTCATCCGTTTGCGCTATCGCGCCGAGGGACGGATTGAAAACCCAGACATTCGCATCGGCATCGACCGCGATGACGAAACCAGTTGCACGACCTACTCCTCAGCGGCGGACGGCGTTCCCCTTTCCTGCCTGGAGGGTGAAGGCGTCATCGAACTGCGGACGCCGCCGATCAAGCTGGTGTCAGATCTCTACGTCGTAAATGCGATCGTACGCGATGCGAAAGGACAGATGCTGTGCGCCCAGATCGGCGGACGTTTCCATGTGAACCACCCTGTGTTCGCGGCGAACGCCTATGGCGTCTATCACGAGCCGGGCGCATGGACCGTGAATGCAGGCAGCGTTGAACGCCGGGAAATCGGCTATGGCGTGGGCTGAGGCCGCGGCGCGGTCCGAACATCCGGAACAGGCGGCGCGCATAGCGCGCAACTACGCGGAGTTCGACCACTACGCGGCGCGCGCGCGATCCTATCTTGACGCCGGAGAATTGGCGACCGCAGCCATTCACTGCGCGATCGCTTCCCATATTGCCGTACAAAACCACGCGGGCGTGTTCTGGAGCCCAAAGCTGGAGCGCGTGCTCAACGAAGTCGGACGCCGCATTCCCTTTGATGAGCCGCCATCACGGCCACGCGAAATCAAGCGCGTCCTCCAGGTCGGAACCCAGATGAGCGCCGTCGGCGGGCACAACAAGATGCTCTGCCAGTGGGTCAACGCCGATCGCGACCGCCATCATGCGCTCGTGCTAACGCAGCAGCGGGGTCCGGTGCCGGCGTTCGCGCAACAAGCTTTCGCGAGCGGCGGCATCCATTATCTGTCTCGAAACCCCGGCGGCCCGCTAGCGTGGGCGCGAGAATTGCGGCGGATGGCGCGCGACTACGACGCGGTCGTATTGCACACATATTGCGAAGACGTCATTCCGATCATGGCGTTCGCGGATCCCGTCCGACACAAGCCCGTGCTCGTGCTCAATCACGCGGATCACCTCTTTTGGTTCGGACCGAGCGTGTGCCACCTCGCGATCAACCTACGCGAGGCCGCTCAGGACCTCACAATTGCGCGGCGCGGCGTGGCGCCGGAGCGCAACATTATCATGCCAACCTTGGCGGAATCAGTGGTGCGGCGCTCGTCACGCGACGACGCTAAACGCGCGATCGGCGTTTCGCCTGAAACAATCCTGCTCGTCTCCGCGGCGAGGCAGCTGAAGTATAAAACTGTCGGCGGCGCCACCTTCGCCGACATCCACGCCCCACTGCTGGAAAAACATCCGAACGCAACGCTCCTGGTCGTTGGCGCGGGAACCCCCGAGGACTGGCAGCCAGTGCGCGCGCGTTTTGGCGATCGCTTGCGTTCGCTGCCCGAAACACCCAATCCGCGGCCTTATTTTGAAGCCGCCGATATTTACGTCGACTCCTACCCCTTCGTCTCTTCGACGTCGCTTATGGAGGCCGCCGGATATGGCGCGCCCTCTGTAACGATTTTCCCTTACCCCGATGAAACGCGCATATTCGGCATCAATCACGTCGCGTTGGTGGGCAACGTCGCCGTCGCGCGTGACTTCGAGCAGTATCGCGCCATTCTCTCAGAACTCATCGAGGATGGAGAAAAGCGCGCGGCGATCGGAGAAGCGAGCCGGCTGGCGGTCGCCCGCGAACACAACGTTCCTGGCTGGATGCGATGGCTGGAGGGCGTCTACGCGCGAGCACTGGAACTTCCCCCGCTCGACAACGCCGCCATGCTCGCCGGTGACGAGCGCCCCTCCTTCGGAGAACCCGATTGGCGTCACGAGGACATCTTCGGCGGCAACTGGCCGACGATCGAGCGGATTAAGAATTACATGGGGATGTTGCCGACGCACCAGCATTTGGCGCACTGGAGCGAAGTGCGCGCCGCTGGCGGCTTCCGCAGCGCGTCCGAAGCGCTTCGCTATCTTGCGCCTGAATGGCTTAAGCGGCGTTTGAAGGACGGCGTGTAGCCCCCGCGAACGACGCCACGTAGCGCGCGGCCGCGACCGGCGCGAGCGCAGGCGGCGTCAGCGCAATCGCCTCGCGAATGCGACCCTTGCGCGCCAACCGCGCGGCGGTGACCGTGACATACCAGGAAACTTCCTTGGCGTTCTCGCGCGACAGCGTCGCAAGGAGCGCCAGCGCACCGCGAATGAAGGCGGCGTCGCTCAAATCGATCTCGAAGGGGCGATACCGCGCGAGCTCCATGAGCTTCGCCGCGCTGGCGATGCGCAGTCGCTGACGCTCGTCGGAGTTGAGCAACACGCTCGCCTCTTCAACCATGCGCTCCAATGCGCTCGCCGCCTTGAGGCCCCGCGCCAAGTCGGGCTTAAACACGATGTCAGGCGCCCCGGCTCGCCGACGCAGGGCCGACAAGGCGCCAAGTTGCGACCCAACCGCCATCACGCGACCGCCGATTATTGAGCTTGAAATGCTCGCCGTATGAACACGATAACACCCCAACACATCCGGCAGATTGACAAGCGCGCCGTGTTCGGACAACCGCCAGAGCAGATCGCTATCTTCGGAGTTCGGCACGTGCCGATACCCGCCGACAGTCTCGATCGCCGCGCGTCGCGCGAACAAAAACGGATGCACGATATAAGGTTCAAGCGCCGGCGCCTTATCGGCTATGGCGTCGGAGGGAGAGCCCGTTTGCGGCAGCCCGTGAAGCGGGGCGCCGCCCTCGTCCATGTGCTCCACCGCGCACCCGACCGCAACGCATTCAGGGTGCATCTCCATGTAGGCCAGTTGCCGTTCCAGTCGCGTGGGGTAGGCAATGTCATCGGCGTCGAACCGCGCCACGAACTCCGCCGTACAGCGCGAAAGCCCAAGATTGAGCGCGGAAACAATGCCGCCGTTCGATTGCGTCGCAACGACAATGCGCGCGTCCCGCTTCGCGATATCCGCCAGTAGCGACGGCGTTTCATCGGTTGATCCGTCATCGACAACAATGATGCGAATGTCGGCGAGCGTCTGCCTGCGGATGCTATCGATGGACGCGTCAAGGGTCGCCGCCATATTGTAGACGGGGATGAGAACGTCGACGCGACTCATGATGCGGCGCCGCCTCGCGCACGCCCCGCGAAAAGCGCCGCGCGCATCGCTCCGCCCAACATCAGGTCACGGGCGGTACGCAGAGGAAACGTACGCGCCGCACCCCACACAGCGCGCCAGACGCCGGCCTCGCCGCGCGCCGCGCGCTCGATCGCCGCGTCGCGAAAGTAGAAATAGTATTGACCAAGCACGCGATAGTACGCGTCGGCGAAAGCCGCCGGCGATCGCCACAGGCGCAATTCCGGCAGCGCATGCCGTAGAAAGACACGCCGTCCGAACCCGAGCCTACGAAGTCTCAATGCATCGTATGACCCTGGCGGTCGCTGCCGGAACAAGACCGCGGGCGCGGCGTGAAACGCCACACGACGCCGGCGCGCGAGCCGCAACTGCCAATCCCAATCTTGATCTCCCAGCAACGCTTCGTCAAAGAAACCGATCGCCTCCCGCACGCTGGCGCGCACAAGCGTGGCGCCGATCTGCGGATAGTATCCTGACAACATCGCACGAACCAGCGCGTCGCCAGCGCCGGGCGGCGCTGGCCATGTATCCAGGGGGCGCAAATCTTGATCGACGCTCGTCACCTGCGCAAATACGCCATCGAGCGTCGGGTCGGCTTCGAGAAGTCCCAGGTGTCCCGCAATATGATCGCTGGTCCACACGTCGTCGTCGTCGAGAAACGCGATGAAAGCGCCGCGCGCGGCGCGCATCGCCGCGTTTCGCGCCGCGCCCGCGCCGTCGCGGGCGACAGGAATATGCTCCGCCCCAAACGCCGCCGCCGCTTCGCGCGTCGCTGGGTCACGTCCATTATCGCCGACCAGAATCTGAAAACGGAGCGCATCTGATTCGAGCGCCCGGATGCTCGCGAGCGCTTGCGTCAGCAGCTGCGGCCGATCACGCGTTGGCACCACGACGGAAATCAGGCGCGGAGACGCCGCTTGCTCTGTCGTTGGTTTCGGCGAAACGTGGTCCGGCATCTTAGTATGACCAGACCCACTCTTCCCAAGAGTCAAACGCCCCGCCCAGCAGCGCGCGAAAGATCATTGGGTCGTCGAAGTGCGTCACGAACGTGCGCGCGATTGTTCCAGGCGGACGGGTGTCTTCGGCCTGGGCGTAAATGGTCGTATACCCACACGCGCGCGCCGCATCGTGAGCCGCGGGGGTCCAGTTCATCGACTGTCCGAACGGAATAGCGAACGTCGTCGGCGCGAATCCGAGGCGCGCCTCGATGGCCGCGCGGGAGGCTTCAAGTTCGCGTTTTGCATACGCCGCATCGATGCGACCGAAATCGCGGTGCGTCGCCGAGTGGCTGCCCAGCTCGACGCCGTCCGCTTTCAGCGTTTCCAGTTCCGCCCAGGAGAGAAAGCGTTCCGGTTCCCACGCGTGATTGCCATCAGACCACTCGGAAACAATGAAAACGCTATATGGAATGCGATGCGCCCGCAAAACCGGATGCGCGACGGCGAGGACAGATTTGAGCGCGTCGTCGAAGCTGACGGCAAGCGCCTTTGGCCCCCCGCGCCCAGCGGCGATCTCGGCTGGCGCCACGAAATGATAGCCAAGTTCGAGCGCAAGCTCGATCTGCCGCGCGAAACGCTTGGGCGAAACATCGTTGACGCCCATGACTGGCTGCCCAACCGAATGGTAGCACAAGATGCGTCCCACCTCCCGGTCGCGCCGCTTGTGGGCGAACGCAAGCGCACGCCGTTCCGCGTACATACGCGCCGCTTCGATATGCCGACGCTCTAGGCCCGCGGCGCGCGCAAGGCTCTTCACAGCCTGTCTCATGATCGCCCCGCGCTCAGCCCCGACAACCAGCGCCGAACAGGTTTATCGTAAACGGCGTCCGCGACCGCGGCGACCGACAGCGCGGCGACGACGGCGATTCCCACATCAACATAACCAGGCGCCTCGATCGCATAACGGGACATGATCACCTTGAGCCACCCCCAGAGCGGCACATGCAATATATAAACCCCGTATGACAACAATCCGATGGTTGACGCCAGCGCGCGTACGGGTCCTCGCAGGGCTGTCCCCGCGCAAAACGTCACGAGCAACGGAAAGATCGCCAGCACGGCGAGAAGATCGAACGCCGAGCGCCAAACGCCGTCGGCGGGAACCATGAAAACCCCCGCCAGCGCCGCCGCCGCCGCCCACGCGGGCAGCGCCCGAACGCGCGCGTAGATCCCGCTGTGGTAAATCCAGACGCCCGCGAAAAACGAGAATATCACGCGCGGAAATCCGGCGACAAAGTTGGCCCAGTCAAAACCGCCATCGAGTTGACCAAAATAAAACGAGGTTGGAACGAGCCCAACGGCGCCCAGCGCCATGAGCGCCAGGCAAACGCGCGGCGTCAAGTTGCGCCCCAACACGCCCATGACAGCGTTGGCGACGAGCTCAAAAAACAACGACCAAGAAGGCCCGTTCAGAGGATACGGCGCACCCGGCCAGAGAGAGAGTTGCGGCGGACAGGGCAGCATGAATAACGCCAACAATGCCGACGTCCAGAGCTGAGATTGGCTAATGGAGGTGTTCCACCCGGCAGCGATATGGAGCCAGATAAGAGCGCCGCCGAGCGCCGCGCCTAACAAATACAGAGGATAGAGCCGAACGATCCGCGCCATTATGAACGACGCCCACGCGCCGCCGCGCTGGAGACGCGCGCTGTACGCGTGCGCGAGCACGAACCCGCTCAGCACGAAGAAGAAGTCAACGGCGAGATAACGGCCCGGCAGCAGCGCCTCGATCGTCGCGGAGGACACATGATCAGAGATAACGGCGAGCGCGGCGAGCCCACGCATACCGTCCAACAGATCAAACCGCGCCGACTTTCGATGGCTTTCCATGCCTCGCCTGACTTTCGAATTTCCGCGCCACTCTACCTTAAAAAGGCGGCCTACGCTTGGCCAAGCGCCCCGAACGTGCGTAATATTCCTTCAATCGCGTCCGAATACGACGCCATGGTTTATGGGGTCATTCTTCGTGCAAACACACCCGACGCGCCTTGGGTTTGGGTGCGCTGCCTTGGATCGCGTGTCCGAAGCCGAAGCGCTTACGCTGCTCGAAACAGCTCTGGATCACGGCATCCAGCATTTCGATACCGCACCGCTCTACGGCTGGGGCGCATCGGAGGCCCGCCTTGGCGCGCTCGCCGCCCGCCGCCGGGCCGACATGGTCTTGGTGACCAAGGTTGGCCTCGATCCCCCGAACCTCATGCAGCGCGTCGCCGGCAAATTTTTGCGCGGCGCCGCGCCCGATTTGGTGAACGCACAGCGCGGACTGTTCTCGCCCGCCCAGGTGCGCGCCAGCGTCGAACGCAGCCTCGCGGCGCTGCGAACCGACCGGATTGACGCACTGCTGCTGCACGAAGTCCGCGCAGGTGAAATTTCGGCGCCGCTCCTGGAAACGCTTGCCGCGCTCAAGCGCGAAGGCAAGGTCATCCGCGTCGGATTGGCCACGCAACCCAACGAAACGACAGCGATCCTGAACGCGCATCGCGGGATTTTTGAAGTCATCCAGGTTTCCCTTGCCGGCCTGGCGGCGGTGGAGAGCGCTGACTTGGGCGCCAACGCGCTGCGGGTGGTTCATTCGGTGCTCGCCGCCCGGCTGACCGGACTCTGCGAAAAGCTTGCCCGCGATCAGGACGCGGCCGGGAAATTCACACAAACGTTTGGCGTCGCCGCCCAGGATCGCGCCGGTATCGCCGAATTGCTTCTGCGCGATGCGATTTCCCGCAATCCAGCGGGCGTGGCCCTGTTTTCGTCAACCACTCCCGCACACATCAAAGCAGCGGCGCGGGTTGCGTCTGAAGTAAAGGCGGTGGAAAGCAGCCCCGCGCCCCTACTCGGCGCGTTGCTTGCAGACGCCTGACCGATGCTTCCACCCCCGGAGAGTTCGTCGCGCGACACGCGAACGACCGTTCTCGTCGCGGCCTTCAACGCCGCCGCGACGCTGGAGCGGGCGGTGTTGTCCGCGTTGGCGCAGCCGGAAACAGCGGAGGTTTGCATCGTCGACGATGCGTCGACGGATGCGACCGCCGCCGTGGCGCGCGGGCTCGCGGAGCGAGATCAACGCGTCAAATTTATCGCATTTACGACGAACGCCGGGCCGGGCGCGGCGCGCAACGCCGCCATCGAAGCGACGTCCGCCCCATGGCTTACCGTTCTCGACGCTGATGACTTCTTCCTCGAGGGGCGCTTAGCCTCCCTCCACGCTATCGCCGGCGACGCGGATTTCGTGGCCGACGACCTCATCCGCACGCGCGACCCAAGCCACGTGCAATGGACGCCGCGCCAGCTGACCTTGAAGCTTTTGACATTTCGCGGTTTCGTGCTGCGCAATCTCGGCAAAACCACCGGCCCTCTCGACCTTGGTTACATGAAGCCGCTGGCGCGGCGCGCATTCCTCGATGCGCACAAGCTCCGCTACCAAGCCGACATGCGCCTCGGCGAGGACTACGAACTGTATGCGCGTGCGCTTGCGTTGGGCGCGCGCTTCTTCACCTGCGGCGAAGCGGGTTATGTGTCCGTTGAGCGCGCCGGTTCGTTAAGCAAGGAACACGGCCCGACGGAACTCAAACGCCTTTATGATTGCGATGACCTGATCGAAGCCACTGGCGCTTTGTCCCCGGCGGACCGCCGCGCGCTCGATCGCCATCGCGCCAGCGTTGACTGTCGCCTGCAATGGCGGTTGCTGATCGAGGCCGCCAAGAGCGGTGACTCCCGCGCCGTCCTGGCGACCTTCCGAACGCCCCGGGTTTCCTCTTACCTCGTCGGAAAGCTGCTGGAGCAAGCGTGGCTTCGCTCAACCGGACGGGGCCCGAGGCGCCGCGCCGTGACCCCGGCAACGCTCAGCGCGAAAAATTCGCTCTAAAGGACTGGTCCATCCTTTGCGGGTCCGACCCGATCGCCTAGAACCGCCGCCAGGAAAACGCTTCATGACCAAACCGATTTGGCACACCCGCCGCGCCCTTCTTCGTGGATTGATGGTTACCGGCGCGGGCATTGCCAGCGCCTGTTCGACCATCCCCTCAACCCCCGAGGAAGAGGCGCTGCCCTCGGACTATCGCCTCGGGCCTGGCGACCAGCTGCGGATCACGGTCTTTAATGAAGAAGACCTTACGGGCCAGTTTGTGGTTGGCTCGCAGGGCGTCGTCTCTTATCCGCTGGTTGGAGAGATTAACGCCGCGGGCCTCACGGTTCCCGAATTCGCCCAGAACCTTCAAACCGCCCTGCGGACCTATGTCCGCAACCCGAATGTTAATGTCGAAGTGGCGAATTACCGGCCCTTCTTCATCCTGGGAGAGGTTCAGCGTCCCGGCACCTACCCCTATTCGGCCGGGTTAACAGTTCTAAACGCGGTCGCAACTGCTGGCGGGTTCACCTATCGGGCGAACCGAAACCGGGTTTTCGTGCGCCACGCCAATGAGGCGGTCGAACACGCCTATCCGTTAACGATCGCTACTCCCGTTTTGCCTGGCGACACGGTCCGAATTGGCGAGCGGTTGTTCTAAAAGCCAGCGCGTGGGTGCGGCGCCAAGCGTGCATATGCGGCTGGGCACGACATGACCAATCCCGCGTGCTAGGGTTAACGCCGTTGGGGCGGCGACCCACACGCGGGACCAAACTCGCGGTGAGCGCCGATGAACATGATGAACCGAGAAACGCCACCCGCTTCGCCTAACCTTCCAGCGGCCTCCTCCGCGCCTCAGGGCTTGGCGGAACTCTTCGGCGTAACGGCTGCGTTGCAGATGTTGCGTCGCCGCTGGATGCCCATGGCGATCGCGGGCGCCGCCGCCGCGTTAACGGCGTTCGTTCTGGTCATGTCGAGCACACCGACCTACAGCGCCACCGCGCTCTTGATCATCAATCCGCGGCAGGAGCGCGTGTTGGCGAACGAAGCCGTCGTCGGCCAGCTGCCGCTGCAATCCTCCGCCATCGACTCCGAAATCGAACTGCTGCGGTCGAGCGCCCTGATGGGCGAGCTTGCGACCGCGCTCGGCATGCAGGCCGGCCCTGGCGAAAACCTCGATGACATCGCGGCGAGCGTCGCCAACGCGATTACGGTGACACGCCGCGGCGCGACCTACGTCATCGAAATTACCGCGCGCTCCACCGACCCCGAACGCGCGCAGATCATCGCCAACACCTACGCTGACGTTTACATCGCCAGCCAAGTCAACCAGCGCGTCGACACGGCTCAGCGCGCCAATAGCTGGCTTTCGCGCCGCTTGGCGGAATTGCGCGAAGACGTCCAAGCCAAGGAATCCGCGGCGGAGACCTTCCGCGTGCAGTCGGGCATGTTGTCGGCCCAAGGCGCGACGCTGCCGGAGACGCAGATCACCAACATTCAAACGCAAGTCTTGGCCGCGCAAGCCGAACTCGCCGCCGCCGAAGCGCGCTACCGGCAGATCGAGGCCGTGCGCCAATCTGGCGGTTCGCTCGAGAGCCTCGGCAACGCGATCAACTCTGAGAACATCACTCAACTGCGCAACCGCGAAGCCGAGATCGCCCAGCGTCAATCCGAGTTGGAACTGCGCTATTTCGAGACCCATCCCGCCGTGCAATCGGTGCGCGCCGAGCGCCGCGACATCGAGGAACAGATCCGGCGTGAAATCCAGCGCATCTCGATCGATTTGCGCAACCAAGTCAGCGTGAAGCGCGCCGAACTCGACACGTTGCGCCAAAGTCTGCACGAAGCGACGGGCCAGCTCTCGGGCAATTCCGCCGCGAGCGTCCGCTTGCGCGAGCTTGAGCGTGAGGCCGCGGCGAGCCGCGAAGTGTATGAAAGCTATCTCCAGCGCTATCAGGAGATCGCGGATCAGGACCAGCTCAACACATCCGACGCGCGGTTGATGGCGTACGCGTCCTTGCCGGCGTCGCCGTCCTCGCCGAAACTGCGCGTAGCCCTCGCGCTCGCGATTTTGGCTGGCTTGTTCCTCGGCCTTGGGCTTGGCGTCGCCTTGGAGATTTTCGACCAATCGGTGAAGAGCGCCGAGGACCTCGAAGCCAAGGTCGGTTATCCCGCGATCGCCTCGATCCCGATCATCTCGAAGCGGATGATGCGCCAAATGCCGCCGGCGGAGCGACACCCATCTGGCTATCTTGTCGGGCGGCCCATGTCGGCGTTCACCGAAGCGCTGCGCGTGCTCCGCACGGTGATCGTCTATTCCAAACTGGACTTCTCGGTGAAGGTCGTGGCGGTCACCTCCGCTCTGCCTGACGAAGGCAAAACCACGATATCGATGTGCCTTGCGCGCGTAGCGGCGATGTCAGGACAACGCGTGGTGGTTGTCGATTGCGACCTGCGCAAACAATCCATCAACGACGTCATCGACATCGAATCCGACACCGGCATCCTGCAAGTGCTCGCGGGCGAAGTGAACTGGCGTGACGCGATCGTGCGCGATCCCGCCTCGGACGCCGACGTGTTGCCGGTCGCCGCCGCCGGATTCACGCCGCGCGACGTGTTCGGAACAGACGCCATGGAGCGCCTGATCGCCGAACTGCGCTCCGCCTACGATTTGGTCGTCCTGGATTGCGCGCCGATCCTGGCGGTCGCCGAAACCCGCGTCCTCGTGAAGCAGGCCGACACAACCGTCGTTGTCGCGCGCGCGGGCCGTTCCGCGATTGGCGCTGTGCGCACCGCGATTTCGCAAACGGAAGGCGCCGGCGGCAAGGTGCTCGGCGTCGCGCTCAACTGTGTGCAACCCAATTGGGGCACCTACGCAGACTCGCTCTACTTCTACCAATCGAAGTCATACTACAGCGTCTCCTGACGCCGCTTGACCGCGGCAGCCATCGCATCGGCGATGGCCGCGCCGAGTCGTGGACCATGCCATCTCTCGGCATACGCGCGCCCATTTCGCGCGAGCGCATGTTTCAATGCGTCTCGCCCGCGGAGCGCTAGCGCCGCCGCCAACACGCCCGCTGGATCGCGCGCCACCAGAAGGTCGCGGTTTCTGCGCACCGCCAGCCCTTCGCAACCCTTTTCGGTGGTCACCACCGGGCACCCAAGCGCCAACCCATCGAGCACCTTGAGTTTGACGCCGCTGCCGCCGACGACGGGCGCGAGAAACACGCCGGCCCCGTCCAACGTGGAGAGATCGTCAACGCGGCCCAAGAAGCGAAAATTCGCCCCTTCCAATTCATGGCGTAGCTCCGGCGGACAGTCGCCAATCACATCGATCACCGCGGCCGTGCGCATCGCTTCGCTGAAACCGGCCAACGCCGCGTGCAGCGCGCGCAGCATCAACACGTTCTCAGCATAGTGCATATTGCCCAGAAAGATCAGCCGATCTCCCGGCGTTCCGTCCGAAGCATGCGCAACCGGCGCAAGCGGCGGCGCCGGCATTGTGTTCGGGTTAGACCGCCCAATGCTCGCCGCTTCAAGTGGCGACGTGAACAGCGCCAGATCGGCGCGCTCAAGCCACGCCGCCTCATACGCCGCGCACCGTTTCGACTCGTTCAGCAAGATCGGACGCGCAAAGGTGCGCGCAACGTTCGCGAGCGGTCCGACCCGGCGGCTCAGAAAGCCCATCACCTCATAGTCTTTGCGCGCCGCCTGCGCATAGCGCTGCGACAGCAGGTCGTCGTAGTCGATGATCAGCGCGATCTCACGCGGCATGCCGTATGTCAGCGGCGCCAACCGCAGCATGTCTACGAAGACCGCCTCCGCCGCGCACGCTTCGCGCATGCGCGCCACCTCCTCTCGCGCGGATTTGGCGTAGAACAGCCACGTCTGCAGCGGCCGATCGTGCAGGCGCACGGCGTTGAGCGCGATCGAAAGCGGATTGGCGAGCGGCAAAAACGTCATGCCTTCATCGCTCTTATCGCCGGCAGGCGCGCCAAACACGACAAGCCTCGGTTCAAAATGACGGCGCGCCTGATCGATCCTCTGACGCAAGATCGTCGCGCGGCCGCTGCGTTCCGCGAACGGATGCCGGCTCAGCAGCATGAGCAGCGCCGGCTTAGTCACGTGCGGGCGCGGACATGGCCGCCTCAATCACGCGCTGAAGTTCATCGTCGGGCTGCACGAACACGTCCTCCGGCGCCTGCTGCATGCGCGCGCGCGCATGCGCGACGGCGTCTCGACTGATCGTCGCCAGAAATTCTGGAAGCGTGCGCTCGAGCGGCTCGGGTAACGTAAAACCAAAGCCCTTGTCCTCGATCCAGCGCCCAGTCTGACAATCGCGCGGCGCCACTGGTGGTGTTGCGTAGTACCCGCCTTCGTAGAGCCTGTTGGGCAAGAGCCATTTCGAGTTCGCGCCGGGATCGTGAAAATCTCCCGCCCAAACCACATCCACATCCTCGTAGATGGCCGCGAGATCGTTTGGCCAAGCATAGCGACCCAAATAGCTTGCGTTCGATTTCGCCGCGATCCGTCCTTCGAAGTCAGCAAGTTCGGTGCGGGCGGGCGCGCCGCGCATCACAATCGAGACCCGATCAGGAAGTGCGGACGCCGCGCCCAAGAGCAGCTCCAAGCTGCGCTTGCAGCGCAGGTTGCCAAACCACCCAATCCGCAGAGCCCCGTCCGCGCGTAAAGGCGTACGCGGCCGATCTCCGTAGTCAAATCCGCGCGGCATGCGGTTCTCAACCAACATCGTGCGCGCGCGCCCGGGCTGGAACCGATCGAAGTATTCCGATGCGAACGCTGGAGAGCTCACCACCACGAGATCGACCTCGCGCAAGAGCGAGCGCTCAAGCGCGCGCATGCCCGCGCCGAGCGCATCGCCGCGCGTCATGAAGCGATGAACGTCGAGGCACTCATACACCAGTCGCGCGCGCGACGCGCTCATGCGCCTTGCCCACCGCGCCAGCCAAAGCATGTCGAGATTGCGCGCATAAAATAGCTCGGCGCGACCAAAATCCTGGGCGTGAACGCGCAGCCGCGAGCGAGCGCGCCAAAGTGCTTGGATGCGCTGGCCAAACGCGGCGTCACGAGTCTCGCCCAGATCGACGTTGCGCCAAGCAGGCGACGTCTCCGCCCCGCGCCGCATCGTGAACGCGCACACCTCGGCGCCCGCGCGCATAAACGCGCCTATCCGACGCTGCACCGCGGGGTCGCGCGCGTCGTGGCCGAAAAATGCAATCTGGGTCAACGCCCGGGGTCCACGTCCGAAATTCTCGCGCATGCCTCAATCGAATCCGCGCCGGGCGCAAGCGCGCACTTGGCGTAACTCAGCTCTCACACGCGAACGATCGTATCGCATCCCAAAGAATCGCGGCGTCGTCTGTCAGCGTCCAGGAAAGCGCGTATGCCTTGTAGCGTGCATCCCCTTCGCCGACGGCCGCCTGAACGTCGAACAAGCCGGGACGCGCGGAGAAATAGTGGCGCTTGGCGCCGCGCAAGCGGTCGAGGTCTTCGCGGACCAACGGCGCTGGCCCCACCAACGACAGGTCGCCGCGCAACACGTTCCAAAGCAGCGGAACGTGCTCCCAGGCCGTTTGAACTTTGCTCCTAGAGATCGTTGGTTCGCGCGGTTCGGGGACCATCGCTTCGCCCCCGCCAACGTTAAGCTGCGTCACTGTAGCGGACCGCCGCTGCAGCCTTAGCGTGTACACGCGAAAACCGCGCCCGCCATAGCCCACTACATCGCGAACAGAGCACGCCTCCGCCGCTGTGTTTCGGTGTTTCGCCAAAGCAAATCCAAGCGCGAGAACTGGCGCCCAGATTGGCAGCAGCGTTAGCGTTAACGCGAGATCGACGGCGCGCTTCGCCACGCCACCAACCACGTGATCGCAGAGGATAAGCGCATCGCTGGAGAGATCGCGGCGCAAGCCGCCTTCAAACGCGGTAACCCCATCGGCGCGCTCCGCCTTTTTGGGCTGTTCGGCCCCGCGGGGCATTTGGATGAGCATGGCTATTCTGGCCTGACCTGACGAATAACCTAAGGAGAAGCGGCGAAAGCGCAACGCTCGCCCTCGCACCTTCGAGAATCCATCCACGCGAACATTCGCCGCAGGCGCGGGCGCTGGGCGACGCCACGAAACCCTGTGGATATTAATCCGCTGTTTGCACTTGCGGGCCTTGGTTGTCGCGAAGATGGATGTACTTTGCTCAGGCGTGGGGGGCCACGCTGTCCCAACGACCGACTCGCGCTAGAATCAGATGCGCGGCGGCATCAGGAGAGCGCGTGTGGCGACTGTGGATTTGACCGACGATCGGCGACGGCTTCAAGCCGGCACGCTCGGCGCTGCTGCGCGTCGGATCCGCCAACAACCGGCGCAGACCCTGGCGTGGGGGCGTTTGCGGCGCGCGTTTCGCCGGCAAGCGCCGCTGGTCGGCATTGCCTTCATCGCGATCACAGCGGCCGGTTGCCTTTTTGACTATCTCAGCGGCGGCGCGACGTTACGATCCTTGTTGTTTTGGGCGCCGATCGGCGCGGGCGTGGCGCTCCTCATCGGCGCGGTGCGCGAGTTCGGGCGCAACACGATCACCTCTCTCGCGAGCTTTGGCAGCCATCGTGGCTACGCGATCCTCGGCGCCGCGCCGGAGCTGACGCCGCAGGCCCTGCGGCAGCTGCCGCCCGATCGGCGCACGCCGCTTGATTGCGTCGTTTTTCAACCCTCCTCCCCGTTCGCCACCGCCTTTCGCGACCTTCAAGAAGGCGCCGCCGACGAGCGCGTTGTGTCGTTCGTCGCGGCGTTGCCTGGGGAGGGCGCATCGACCGCCGCGCTCTGTACTGCGGCGAGCGCGGCATTGCAGGGAAAGCGTGTCATCCTCGTGGACTGCGATCTGCGCCTGCGCAGCTTGACCAAGACGCTCGTGCATGACGCGCAGGAGGGGGTGTTGGAAGCAAGCCAGCGGCCAGGGTCATGGCGCGGCATGCTGGCGGAGGAAGAAGAAACCGGTCTCCACTTCCTTCCAGCGGCCAAACCGGAAAGCGCCTGGCGCACGCTGACAGGCGCGCCGGGATTCGCGCAGCTCGTTCGGGACCTGCAGGAAGCGTACGATCTCGTGGTTCTCGATTGCCCATCGGCTTTGAGCAGCGCCGACGGCGCCATTCTCGCGAGCGCAGCACAACGGTGCGTCCTGGTCGCCGCATGGGATCGCACGCCGCTCCCCGCTGTGCGCGCCGCCATGCGCGCGCTGCGTGGCCATGCGGGCGCCGCGACTGCGGTCTACGTGAACCGTGTACCGCCCGGGTATCGCTTCGGCCGACTCAGGCCGGAATAGACGGGGCCCGCGCGGCTAGCATGTCATCCGGCGCGAGCGCGCCGCCAATCGCAATCGCGAGCTGCGGGAAGACAGGCGCCAAATTGCCCTGAAACGAGGGAGCGTGCGCCCAATCCGGCGTTGCAGGGCGTGCGGCGACCCGCGGCCCGCCGCCTTTCGGTTTCGCGGCGATGAGTGCGCGCACAAACGGCGCCGCCGCGCCGCCGCCAACGGCGATGGCGTGCACTTCGGGGCGACCTCGGGCCTTGGCGTCGTCGCGCACGACCGCCAAGCTCTGGGCGTAGGCGCGCTCAAATCCCTTGATGAATTCCTTGAAGTCATTGTCGCGCTCGATGTCGCGCATACTGAGCGACAGCGTCCGCCCTTCGTGGCGAAGCGCTGCGCGTCCGTCGGCGAACACGGTTTCCTTGATGTCGCGCATTTGGCGCATCAGCGCGGTCCACAGGGCCGTCTTCTGTTCAGGCGAACGCGCCCATTTCGCACTGTCGAGCACAACATTGGCGATCACGCCATCAATGAAGTCACCCGCCTGTTTGAACGTGACGCGCGCTTCCGGCAATTCGAACGCCGTTTGTCCAGCGCGCGCGATGGCGGCGATATCCGTGGTGCCTGCCCCCATGTCGACAACAATGAGGTGGGAGCCCGCATCCTCCAGTCCGATCGAGGTGTAACTGGCTGCCGCTGTCGCCTCGAAGATGAGGTCCATCTCATAGGGTTTCGCCGCCGGCGCCGCCTTCGGCAGCGCGGACGTTATCACATCGATTGGGAGCCCCTCGGGCGCGAGCAAACGGTCGCCCATGGCGGCGCGAAACGCCTCGGCCTCGCCGAAGATGCCAAGCACGGCCGTGTGCATGCCGGCGCTGTCGCCGCTACGCCAAGCAGGTGCCGCATACCGTCTGCGGATTTCCTTTACCCGCGCAAGCGCCGGATCCGCCTTCGCCGCGCGCTCAACCGTCTGGAGCAGGAAAGCGAGGTAGAGCACAATCAGGTCGCGCATTTGAAATATGCGATGCGGATCGACCGATGTCGGCGCGTTGGTCGCCAGAGCACGATCGAGGTCGCTGACGCTGAGCAACGTCTTGAAAGAGCGCAATGGCAGGCGTCGCTTATCCGACGATGCCGCTGCCTGGCCGAGGGCGGCGCGTCCGAACAATATGCGCGCATCGTCCACGAACACCGCACTGTCGAGCAAGAATGGGTTGGTTTGCTGCTCGTGGCCGCTCAACATGAGCGGGCGGACGGTTTGCGGGTCAAAGCCCGACCACGCGCCGGTCGGCGCGGCGGCCGCCTTCGAGAAGGCTGTGCCAAAGTCGATACAGAGCGTCCAATCGCTCATAGGGCCTTTTTCCGGCGTGACGGACCTGCACGCGGCTTGACCAATATCTCGCCCCCGCGCGCCACGCCACGCGCTTTGATGCGCACCGTCTTTGGCTTTCCTGGGGCGATGTACTCATGCCGGCTTGGATCGTAGGGCTCGGTCGCGCCGAGGATGCCCAGCCGCGCCAAGCCCCGTTTGCGCCCCGCGCGCGCCAGTGATTGAGCCAACAACACCATCGCGTGAGCCTTGTCGGCGTCGTCGCGGGCGCCTTCCAGTTCGTCGAAATCAGCCAACGCCTCCGCTAAGGCAAGGTCGGCCTCGAGCCACGCCGCCTCTGCGAGCGCGTCCACGAGGGGTCGCGCGGCCTTGGGGGCCGCTGGCTTCTTGGCTCTTTCTTTTTTCGCCTTTGAACGAGCCGGCTTCGGCTTTGCTGCCGCGACCATCCGCGTAACCTGTCTCCGGGCCGCCGACGGCCGCGCCTCCGAAATCAGAGGCGCAGGCTCAAACCAAGCGTCAGGTTGTTGACCTCATAGTCGCGGAACGCGGCGGCGCCGCTGCTGTCGACCTGTTCGCGCCCGTAGCGCGCGCGTAGCGCCACGCGGCGGTTCAAGAGGTAGTCCACCCCAACGTCGCCATAGAGGAAGTCATCCTCGCGATCGACGCCGCTAAACTCGCGCCGGCCGCCCGCCGCTCCCGCCGTCAGAATGATATTGCGGCGCAGTTCGTGATCGACGCGCCCGCCAAACTGGGTCTCGACATACGGCGTGCTGGTGCCGCCGCCGATGATTTCCTCGGTGCCGCGCGACGCGTCGAAGGTCAACGTGGTCAAACGGGTGACGTACCATTGCAGGTTCGCCGCCACCGCCAGGCCCTCGGTATCTAGAGAGGAGTTCGTGTAATCGCGTGTGAATTGGCCGACCGCGATCTCACCGCGCATCATGTCGGTGAAGTTGATCGTGGCGCCGACCAAATACGCCTCGCCATTTGAATCCAGTGTCGGTGAGTTTGGATACTTCCGTTCGTCCGTCGTCGCCTGCACGAAGGCGCCGAGCCGCGGCGTCACTTCAGCCTCAAGCCGACCGCGAAGGTAATCTTCCTCATTGTCGCGGAAGGTCTGCGTTCCGTCGAAATCATACTCTGTATGACCTACTTCGCCGATGACGCGCCACCGATTGAAGGTGTGCTGGGCGATCAGCGCGGCTTCGCTGCGCTGATACTCGATCGGCTCAAGCGTGAACGGAGAGTCCGGATCGGTGCGCGACTCCACCTCGTTCGCGACGCCGAGAATGCCCGTCAAGCTCGAACGGCTGCCGATGTCCAACCGGCCGACGCCACGCAAATAATTGGTGTTGGCGTCCTCGCTTGAGAAATCGTTGTAATTGTAAAAGCCCGCCCCACCTGAAATCACCAGGCTGTGCCGGTTCCAGTCCGACGAAAGCTGCGCATTGGGGCTGATGCCGAAGATAACGTCTTCATCTTCGTTGCCGGATTCTTCCGCGAACACGTTGTCGGTAAACGTCGCGGTAAAGTCGACCGAAGCGTCAAGCTGGAACGCGCCCAAGCGCATGCCCAGCGGATCATAGTCGGCGCGGGTGCGATCCCGCACGGACGCACCGTTCTCTGCAACGACCTGCGCCTGCGCATGCACGGGAGCCAGCAAAAGCAACGACGCCGCGAGCGCGGACAGAATTGGATGGGTGCGCACGTCTATCCCCTTGGCAAGGCACATCGCCGCCCTCGACAAGAGCGTGCTTCGATGACCCGCCGATGAAGGTTTCCTATTCCGCCTCGTTAACGCAATATGTTGCGCTTGCGGCGAGAAACCGCGCGAAGACGCGCCCGCCTGGTCTTGCGTAGTCAAAGGCTCAGCCCTCCCGATGCCGCGATCCGAGCCGCCTAGCGCCCCCACTGGGTCGCCAGCGTCGGTATCAAAGCCTTGGGAGTGTGCCTGTCTACCCCTGATTGTCGGTTAAGGGGCGTGGACGGCGGCCGCGGTCGTCACGAAGTCGACCCCCAAACGGGTCGTTAACCAAATTAAGCACCAAAAAACAGAGCAATAGGCAACCAACCCGGTTACCATTAGCCACCGTGGAGGCAACCATTTTGCGTGACGTTGTTGCGCCGGCACATCGATATGAGCCGGTAGCGGCAATGGTGCTCTCAAGCGATGAATGGCCGCCAAGCGATCACTCCACTATCAGAATCGCTCTACCACCCGCCTAAAAAAGTAGCCGTGTGTGCTTTCTTGGCAAGCGCATGACTGCATTCGTCATGAGCAGCTCACCAGAAACGCGTTCGCGATTGCAATGCACAATGACGCCTGCCAAAGGTTACGAAGCCATTAGCGCGGGAATGGCTGGGGACTTGAAAAGTCATGGCGAACCAGTTGACGGAAGCGGACTCCGCTGCGCGGGTTCGTTTTCGCAGTCGTCACTTGGGCGACCGCTACCGCGCGGAACCGCGTGCGGCAAACCGGTTAACGGACCGGCGGCTCCTGCAAAAAGTACGCGCTGCCAATGGGTTAGCCAAGCGCGCCTTTGACGTGGTCGTCGCAGCGCTGGCGTTGGTGTTCCTGTCTCCCGCCCTCTTGCTTATCGCCGCGATCATTAAGCTCACCGACGGCGGCCCGGTGTTTTTCAGCCACACGCGGCTCGGCCGGCACGGTCAGCGCTTCGCGTGCGTTAAGTTTCGGACCATGGCGGTTGACAGCGCGGAGCGCCTCGAGGCGCATCTGAGCGCGGACCCGGACGCTGCCGCGGAGTGGGAAGCCACCCAGAAGCTGCGCGACGACCCCCGGATCACCAAGTTCGGGGCCCTGCTGCGCAAGTCGAGCTTTGATGAGCTGCCGCAGCTGTTCAATGTGTTGCGCGGCGAGATGAGCCTGATCGGACCCCGCCCCATCACGCGCGACGAACTCAACCGTTACGGGCGCGACCGTCGCTTCTATCTTCTGGTGCGCCCAGGAATGACCGGTCTGTGGCAGGTGAGCGGGCGCTCAAGCACGTCGTACGAGCGCCGCGTCGCGTTTGACCGGGAGTATCTGGAAGATTGGTCTTGGCTCGGCGAGCTGTGGATTTTGCTGATGACCATCCCAGCTGTCCTGCGCACCGAAGACGCCTGCTAGCGCCTTAGCCTTTACTTGTATGCCTTCTCGCCGGGGCGCGGGTCGCGGCGCTGGATCGGTTTGAAGACGCCGGTGCCGGTCACGAGCGCGCGTTCGCCACTCCATACCTTGCCGCGCACGACGAACAGATCGTCAGTGCGTGACAGCAAGTCACCGCTGCCTTCCACCCAATCGCCAACCTGAGCGCTCGACAGGAAATCGAAGGTGAGGCGCACTGTCACCCAGTACGAGGAGGTCTCGATCGAGACCACATGGCCCCACGCCATGTCGGCGAACGCCATCAGCATGCCGCCGTGCGCGTTGGCCATGCCGTTCGTCAGATGCTCCTCCACGCGAAACGCCATCGTCGACCGGCCATCGCGCTGCGCACGATAAAGCGGCCCGATCTGACGCACGAAACCGCGTCGCCAGTCCAGGGCGACAAACCCTTCGGGGACCTCGAAATGCGCGGGGGCGGCGGCGTCATCGGACATACCGCCACATTATCTCGCCTCGGCGACCCGCGCCTAGCCTTCGGCGTACTGATTGGCCGGATTGCCGGGCGCGCGTGGTTTTCCAGCGCGCGGCAGACCATTGACCATATCGCTGCGCACATCGTAGCGCGCGGCGCGGATGGCGGGATGGAAGCCAACGTTATGGAGCAAGATCGTCACGTTCTGCCCGCGCTCGCGCCAGTACGCCTCGATCTTCTGCTTGAGCACCTGCGCACCTTCGCGCGAGCAGAAGTCGAACTCGCCGCTGGGCAGGCGCGGGGCCTGCTGGATTTCGCAAGCGCCTGCGAACTCGTTCCGGTCTACGGCCATCGCGTCCATTTTGCGGTGCAACCTCCTTGCTGTCGTGCTTGATATGCGAAGCGACGCCCGCCTGTGGATCACCGAAACGTCATGGTTGACGCACTAGGCCGCCAACGCCGTCGGCATAGGCCGAATGGTCTAGCGCGCCCGTCGCTCTATTCGATCAGGCGTCGAACATGCTTGAAGAGGCGTGATGGGCAAATCTCGACCGTTCATCGTCGTCATCGAAGATGACAACGCGTCCGCCGCGGCGTTGGAGCTGACGCTCCGCGATTGGGGCGCCGACGTCGTGTGCGGCCACCTAAGTGATGCGTTGTTGCGCACGACATCGCAACGCTCCGGCGCCATCAGCGCCATCATCGCCGACTTCGACCTTGGCCCGCGTCCAAACGGCGTCACCGTCTCTCGCCGCCTTCGTGAAATCGCTCCGCAGGCGCCGGTTTTGGTTCTTTCGGGCGCCTTCAACGGCGGCGCGGCGCAAGCGGCGGCGGCGGCCGGGTTTGACTTCATGAACAAGCCCGCGCCGGCGAACGCGATCACCGCCTGGCTGGAGCGAAACGAGCGCGCCTAGCCCTGCCAATGCCGCTCGTGTAGCCTGCGCGGCAGCATGGTCAGCGCCGAAGATCATAGGCCGAAGTCGCGCGTTCCGCGTGCTGAGTTCATCTTGGCGACAACGATCGCCGTCGTTTCCGTGTTGGTTTTGGCGATGGTGTTCGCGCTCCGGGCCGAAAACCCAGCGCGCGAGCGCACCCTGCGCACCATTTCGCTGGCGCGCACGGTGCGCGACGAAACGCTTTCGCTCACCGAAGCCATCGCCGCCGCTGAGAGCGCCCGCGGCGACATCCTCGCAGGGCGCGACGCTTGGAGGTCGCGCCTGCGCGCGCAGTTCGAAGCCCACGCAACCGTCTCGCGCTTGCGCGCCGCGGCCTCAGGCGATCTCGAGCTCATGCAGATGGTGCGCGCCATTGCAACAATCGTGGAGAGCGATTTTTCCAGCGACGACGCCGCGCTTCGAGATCGAACCGCGCCCGCGTTCGATCACCATGCGCAGGCCGCCGCCTTGCCAGCCGCGATTGACGCCTTGATCGCCGCCGTCAACCGCCGCAACGACGCAGCGCGCGGCGCCGAGGCGCGAACGCGAGCGCGGCTTGACGCGATTAGCGCAGCACTCGGCTTCCTTTCTCTCGTCGCCTCCGCGCTCGCCATGTTCTCATTGCGCCGGGAGCGCCGCCAATGGCGCCTCGCCAACGCGTTGGCGGAGGATGCGCGAGCGCGCGCGTCCGCCTCCGACCTCGCCAAAACGCGTTTTCTGGCCGCGGCAAGCCATGACATGCGCCAGCCATTGCATGCGTTGACGCTTTACCTCAGCGCACTGGCGCGGCGGGTGAAGGATGATGAAGCGCGGGGCATTCTCGCGAACGCCGAGCGCGCGGCGCAATCCTTGGTGTCCATGTTCAGCGTCTTGCTTGATCTGGCGCGCATCGAAGCAAACGTGATTACGCCGGAGTTCGAGGACGTCGCCGTGCAGGATGTGCTCGAACGCGTCGCGGCGGAACACCCGGGCGCGAACATTCAAGTGGCGCCGACCACGCTCATTGTGCGTTCCGATCCGGTGTTGTTGGAGCGCATCGTGCGCAACCTTGTGTCTAACGCGATGAAGCATGGCGGTGGGACGGCGCGCTTGAGCGCGGCGGACTTGGGCCATGAGGCGCAAATCGTGGTGAGCGACGACGGTCCCGGCATCGCGCCGGAAGATCAGGCCAAGGTGTTCGACGAGTTTGTCCGCCTGGATGGCCGTTCCGCCTCGGAAGGCTTAGGGCTCGGCCTCGCGATCGTGAAGCGGCTCGCCGATCTGCTCGGACACGGAGTGGGCCTTCGCTCAGCGCCTGGCCAGGGCGCGGTCTTTGCGATCAACGCCCCGATCGCGCGAACCTCGGCGCGCTTGACAGCGACGGCGAATGAAACGACCGCGAAGCTTCAAGGGCAGAGCGTGATCGTGCTCGACGATGATCCGCTGGCGCGTAACGCGATGGCAGGCGCCTTGAAGGACCTCGGCGCCGACGTCGTCGCCGTCGCCACCGAGGAAGACCTCAACGCCGCGGTCGCGCGCGCCGCGCCCGACCTGGTGATGTTGGACCTGCGCCTTGACGGACGCATCGCCGGCCTCGCGATCGCGAGCCGCTTGTCAACCCAGTTGGGCCCAGCCGCGCGCCTTGTGATCGTCACTGGAGATACCGCCGCCGACACGCTGGCGCAGCTGCGCGCATCCGGTCATCGCTGGCTGATCAAGCCCGTCGATCCGCACGATCTGGCTGCCGCGGTCGCCTAAGCGCGTTAGGAAAGGCGGGAAGCGGTTTTTCGCTCGAACGCGCAAAAATCAAAGTTGAATTGGAGCAGATCGATTCAGTTTGAAATCGATCTCGCCCTAAGCGCGCGAAAGCGTGGCGATCGCTTCCGCACGCGTACGCACGCCAAGCGCGCGATAAATCGCGGCCAAGTGAATCTTCACCGTGCCTTCGGCGATATCGAGCGTGCGCGCGATCTCCTTGCTTGCCTTGCCCTTCATGAGTTCGCCGAGCACGTCCTTCTGGCGCGCGGTTAGTCCCTCGACCGTGGCCGCGGGCGCTCCGCGCGGCGGCGCTGGCGCAGCGGCGCGCTTGCCGATGGTCGCGGGTACAAAAATGCGACCTTCCGTGACCGCCCGCAGCGCCGCGGCGATCTCGGCCGCCGGCAGCGACTTTGGAACAAAGCCGTGGACGCCGGCGGCAAGCGCGGCGAGAATCTCGGACCGTTCCTCGGTCGCGGAAACGACCGCGACCTTGGCGCTTGGAAACGCATCGCGCAGCGCAGCCAGCGTTTCCGACCCGGCCATGCCCGGCATGCTCAAATCGATCAGGACGAGGTCGTGCGCTTCTTCGGTGAGGATATCCACCGCGGCGTCAAACGTATCCGCTTCGCGCACCCGCGTCGCGCCGAGCTCGTCCGCGAGGAGCTGGCGCAGACCGCTGCGAAACAGCGCGTGATCGTCAGCAATGAGCACCGAGATCGGCACCGGACGCTCCCATGCACATCCGCTTGATCATTGCGCCTTCGCAGCCGGAGGCTCAACCAAAAACCGCGTGCGACACAAAAATTCAGGTCGCGCGCCGCCGCGCCGCGTCGCTCGGCGCGCCTGCCTCGCGGGGCGTTTCTTCCGAACGCACCTGGCGTAGGATGTCAATGCGGTCGCGTTCGATCAGGAAAAGCTCGAGCGCTCGCCCCTCGAGGTTGCGGCCATTCGCGACGCGCAGCGCCATCGGATTGATCTGCTGGCCCCTGAGCATCACTTCATAATGAAGGTGGGGCCCGGTGGATCGGCCAGTCGTTCCGACATAGCCGATGACTTGCCCCTGCCTCACGCGAGCGCCCGAACGCATGCCGCGCGCGAACCGCGACATATGCGCGTAGGCCGTTTCATAGCCATTGGCGTGCCGGATGCGCACATAATTGCCATAGGTGCTGAAGGGGCCCGCCCGCACCACGGTTCCATCGCCCGCCGCGAGGATTGGCGTTCCAGTCGCGGCGGCGAAGTCGGTGCCGCGATGCATCCGCGAAAACCCGAGAATGGGGTGACGGCGCATACCGAAACCAGACGACAACCGCGCGCCGTTGATTGGCGTTTTCATCAGGAAGCGTCGTGCGCTCTTGCCGTCTGCGTCGTACCAATCGGGCTGCGCATCGCCCGGCGCCAGAAACGAATAGAAGGCCCGCGATCCCCGGCTCGATTCCAGCGATACGAACAGCAGATTGCCCGTACGCACCGTGTTTCCTTCGTCGTCGTAATAACGCTCGAACACCAGTTCGAAGTCATCGCCTGGGCGGACATCGCGCTGGAAGTCGACGTCGTAGGCGAACGCATCGGCCAGCGCGGCGACTTCGCGGTCGGTGGCGCCCAGGTCGAGCGCGGTCGCGTATAGGCTCGATACCACCGGCGCGGCGATGCGCGCGATCTCGTATGTCACCGGCATCAACACTTCGCGCGCCGCGAACGCGCCTTGTGTCGTCCGATTGGCCGTTACCGAAGCGCCTGGCTCGGAGCGAAAGGCGACGCCCGTCAACCGCGCCTCGCCGCTCGTGCGGTCGAAGAACAAGCTCACAGGCTGGCCGGGCCGAATGCGGCGAGGATCGTACACGTCGTCGATGGAGATCAGCGCGGCGCGCGCCTCGGCGGGCGTCGCGCCGGCGCGCGTCAAGAGCCCCGCAAGCGTCTCGCCATTGCCGACGCGAACCTCCCGCGTCTCGTGCGCGAGGTAAGCTTCCGTAAACGCTCTGAGCTCCGCGCGGCGCGCCGCCTCGTCATGCGCGGCCGCCAGATCCGCGGCGCGCGCGTCCTCGGCGCCGGAGAACAATCCCGCGTTCCAGGCAATGCCGAGCCCCAGGCACGCCGCACCCGCAAGCGCCACCAAGCCGGAAGCGCCTGACCGCGCCTTCATGAGCCGTTGGGCGAATTCCGCCGCCAATCACACGCTCCAATTGTCGACACAGGAGAAACCTATGTCCGTCGCTGGGTTTTGGCCGTTTGGTTATCCTGCCGGAAACCGGAACTGCGCCATTCCATAGACTTGTCGTCCCCTCTGGGACCAGACCGATAAAGGACAAAGCTTATCGACGATACAATGGCACATAGGTCTAACCAGGCCGTTGCAAGTCAAGGTCAGACGTCCGGGGCGCCCGACGAGCCGCCGCCG
Source organism: Hyphomonadaceae bacterium UBA2389 (assembly GCA_002343395.1). GTDB lineage: Bacteria > Pseudomonadota > Alphaproteobacteria > Caulobacterales > Aquidulcibacteraceae > Vitreimonas. The sequence goes on along the minus strand of DDSN01000100.1, from coordinate 11,483 downwards.
CACCGCCGCCTGCTGGTTGGCTGGGCGACGGCGCTTGCCGCATTGGGCGTGAGCACGGTCATCGTGGGTTTAGGCGTTTGGTTCGTGCGTATGCCGCTGGCAGAGCTGGTGCTGGAGGCCGCCCTCGCGGATCGAGGCGTCAGCGCGGATTTCCAAGTCGTTAATCTGGACCTCAACGGCGTGACGCTCGCTAATGTCCGTGTGGGCCCGGAGCAGACGCCGGATGTAGCGATTGGCGCCGTCAGCGCACGTTGGACCTGGGTTGGGCTCTCGCCCCAACTCGCGAGCCTACGCATCGAGCAGCCGCGGCTACGCCTGCGGCTCGACGCGACGGGACGCGTCTCGGCCGGTTCGCTCGACCAGATCGAACGCGCCGCTCCTGGCCGCCGACGCCCACGCCTGCCGACAATCAGTCTGGACATCGTCGACGGCGAAACCCTGATCGACGCGCCGTTCGGCCAGCTGCATGCCGCATTCGAAAGCAGCGGGGTTCTTGGCCGCGACTTCGCCGGCATGGCGCGCATCGCGGAAACGACTCAAAGCCAAGGCGCATATGCGCTCCGAAGCGGCGGCGGCGAGCTGCGCGTGATCTCACGTGACGAGACAATAACCGCTAACCTCGACGCAAGCGCGGCCGCATTGGGTTGGCCTCACTTTGCGCTCGCTGGCGCATCGCTGCGCGCGTCTGCCCGCGCGCCGCTCGATCTGGAAAGCGCAACCTTTGACCTAGACTGGCGCGCGGAGGCTGCCCGCGTTGCGGACACGCATGCGACCGCCTCCTCTGGAGGCGTCACCGGCGAAGCAACCTTTCACGCGGAGGCGCTGCGGATCGCCAATTGGCGCCTCAGTGCGCGCGGCGACGCGCAAGATTTTTCAACCGCCGATGCACGGTTGCGCGGCGTGCGCGCCGAAGCGCACGCGGGAAGCGATGGGCAAGGACTGCGTGGGCGCGCCGCGCTCGGCGCGGAAGCCTTCTCTGGAATGGCCATGATGTCGCAACGCCCCGCCGCCGCCGTGCGCTTTTTCCGCGATGCGTCCGGCGCGGTCAGCGCCGACGCGTTGGTTACGCTTGCCCACACATCGCTTTCACCAACCGCGCGGCAACGCCTGCGCGCCTTGTTCCCGGACGCGGAGGCCACGCCGATCGGCCCGACCATGGCCAGCGCCGAGCGCGCGCTCGACCGGGCCGCCAGTAGTTTCGTTCTCACCGTGCCGCTTGCGTTACGCCACACCGCTGGCCGTACGCAGCTGAGCCTGCTCAGCGCCACGGAAGCAACATCCGCAACCGGCGCTCGTATGCGGCTTTCGCCCCTGCGCCAAGATGCGCCGGGAATTGTGCTGACCGATGAGCCAGAGGCGCCGCCGACGCTTCATGGCGCGGTAGCGCTTGAACTCGAAGGCGGCGGCGTCCCGCGCGTGAGCGCCTTGCTTGACACGCTGGCTTGGACCCAGGGCGCGCCATTCGAGGCTGACGGCACGCTGAGCTTGAGCGATTGGAGCAGCGACGGCGCCAGCATCGCGGCGGACGAAGTCGGCCTCACCATCGCCTTTCCAACGGAAGGCGGCGGACGCCTCGACCTCCGCGGCCCGCTCCGCATCAGCGGCCCGCTTGGCGACGGCGCGGTGCGTGGCCTCGTCGCTACGCTCGACGCGACCGCGAGTTGGGGCGCTTCGGGTTGGCGCGTGGCCTCGAACTCTCAATGCATGCCGATCGCGCTCGACAGCATCGAAGCCGCCGGCCTCGCATTTCATAACGGCGCTTTTGCACTGTGCCCAACCGAAACGGCGCTCATCGCGGCGAATGCCAACGGAGCGCTCTCCGGCGGTTTCAACATCCAGCGATTGGCGCTTGCGGGCCGCATGGCCGGCCCCGACGGGCAGCCCGCTCAACTCACAGCCTCGAATATCACGGGGCGATTTTCTGGCCGTCCCGGCGCGGTGGCGCTGGCTCTATCCGCATCAACGCCCAACCTCGCCATCGACATGACGGAGGATCGGACGCTCTCGCTGGGGCTGCGCCGCATCACCGCCGAAGCCGCTTTCGCCGAGAGCTGGCGCGTCGAGGGCGCCTTTGAGCAAGGCGAACTCCGTGATCCCGCCTTGCCCGGAACAGTCTCGACGATCGCGGGATCGTGGCGCGCGGCGCCCCAGGACGGCGAGGCGGTCATCGCGATGGCGGCGGGGGAAGCGCTTGTCACCGCGAACCGCCCAGCGACAGACGCGGAACGCCCGTTGTTCAATCCGGTGCGCCTCGTCAACATGGGCGCCGAGTTGCGCGGCGGACGTGTACGCGCCGAGGGCGACATCGTGTTAGCCGAAGGCTCCAGGCAGCTCGCGCGCTTCGCCGCCGAGCACGATGTGCGCGCGGGTTTGGGCGGCGCGCGCATCACCGCCGAGCGCATCCAGTTCGACGAAACGCTCCAGCCCTACGACATCACCGAGAGAACGCGCGGCATGGTCGACAATGTGCGGGGTCCAATCGCCGTTGTCGCCGACGTGAATTGGACGCGCACGGCCATCCAAAGCCAAGGGACGCTGCGTCTGGACGGGCTGTCGCTGGCGACGGCCACCATACCGGTGCTGAGCGAGGTGCGCGGCGCCATCTTCTTCGACGACTTGTTCGCGCTGACGACGCCGCCAGGGCAGTTCGTGACCGTTGGGACGCTCGATCCTGGCGTCGCCGTGCATAACGGACGCGTGCGCTTCCAGCTCTTGAGCGACCAACGCGTGTCGATCGAGGCGGCGACTTTCGACTTCGCATCCGGCCTCGTCGACATGCGTCCCGACACGATCACGCTCGGCGCCGACGAAACCCGCATCGAACTCCGCCTACGCGATGTCGACGCCGCGGCGCTGCTCGCCACGCTCAAGATTCCTGACTTGGCGGCGACTGGGCAGGTTGAGGGAGAATTCCCGCTCCTGCTCAACCGCCGCTCCGCCTTCATCGAGAATGGCGTGCTGCGTGCGCGGCCGGGCGGCGGACTTATTTCCTACACTGGCAACGCCGGTCAAAACGCGACCGGCCCCGCGCGCATCGCCTTCGACGCACTGCGCAGCTTCCGCTATGACAACTTGCTCCTCACCCTGGACGGGGACCTAAACGGCGAAGTCGTGTCTTCGATCGCCTTCAGCGGGCAAAACAGCGGGCGCGCCGTCGATCTGGGCGATATCGCGCCGATCCCCGGCGTTGGGCGCGTCACTGTTCGGGGCGTTCCGTTCGACTTCAACGTGCGGGTCACGGCGCCATTCCGCCGCCTGGCGCAGACTGCCGCCTCGATCACCGACCCCACCACCCTGCTTAACCAGGCCAGGGAGCCCGCACCGAACGAACCAGTTGACCCACAGCCGCCTTCGCCCAGATAAAGCCCTTCTTCAGGGCGGGTTCAGACCCAATCCCTCACCATGATTGCATCAGGAGTTTGAGCTATGCGGTCGACGCTGCTGATTGCCGCACTGAGCGCCGTGACGTTCGCGGGCGGCTGCATACCGGTGCAAATCCAGGCGCCGGACGAACCCATCGAGATCAATCTCAACGTCAACATTCGCCAGGAAGTGATCGTGCGCTTGGAACGCGACGCACAAGAGCTGCTTGAGCAGAACGGCAATCTGTTTTGAGGTCGAAGGCCATGACACGCACATTTTCCATAGCCGCCGCATTCGCCGCCGCGCTTGCTTTGTCGGCGCCCGCTTCAGCGCAGGACGCGGCCGTGGCGCAGGCGCGCGCCAGCGGCGCCGTTGGCGAACAAGCCGACGGGTACCTTGGCTTGACGCCGGGCGGATCGGTGTCCGCCGATCTGCGCGGACGCGTCGACCAGATCAACATTCAGCGCCGCGCGCTGTACACGCGCCGCGCCGCGGAACGCAGCGTGTCGGTGAACGAAATGGCCGCCGCGGTTGCGTGCGAGATCTTTCAGGCCGACGCCAACGCGCCGCACAGCCGGATCGCGGTCGGCGAGCGCTATCGCGACGAGGCGGGCCAATGGCGCCAACGTACGAGCGCCGCGCCGATTCCAGCGCCGAGCTTCTGCGGCGGCTGACCAGCGCGCATGAAGGCGTTCTTGCTCACGGCAGCGCTTGGCGGCCTCCTAGCCGCTGTTCTGTTTGGCGTTCTGGTTGACTGGGACGCGTCCGCCATCAGCCTGCATGGCTGGATCGCCATGATCGCCGGCACGGTGCTGTCACTTCTCGTGGGCGGCGGCCTCATGGCGCTGGTCTTCCACTCCGCGCGCCAAGGCTATGACGATCGCATCCAGGCTGAGACGCCCGAAGACGCCGAGTAGAGAGCGGGCTTAACCATGCTTATGTTCGAGCTGAGCATAAGCTGATACAGTCCCGCCATGGCCCACGCCAAATCCCAGACAGTCGCCAAGCGGTTCGACAATCTCTATGCCCACGGCTTCGTGCGCGTGGCGGCCTGCGCGCCTGTGGTGGCGGCCGCCGATCCGGCGACCAACGCCGAGCGCATCTTGGCGTTCGCGCGTGAGGCCCATGCCGAGCACGCCGCCATCCTGCTGACGCCGGAGCTTTCGCTCACCGGCTACGCGATCGACGATCTGCTCCAGCAAGACGCGCTGCTCGACGCCGTCGAGCAAGCGATCGCGAAGCTGAAGGACGAGAGCAAGACGCTCCTGCCGATCCTGATCGTTGGAGCGCCCATTCGGCTCTGGGGCGCGCTTTACAATTGCGCGGTCGTCATTCATCGCGGTGAGATCGTCGGCGTCGCAGCCAAGACGTATTTGCCGAACTACCGCGAGTTCTACGAGAAGCGCCATTTCGCCAGCGCCGCCGATGCGTTGGATAACGTCATCAGCCTTTGCGGCGACTATCCCCCTTTCGGCGCCGACCTCGTTTTCAATGTGGAGACAATCAAGGATTTCGCGTTTCATGTCGAAATCTGCGAGGACATGTGGGCGCCGACGCCGCCATCGACCATGGCCGCGCTGGCGGGCGCAAACATTCTCCTCAACATGTCGGCCTCCAACATCACCATCGGCAAGGCGCAAGACCGCGCCATCCTCTGCGATGCGCAATCCCGCCGCTGCACGGCGGCTTATGTGTTCGCCGCTTCCGGGCGCGGGGAAAGCACCACCGATCTCGCCTGGGACGGCCAGATCGTCGCCTATGAAATGGGCGAGAACATCGCCGAGGGCGAGCGCTTCGCGCGCGAGCCCAAGCTGGTGCTCGCTGATATCGACGTCGGCCGCATCGCACAGGAGCGGCGACGTCTCTCCAACTTTCGCGACGCCGTTCGGGCGCGCAAGGATGCCGTCAAACACGCCTGGGTGCGCATCGAAACGCCGCCGCCACGCGGCGCTCTGCCTCTGCGGCGCAAGCTCGATCGATTTCCCTTCGTGCCCGACGATCTGTCAAAGCGCGACCGCGATTGTTTCGAGGCCTACAACATTCAGGTCGCGGGTCTCACGCAGCGCATCGAGGCGACCAACACCAAGCGCGTCGTCATCGGCGTGTCCGGCGGGCTCGACTCAACGCAAGCGCTCGTGGCCGCGGCGCGCGCCTTCGATCTTATCGGTTTGCCGCGCGCGAACATTATCGGCGTCACCATGCCGGGCTTTGCTACCAGCGAAGCCAGCAAAGCGAACGCCTGGGCGCTGATGAACGCACTTGCCGTCGACGCGCGCGAGGTATCCATCGAACCGTTGGCGCAGCGCATGTTGGAAGACCTCGGCCATCCCGCCGCGCGCGGCGAGCCGGTGTATGATGTCGCGTACGAAAACGTGCAAGCCGGCTTACGCACCGACTACCTCTTCCGCCTCGCCAACAAGGAAGGCGGCTTCGTCATCGGCACCGGCGACCTTTCCGAACTCGCGCTCGGCTGGTGCACGTATGGCGTCGGCGATCACATGAGCCACTACAACGTCAATTGCGGCGCGCCGAAAACATTGATCCAGCACCTCATTCGTTGGGTCGCGGACACGCAAGGACTTGGCGCGGAGACGTCCGATACGCTGCGGCGCATCCTCGCCAGCGAGATCAGCCCAGAACTCATTCCGGGAGCGACGCCGCAAAGCACGCAAGCCGTCGTCGGCCCGTATGAGCTGCAGGACTTCAACCTCTACTGGCTCACGCGGTACGGCTTCGCGCCGAGCAAGATCCTGTTCCTTGCCTGGTCGGCTTGGCGGGGCGCGTACACCTATGCGGAGCTTCGCGCTTGGCTTGAGATGTTTCTGAAGCGCTTTTTCGCCAACCAATACAAGCGAAGCGCCGTGCCCAATGGTCCAAAGATTGTGTCAGGCGGCGCGTTGAGCCCGCGTGGCGATTGGCGCGCGCCTTCCGATGTCGCGGCCACGACATGGCTTAACGAACTGGCGCACAACACGCCAACGTCGTTGGATGACCTCTAGGGCTAAAACCTGTTTCGATCCGATTGAATCGGATCGGGGCTCTAGGTTTTTGTCTGGTCGCATTTTCTTACGCCGAACCGGCGTCCACTTCGTCGGAAAATGCTCTGGCGCGGCGAACGCCAGCGTGCTTGATGACCGCCGATATGCCTCTACTTAATCAGTTCATCGCGCTCGCCCTCGCCGCGGGCCGCGAGATTCTCGCCGTGCGCGACCAGGGCTTCGACACCGATCACAAGCGTGACGGTTCGCCCGTCACGCTCGCCGATCAACGCGCGGAGGCCGTCATCGAAGCGGGACTCCATCGCCTTGCGCCGGAGATTCCAATGCTTGGCGAGGAGGCGGTCGAGGCAGGACGCATCCCCAACCTCGGCGCGCGTTTTTTCTGCGTCGACCCGTTGGACGGGACCAAGGGATTCGCGCGCGGCGGCGACCAGTTCACCGTGAACATCGCGCTCATCGAGGACGGCGCGCCACGCGTCGGCGTCGTGTTCGCGCCCGCGAGCGGCGACATGTACGCTGGCGAACCAGGGCAGGCGCTCGCCGGCCGCTACGACGGACGCACGGGGGCCGTGCTCAATCCGCTTTGCCCCATCCGTACGGTACGCGCGGCGCCAGAGCGCTGGCGCATCGTCGCTTCCGAGGATTCAGGACGCAACGAAGCCACGAGTTCCTTTATCGCGGCGCTCGATGGCGCGCCGGCGCATGCAAGCTCCTCGATCAAGTTTTGCCGTATCGCGGAGGGATCGGCTGAGCTTTATCCGCGCTTCGGCGATGTTTGCGAGTGGGATGTCGCGGCCGGTCACGCCGTGCTTGCGGCCGCGGGCGGCGACATCATGGACCTCGCGGGCAAGCCGCTGCGCTACGGCGGCGCGCACGGGCGTTTTCTTGTGCCGGGCTTCGTCGCCTACGCCAACGAGGCCGCCAAGGCGGCGGCGCTCGCAGCGCTCAAGCGCTGAGCCGCGCGATCAGACGGCGCATGAACGCCGCGCCCGCGTCGATCTGCTCCAAGGCAATCCATTCGTTCGGCTGATGCGCCTGTTCGATCGAACCCGGACCGCAAATAATCGCGGGCATGCCCGCGCGCTGGAACAAGCCCGCTTCGGCGGCATAGGCGACCGCGCGAATTTCGTTGTCGCCCGTTATCGAACGCGCCAGCCGCTCCGCCGCGCTCTCGGGTTCGAACGCGAGGCCGGCCGTATTCGAGCGGCGGCGCACGCTGACCCCTCCCTCCGGCGCGCGCGCCTTGATGTCGCGATCGAGCAAGTCCGCCGCCTGACGGAAACGAGCCTCGATCGCGTCGGCTTCCTCGACCGTGACGGTGCGCAAGTCGAACACGAACATGCACGAGCGTGCGAGAATGTTCGCGGCGGTGCCGCCCTCGACGCGGCCAATCGTGAGTGTGGGCGAGGCGGGATGGAAATGCGGATGCGTGATGTCACGGGCTTCGCCTCCAAGTTCCACGACAAGCTGCATAAGCTTCAGCGCTTCCATCACCGCCGATACGCCAGCATCCGGCAAGCTGGAGTGCGCTTCGCGGCCTGTAACCTCCACGACGAACGACCGCACGCCCTTGTGCGCCGACACCACTTTCATGCTTGTCGGTTCGCCGATGATCGCCAAGGCTGGTTTCGCCGGAAGCGCCGCCAATTCCGCGATCATCGACGGCGCGCCGAGACAGCCGATTTCCTCATCGTACGAGAACGCCAGAATCAGCGGCTGTTTCAGCGGCGCGTCCAACGCGGCGTCGACGTGCGCCAGCGCAAGCGCGAGGAAGCTCTTCATATCGGCGACGCCGCGCCCATAGAGCTTGCCGTCGCGTTCCGTGAGCGTCCACGGATCGCTTGTCCAAGGCTGCCCGTCCACGGGCACGACATCGGTGTGTCCAGACAAAACGACGCCGCCTGGCGCATTCGGCCCAACGATCGCGAACAAATTCGCTTTCGTGCCTTCGCTGTTGCTTACGCGCCGCGAAGCCACGCCCCGCTCCGCGAGGAACGCCTCGACCCACGCAATCAACGCCAAATTGGAGTTGCGTGATGTTGTATCGAACGCAATCAGATCGGCGAGGATATCGAGCGTCGCGCGCACGCCTGCTACCGCGGCGCCTCGACGATGCGGCCGCCCGGCTCCTGAAACGCCAGCAACACGATGCGGAATTGCAGAGGCGACGCGGGCGGAATCGCGGGCGGGCGCCCCTCCGGCCCATATCCAAGCTCCATCGGGAAGGTCGCGATGACCTCGTCGCCGGGCCGCATTTGTTGAATGGCCTCGGCGAAGCCCGGCACCACTTGCGCCAGCGGGAATTGCGCCGGCTCGTTGCGCGCGAACGAAGAGTCGAACACCTCGCCGTTTGGCAAACGGCCTTCATAATGCACAAGCACCGCGGCGTTCTCGCTTGGACGCGGCAGCGACTGATTGCGTCCACGCGCACGGCGCTCGATCAACAGGCCGGAGGGGCGCACTTCAATGCCCGCCTGCGCACGGACGCCCGCCAGAAACTCATCGGCGTTGGCCGCCATTTCCTGGGCTGCGTCGGCGTCGGCCTTCTCAGCGCGCTCGATCTCGCGCATCACGCCGCCACCATTGTCGCACGCAGCCAGCGCCAGCGCCGCCGCCAATATCGCTCTCTTGATCATCTGTACAATGCTTCCGTTTGCTCGATCGTCCAAGGTTCAGCTTCGGCGCCGCGTTCCCATTCTCGGAACGCCTCGTCCGCGAAAATCGCCTCGCAATACGCCTTCACGCCAGGCGGGACGTCCACCGCATAGGTACGAAGGCGCGTCGCGACCGGCGCGAACATAGCGTCCGCGATCGAGCGCGCGCCGAACAGGAAGGGGCCGCCGCTCTGCGCGAGCGTGTGGCCCCACGTTGCATAGAGTTGCTCCAAGTCTTCCTGTGTGTCCTCGGGCAGCGTCGGCGCCCGTTCCAGGCGACGGCGAATGTTCATCGAGAGATCGCGGCGAAGCGCGGCGAAGCCCGCGTGCATTTCACAGGCGAGCGCCCGCGCCTCGGCGCGTCGCATACGATCGCTGGGCCACAAGCTCGCCGCCAGCTCCGCCGCCCACTCGCAAATGGCGAGGCTCTCGTGGATCACCACGTTGTCGACATGGAGCGCGGGCACCCGCCCACTCGGCGAAATCTCCCGTACTTCTCTAATTCGCGACTTGCCGTACCCCTCCCCGCCCAGCGGAATGACGCGCTCGTCAAATGCGATGCCCCCCCACTTGAGCGCGAGCCAAGGGCGCATTGACCAGGAGGAGTAATTCTTGTTGCCGATGTAGAGGATGGGCGCGGCCATGCGGGGCCTTGTTTCAGACGCGGCCCGCGAGATCAAGCCGCTGGCGCCGCTTTCGTCCGCGCTCGTGTTGAACACGCCGCGCGCGAGGGCTAGAAACGGCCATGCTCGCAGCTCAAACCGATCCCTCCACAAGCGCTTTGACGCTGGACGCCATTCGCGCGGCCGCCAAGCGGATTGAAGGCCAGATCGAGCGCACGCCGATGCTGCGCTCTCGCACGCTGTCGGCGATCACCGGCGCCGAGGTCTGGATCAAGTTCGAGAACCTACAGTTTACATCCGCGTTCAAGGAACGTGGCGCGCTCAACAAACTGCTGCAGATGGGCGCCGACGAAAAGCGGCGCGGCGTCATCGCCGCTTCGGCCGGCAATCACGCACAGGCCTTGGCCTACCATGCTCAACGCCTCGGCGTGCCGACAACCATCGTGATGCCGAAGGCGACGCCGTTCGTGAAAGTGGAGCAAACCCGTCACTGGGGCGCGGAAGTGCTGCTCGAAGGCGATACCTTCGACGATGCGTACGCCCATGCCTGCACGGTGTGCGATGACCGCAATCTCGTGTTCGTGCATCCGTTCAACGACATCGACATCATGATCGGCCAGGGCACCACCGCGCTCGAAATGCTGCAGGACGCGCCCGACCTCGACACTCTGGTCGTGCCGATCGGCGGCGGCGGCTTGATCGCGGGCATGGCCGTCGCGGCCAAAACGCTGAAGCCGGACATCCGCATGATCGGCGTGGAAGCGGAAATGTACCCCTCGTTTCATTGCCGGACGCGCGGCGAGACGATGAAGGGCGGCGGGCAAACCATCGCGGAGGGGATCGCGGTCAAGCAGGTCGGCGACTTGCCGTTCGCCGCCGCCGGCCACTTGATCGAGGAGATCGTGCTTGTCCCGGAATCCGGTTTCGAGCGCGCGGTGGCGCTGCTGGCGACCATCGAGAAGACCGTCTCCGAAGGCGCGGGCGCGGCCGCTCTCGCGGCGCTGCTTGTGGCGCCCGACACGTTCAAGGGACGCAAATGCGGCCTCGTGATCAGCGGCGGCAACATCGATACGCGCTTGCTGGCGTCGGTGCTGGAGCGCTCACTGGTGCGCGAAGGCCGCATCGCGATCCTGCGCTTCATCGGCGACGACCGCCCCGGCATTCTGGCGACGGTCGCGCGCATTATCGGCGATCGCGGCGCCAACATCCTCCAAGTCGAACACCACCGCATGAAGCTCGACGCCCCGGCGAAGGGCGTCGAGTTCGATATCGAGATCGAAACGAGGGACGCACGCCATACCGCCGAGATCATGGATGCGCTGATCGCCGCAGGCTACAACGCGCGTCGGCTCTAACGAAGCCGTGACCTCGCTGGCTTCGTATGTTATCCCGCCAGCCGAGGGATAGCTGGGCGGCGCGCACGTTCATTCCGCGACCGCCGCATGGAGGGTCAGAATGCGTCGTGTAATCAGAGCATTGGCTGTCGCGCTTATGGTGAGCGCCGGGGCCGCTTCGTTCGAGACCGCGAGCGCCCAGCCCCGCGCCACAGCGAGCACGACGCCACAAGTGCCGCGCTGCACGCGCAATCTGGGGTCGATTTCGATCCAGAATGGCGACAGCGCCGGCTGGACCTATTACCGCCTGCAGCCGCCCGCCGGCCTGCTGCGCGTCGTCATCCAACAATCGGGCTGCTTCACCGTGGTTGAGCGCGGCGCGGGGCTGGACGCGGCCATGCGCGAGCGTGACCTGGCGAGCGGCGGGCAATTGCAGCGCGGCTCCAATGTCGGCGGCGGCCAAATCCGCGCCGCCGATTATGTGCTGCTCGCCGACGTCGTCGCGCAGGA
>DDSN01000031.1 GCA_002343395.1 Hyphomonadaceae bacterium UBA2389 | reverse complement strand
GCCTATGCGCTCGACTATGCGGCGGCCAACCCAGACATATTGGAAATCGAGGCTTGAACGTGACGCGCCTTTACCTCCCCATGCCCGGAAACGAGACCATCGCCCGTGCGCTTGCTCTCTCGGCCGGCGCCGAATTCGGCGCGATCGAGACGCGCCGCTTTCCCGATGGCGAAGCCTATGTTCGGCTTCTCTCGGCGGTCGAGGGCCGCGAGGTTGAGATTGTCTGCACGCTAGCGCGGCCGGACGAGCAGTTTCTGAGCGTTATCTTCGCCGCCGAAACTGCGCGCGAGATGGGCGCGGCGCGCGTCAATCTCATCGCGCCTTATTTAGCCTACATGCGCCAGGACAAAAGGTTCAAGGACGGCGAGGCGATTTCCTCGGTGCATTTCGCTCGGCTTTTGTCGCGATCGTTTGACGGGCTCATCACTATCGATCCGCATCTGCATCGCCGCCGCGATTTGGGCGAAATATTCACTATCGCCACGCGCGTAGAGCATGCAGCGCCGCTCCTTGCCGACTGGATCAAGGACAATGTGAGCGACCCTCTCGTGGTGGGGCCAGATGCGGAGAGCGAGCAATGGGTTGCTGCGGTCGCCGGGCGGGCCGGTGCGCCGCACATCGTCTCGAACAAAACTCGCCGCGGCGACCGCGACGTGAGCATTGACCTGCCGGATCTGTCCGCTCTACGCGCCAGGCGGGCGGTTCTTGTCGACGACATCGTCTCCTCGGGGCGCACCATGATCGAGACCGCGCGCAAGTTGAGCGCAGCTGGCATGGCCAAGCCGGTTTGTGTCGCCGTGCATGCGCTTTTTGCCGATCAATCCTACGCCGAGCTCTTGAGCCTGTGCGAGCGCGTCGTTTCGACAGACACCGTGCCGCATGCTTCGAACGCCATTAGCGTAGCGGCGCTGCTAGCGCCGGCGTGACCGGCGTCTCACAGTTTACTTGGACGCAACGTCTCGAACTCACACGGGCAGCGCGGCGGCCAGCGCCGCGCCAATTGCCGCCACGATGAGGACGCCGCTCAGAATAAGGAGGAAACCGTCGCGCGCAAAAAGCCCAAGACCCAAAACGGTGATGGCAAGCCCGGGGATGAGCGGCGCCAAAGGAATTAAGCTCAACGGAAAGGTCGCGATCGCCGCGAGCGCGCACAAGAGCCCCGCTGCGTTCGCGAACGGCGTCTCGGACAGAAAGACAAGACGGGGCTGAAGCACACGGTCGAGCCGACGCGCCCACTTGCGCAAGCCGTCACTGGTCGCCGCTTTGATGGACGATCGAGCGATGCGCAGGCGCAAGAGCATGCCTGGCAGCCAAAGATGCGATGACCCGAAGGCCAGTTGTAGAGACACCGCCAGCGTCACCAGCGCCGCAGCCGACGTCATGCCTGGCAATATGGTGGCTGGAGAAATGGAGAATAGTCCGAGCACCAGGAGCAATGGGCCATAGGAGCGCCGGCCGATCACCGCCATTATGTCGGCAACGCTCACGCTTGTCGGTTCGCCAATGCTGGCGTCCTCGGCAAGCACTGCGATGCTCTCGACGAGATGCGAGAATGAGTGAGGCCTGCACGTAAGCCTTGGCGCACACACGCCGCCGCTTGTCGTCTCAGCGCACATGAGCACGCGTCCGCTGTCGCATGGAGCTCACCCGCAGGCGTCAGTTCGGCTGCGGCGTCTCGCCATGTTGATGCGGGTCGGCGGCAACTGGCGGGCATTCCGCAGGCGCCGGATCGGCGTGCTGATGCTCGCCCTGTGCTTGTCCGGAGGGCGCAGGCGCTGGCGCATGCTCGCTTTGCTGGGCGCCTGGACAGTTCGCTTGACCATGCTCTCCCGACATGGCGCCCATCATGCCATCGTGATGGGCGCCATGCATGCCATGGCCCATGCCGGCGTAGCCGCCGAGGCTAAGCGCCAGAGCCAGCACCGCTCCTGAACTCAATATATGCATGCCCGTCATCTCCCTTGGCGCGATGTTGATCCTGATTATACGCACGCCGCCCTAGTGGCCCCGGTGCAGTCGAGTGTGACCTACAGGTTCTCACGGCTTCGCGCTGCAACCGCAGGCCTCTTTGGAGGCTTCGTGTTGCGCCGTTGACTGGGCGAAAAGCGGGCGGATCGCTGGCAGGGAAGGATTGGTCCAGAGCTTCGTTGATCCTTTCTTCGCGCCTCGCCTTGTGGCCACAGCCATTGCCAACAAGCATGTGCGCCGCGTCTGTGATGCGATTTGTCATGCCCGTCATCCTTCGCGTGCTGCAGGAGAACGCCGCGTGACGCGCGAGACCGATGAGACCGGGCGCAGGCGAGCCTGCGGTGCAGTTGGATCTTGGCGACCGCTCGTCCTCGCCACCGCAATCATCGCGAGCGCCGCCACAAAGGATAAACGCCCAAGAGGAGCGCTGCGACTATCAGCACTGGCGCCACCACCAGCAGATGCACGCCGTGTTCGACGATGGCGTAGTGAGCAAGCGCGCCGAGCAATGCGAAAATCAAGAGCGCGACGATGAGATAGCGCACAAACCAAAATGCTGCTGACGTAAAAAAGAGCATGAACCAGGAGGTTTGAGAGCCTGCTCCGCCTTTTCGAGGTTCGTTGTGACGAGGCGCCCGCAATGACATTTGTCGTCAACTCCTAGCCCCGGCGGCGAGCCCACGACGCGCTGATCGGCCGGGGACGAAGCGCGGACCCACCAAGCTATACGCGTGAGGCTCGACGATCCCCGGAGCCGACGCTTGAACCGAAGACGGGCGTTCGCTAGCCATTCTCTTTCGCCGGTGCGGTGAGGCCTGGCTCCGCGCGAGTTGTCGGGCGAGAAGACTACGAGCGCCGCGATCTCGCTTGTAGTGCATCGATTGGTTCAGCGAGGTTAGCTCCGTCGCTCGCCCAAGAAGGCGAGCAGGAATTGGAAAAGATTGATGAAGTCGAGATAGAGGCTGAGCGCGCCGTAAGAGGTGGCCGCGCCCAAGGCGGCCGCATCGCCGTCAAGCTGATAATAGGCGTTCTTGAGCCGTTGGGTGTCATAGGCGATGAGGCCAGCGAAGATGAGGACGCCTGCAGCGCTGACGACGAACGAAAAGCCGGGCGGATTCCAGAACATCTGGACGAAAGTTGCGATGATCAGTCCAACGAGGCCGACAAGCAGGAAGCTCCCGAAGCCCGACATGTCCATCCGCGTGGTGTAGCCGAACAGCGAAAGGGCGCCGAACGCCGTGGCCGTGATCAGGAAAGTCGAGACCAGCGAGGCGCCGGTGTACACAAGTCCGAGCACCCCCAACGATGCCCCGATGAGAGCCGCGACCGTCCAATATATGAAGCTCGCGCCGCTGGCGTTCGGGCGGCGCATGACGAACATGGCGCCCAGGAGCACGACAAGCGGCGCGAAAACGACAGCAAGGCCAATCGGCGTGTAGCCGGCGAAAGAGCCTTCGGGTGTCACCCGAAACAAGGTATCGCGCACAGGCGCGATCATGCTTGTTGTGTAAGCAAGCGCCCCCGACAGTGTAAGTCCGAGCGCCACCTTATTGTAGACGCCCAGCATAAAGCGGCGAAGCCCAAGATCGATCGACATGTCGGCGCGTGCTGCTGGCGCAGCGGGGAAGCGCTCGTCGTGTGAGTGCGACATGTGGGTTGTTCCTCTGTTAGTCGTCCTTCGTAACCGCCACGCGCTGCAATGGAGGTATGGCGCCTGATTAGCAGCCGCGCCTGCGATCGGCGTCCGATGTCGGTTGGCCGCCGTGATCAGCGTGCGCGTCCGGCGTCTCGTCGGCGCGTTGGGTGATGCGACGGCCGTGGCGATGCCCGCCATGGCGATGTCCAAACAGGTGAAGGGCGAAAAAGGCGATGATCAGGATAATCCACGCCCAATTGCTGGCTAGCCAATCCATGACCGACATCATTGTGAGAGCGGCGGGACTTGCCGCTCCTTATTTCTTGATACGCAGCGGATCGGATCGCTCCTGGAGCCTTGTCCGCGTTTCATCAGCCCTGCTTGCCTGCATCCGCGCGTGGACGCAGCTCTTCCCGGCGAGAGTGCTCTCGTCCCATGCGGGGTGGGACGCATCTGGACGGTACGGGCGTTGCGCCTATGCCGCGCCTCCCGGGAGGTGATAATTCGAGAAGACGCGGGTGCAAGCGGGCGGGCGTTCGCGAGCGCCGGGTTTGAGGTCAAGACGCGGCGACGACGTTCTGCGGCGCTCCTCGCGCAAACGCCTCGATGTTGGCCAGCGTCGTATCGATGATGCGGGCGAGCGCCTCGGTCGTATTGTAGGCATTGTGCGGCGTCACCAACACGTTGGCAAAACCCAGCAATGCGTGATTTGCGGCAAAGGCTCTAAGGTCGGCGTTGTTCGCGGCGCCAGCGCGAAATATCTGGGCTTCGTCGCGTAGCTGGGCCTCCTGCGCCATGACGTCGAGGCCAGCGCCCGCGAGGCGCCCC
>DDSN01000113.1 GCA_002343395.1 Hyphomonadaceae bacterium UBA2389 | reverse complement strand
GTTCTTGATCTCGTGCGCGATCCGCCGCGCGACATCCTTCCAAGCTTCTTGCCTCTGCGCCGCGATCAACTTGGTCATGTCGTCGAACGTGAGCACCAGGCCGCCTTCCGCGTCGGGGCTCATGCGGACGCTCAGATTCAGCGACGCCTCGCCGCGCGCGATGTCGACGCGCTGCGGCTGCGTAGGACCCGCTGGCGCGGGCTGATTGAGAAGCTCGCCGAACTCGGGCGCGATATCGACAAGACGGCGCCCAACGACGGCGTCATCGTTCAGGCTCAGCAGCCGCGCGGCTGAGCGGTTGACCGCGATGATCCGGCCGTCGCGGTCGAGCCCAACCACGCCGGCGCTCACCCCGCCGAGAACCGCCTCGATGAAGCGGCGGCGCGCCTCGGCGTCTTCCTGCGCCGTGACCAACTCGCGTCGTTGCGTATCAAGTTGCGCGGTCATGCGGTTGAACGCCGTGGCGAGCGCGTCGATTTCGTCTCGTTCCTCGCCGACGGCGACCCGCGCCTTAAGATCGCCGGACGCCACCCGCCGGGCCGCCCCCACGAGCCGGCCGATCGGTTCAGCGACGCGCGTCGCGCTCGTCAAGCCAACCCAACCCGCCGCCAGCAAGACAATCATCGCGGTTGAAAAGTAGGCCAGCCCAAACAGATTGCGCAGCGCGCCCTGCTGCGCACGCGCACCTCGATAATCCAGCACAGACGCACGAAAATCTCGCAGTCGGCCGACAAGACCCGGCTCGATTTCGCGCGTCACGGCGAGGAAGGCGTCAGGATACGCGGTCAAACGGTAAAGCGCGACAACACGATCGTGCTGATCGTCGAACGCGATATCAATTGCGTTGTTCGTGGCAGCGCGAAAGCTCTCGGGTGTCGGCGTCGCCAAGGGCGCTGCACCTGTGGGCGCGGCGTCAGCGAGCACGCGTCCTGTTGAGTCGATCACATACGCCGATGATAGTTCGCGCCGCTCCGCCTGTGCGGCTAAGAAGCTTAGGTAGCGCGAGCGGTCTTCCGTGAGCCCGCGTTCGGCGAGATTAAGGTCGACCGCCATCGCCTCGACTTCACGGCTCAAGCCGCCAGAAGCGAGATCGACATAAGCGCGCCCCACTTCGGCGGCGTTTTCAATCGTGGTCTCCACGCGGTCGCTGAACCAGCGCTCGACGCCTTGGCTAAATGTGAACCCGAGAAACGCCGCGACGATCAGGGCGGGCGCCAGCGCCGCGAGCGAAAACAATGTCACGAACCGAACATGCAAACGCGCGCCCGTCGCCGCCGAGCGCCATGCGTTGGCGACGCGCGCCAAGCGCAGCATCAGGATTGTCGCCATTCCGGCCGTCACCAGAAGGCTCACGATCAGAAGCGCGCGGATGGTGCCGTTTGCCTGTCCCGCCAGCCCCTCGCCGCCGAGCAGGAGAATAGTGGCCGCCAGGGTTAGCGCGGACGCCACGCCGAGGCCGACCATGAACGCAAGCGCGCTGCGCCCTTGCGGGCGGTCACTCAGAATCGCCGCTTCGGCGGCTTCCGCAGTTCCCGTGCTCAGCGCCATGGCCGGGGGCTCCATGTGGCCATTTGGTCACAGGGTGTTGACCCACGAACACGCTGGCGTCAATCACTTCTACCAGTTGGGATGCCGAGCACTTGGATTTTCTTGCGTAAGGTATTGCGATTAATACCCAAAACTGCGGCCGCACGGATTTGGTTGCCCTGCGTCGCCCGCAACGTAGCCACGATCAACGGACGCTCAACCTCGGCCAGCAACCGGTCGTAAAGCCCTGGTTGGGGCAGGCCCGGCTGGGCCGAGGCGAACTCGGCGGCCAAGCGTTCGCTCACCGATGTTTCGAAGCGCCCATCACCTTCCAAGTCGAGGTCTGGCCTACTGGTTGGCGACAGGTGCGCGTCGACATCCCGCGCCGTCAACACCGGAGAAGGGGTCAGCGCAATGGCGCGCCGAAGCAAGTTCTCAAGCTCCCGGACATTGCCAGGAAACGCGTACCCCTCGAGCCTTTCCACGGCGCTGGCGTCCAAGGTTTTCGCGGGCAAGCCTTCGCGGCGGGCGCGGACGAGGAAGGCGCGCGCGAGATCGCCGACATCTTCCAATCGCTCGCGCAACGGCGGAATGCGAATGGTCACGACGCTCAGACGGTGAAAAAGGTCTTGGCGAAACGTCCCCTCTCTAACACGCGCGGAGAGGTCGACTTTCGAAGCGGCGATCAAGCGAATGTCCGCCGCGCGGCAGTCCTCGTGCAACAGCCCAGCGAGCCGCGTTTGCGCGGCGCTAGGGAGGTCATCCACGTCTTCGAGGAAGAGCGTGCCGCCCTGCGCTTGCGTCATACGCCCAAGATTCGGAGCGAACAGCGCGCTCTCAACATGCTCGGCGCTTGCTCCCGCCAGGCTTACGGCGACAAAGGGCCCTCGCGCGCGGCGGCTGTTCTCATGCACGGTGCGCGCGATGCGTTCCTTGCCGACCCCGCTCTCTCCCTCGATCAAGACCGTGAGCTCGGTTCCGGCAACGCGCGCCATGATGCGGTAAGCGTCCTGCATCGCCGGCGATCGGCCGATCACCGGCAGCGCTTCGTCCTTTTCCGCGCGCGCGCTCAACGAACGCAAACGCGCGTCGGGCTCGCGCTGTAGCGCGGCGCGGATCAGCGCGAGCAGGTGTTCGAGATCAAAGGGCTTCGGCACATAGTCGAAAGCGCCAGCATTGCTCGCCGACAGCGCCGTCGCCACCGTCGATTGCGCGCTCATGACAATGATGGGAACGTCGGGCTTCGCCATGCGCATCTTCGGCAGTTCGTCGAAAATGCAGCTTTCGCCCATGTAGACGTCGCTTAGGACGAGATCGCCCTCCCCATCGCGCAGCCACTTTGACAAGGTCGCCACATTGCTGGTGGCGCGCACGGCGTATCCCTCATTTGTAAGCGCTTGCTGCAGAACGAACCGGAGCGAAGCGTCGTCGTCGGCTAAGAGAATGCGCGCGCTCACGGGTTCTCCTCGGCTTCGATGGGCAGCAAAATCTTGAACGCCGTGCGGCCCGGGGCTGAATCAACCTCGATGCGGCCGTCATGGCGGCCGATGATGTCGGCGGCGACATTGAGCCCTAGCCCCATACCGCCCGGCTTTGTCGTCGTGAACGCTTCGAACAAGCGTTCGGCGATCGCCGGCGCGATGCCCGGTCCGTTGTCGACAATCTGCACCTCAAGTTGAGGGCGCGCGGCGGCGACGGCCGACGTTCGAACGCGAACGCCGGGTCGAAACAGCGTCACAAACGTGAGGCGCGCATTCGGTTGACCCGCCATGGCTTCGGCCGCGTTCTTGGCGATATTCAGGAAGGCTTGGATGATCTGATCCCGATCGCCGCGAATAGCAGGCAGGCTGGGGTCGTACTGTTCGCGTATTTGCAGCGACGGCGCGCTTGACGCGACCAGCGCCCGTACGCGCTCCAGGGCCTCGTGGACGTTGAAGGCCGCAAACCGCGCGACGTCGAGCGCCGCCGCGGGATCAATCTTGTCGGTGAGGCGGTTGATCCGGTCCACCTCGTCGCAAATCAGTCGCGCCAGCGTCGATGACGGGCCCCCTTCACGCTCCATGAGTTGCGCGGCCGCGCGAATACCCGCCAACGGATTGCGGACTTCATGCGCCAGCGTGCGCGCCGCCGAGGGTTGCGCGCCGGGCGAGGGCGCGCGCAGGCGGGGCGCGGGTTGGAGGGTTAGCGCGACAAAGCCCCCGTCGCCTACCGCGCGCGCCTGTATGTTAGCCCGTCCCATAGCGAAGCCAGGACCGGCAATGACCACATCATGCTCCGCGACATCGCCGCTTGAGGCGCGCCGCGCCAATTCGACAATCGGCGCGTCATCCCCGAATATCTCCGCCAATGTCCGGCCTGGATGCGCCCGCAACCCCGCAAACCACTCAGCGGCGGCGGCGTTCAGCCGCTGGATGCGCCCTTCCCGGTCAAGCCCAATGAACGGCATGGGCAGGGCGTCTAGCCATGTTTCGGGAACAGGGACGTTCCACGCGGAGCGGTCCCCGCCGGTCACGCTTCCGGCCGTCGGTTATCGGGCGAGACTTGCGCCACACGAGCCCTTTCTGGTCTACGCTCAAGACGTTATGGCGCCTAAAAATTCGGCGCCACTAAAATTGTGCGCTGCAGCACAGAAGGGGACGCAATGAAGTTCGGAGCCGTTGTGGTGGCTGCCGGTCGAGGGGAGCGGGCGGGCGGGGCGCCCAAGCAGTTCCGCCCCCTCCTCGGCCGACCGGCCCTGCTCTGGTCCTTGGAGGCCCTGCTCACCGCGGGCGCGGCCGAGATCATCGTCGTCGTGGCGAGTGAGCAGGTCGGCCCCGCTGAACGGCTTATCGCTGCCTTGGACCGTGTGTCGGTGCGTCCCGGCGGTGCTACGCGCACGGACTCCGTGCGCGCGGGCCTTGCCGCGATCGGCGATGTCGACGCAGTGCTCATCCACGATGCCGCTCGCCCCGGCCTCACCCCCGCCGTTGTGAGCGCCCTTTTGGCCGCTCTCGGCGTCGGTGAAAACGCAGCGGCGCCTGCCCTGCCCGTCCCCGACGCGCTGATGCGCGTCGATGCGGGGGGACACGCGCTCGATGCGCTGGCGCGCGATGGCGTCATGCGCGTCCAGACGCCACAGGCGTTCAGATTGAACGACATCCGCGCCGCCTACGCGGCGGCGCCGGCAGGGGCATCCTTCGCCGACGACCTCGCGGTCATGCGCGCGACCGGCGCGCGCGTCCGGCTGATTACTGGCGACGCGCGGCTGATGAAAATCACCTACCCCGAGGACTTCGCTGTATTGGAGCGTCTGATGAGCGCAAATCGGATCGTGTGCGTCGGGCACGGCGTTGACGCTCATCGCTTCGGCGAGGGCGACCACGTGACGTTGTGCGGCGTTCGTATTCCCCACGACAAGGGACTGGTCGGGCATTCGGACGCCGATGCGGGATGGCACGCGCTCGTGGACGCCATTCTGGGCGCCTTGGCCGAGGGCGACATCGGCGCGCACTTTCCACCGAGCGATGCGCAATGGAAGGGCGCCGACTCCGAGCGCTTCCTGCGGCACGCGGCTCAACTGGCGGCGAAAGCCGGCGCCACGCTCCAGCACGTCGATGTGACGCTTCTGTGCGAGCGCCCGAAGATTGGCCCCCACCGCGACGCCATGCGCGAACGCACCGCTGCTGTTTTGGGTCTGCCGCTGGCGCGCGTGAGCGTGAAGGCGACAACCACGGAACGCATGGGTTTCCTCGGACGGGAAGAGGGTCTAGCCGCGCAAGCGACAGCGACTTTGGAGCGTCCCGCTTAGGGCGAGGGCGCTGCGCCCTCCCCGGTCGGCGGCTCGTCCGTCGCCGCTTCATCGCCCCCACAACGCGGCAGGTAGGGAAACAGGCGGCATTGCTCTTGGCCGGTGAGGTTCTCCCACAATGCGCGCGGCACATTGATATAATCATCGCTCCACGCGCGCCCGCTGGGCGCTGCGATCACGCGCCAATCCGCGCTTGCGAGTTGCAGGCTCGTGAGCGCTTGCGGCGTGCGCGCCACAATCATGACGCTCGCGGCCAGCCCGCCATAATAGGACACGTAGGGCTGCTCGAAGCGATCGCTGACGCGATACAAAGTCGGCGCGTTCACGGCGTGGGCCACGCGCGCGGCCTCGGACACAAGCGCGAGGTTTCGGTTCGAAAGGTGCAGCACGACAATGCCATTGTCAGTCACCTTCGAGAGGTAAAGCGCGAGCGCTTCGCGCGTGAGCAAGTGCGCGGGGATGGCGTCTGAGGAAAACGCATCCACGACGATCACGTCATAGGAGCGACCCGGCTCCTCGGCGATCTGCAGCCGCGCGTCGCCGAGTTCGATGCGCGCGTTTGGCTGGCACTCCGGCACATAGGTGAAATCGCCCCCTGGCTCGGCCGAAAGACGCACGACAGCGGGATCTATCTCGAATATCGTCAGCCTATCGGTGGGTCGGGTGAGGCAAGCCGAGGAGCCCGCCCCCAAACCGATCAGCGCCATGTGCGCATCGCCTTCCGCGGTTGAAAGACCCGCCAGGATCGCTTCACCCAACGCGGTGTTGGGATGATAGTAGGTCAGCGGCTGACGCGTGAGGCCAGGCGCGGCGAGCTGTGCGCCGTGGATCGTTGTTCCGTGCATGAGAATGCGCAGCGGCGGCACCTCCGGATCGTTCGGATCTTCCATGACGCGCGTACGAAGTACGCCGAAGAAGCTGCGTTCCTGGGTGATGATGCGCGAGCCGCGCAGGTCGTCGACGAAGATGGACGCGAAGGCGATGAGCACGATGCTGGCGAGCACCGCCGGGCGTCCGCGATTGATGAACACCGCCAAAGCGCAGACCAAAAGCGCCACGACCGTTAGCGTTTCGGCGTCGTCCATGCGTTCGCCCGCCAGCGCCAACGCGATGAGAAGCGCCGCGCTCGGCATCGCGGCGCCGAGCGCGTAATCGCCGATAGCGCGATTGTCGCGTCGCGGCTGAATGGTTCCATGAACCCCAAACGCGAGCACCATGAAGCTGGTGACCATGAGCAGAAGCGACCAAGGTTGGCGCAACGCCAATTGCGGGCGCCCTTCGGCGACGCTGGAGGCGAAGGCGCTGTCCATGTTGAAGGCGATCCAGATCACCAGCCCGGCATGCGCAACGGCGATGGCGAGGAACGCGTAGCGCATCGGGGCGGGCCGTTCTTCGCCGCTCCAGCCGGCCGCCACCATGGCCGCCGCCGCGCCCAGGGCGCCAAGCACAATGATCGAATCCACCGCCGCGAGGCGCAGCGACAACAGGCCAAGCACGCCAACCGCGACCGCCGCCGCGACGGACGCGTCCGCGAGCCTTGGCATGTCGCTGGCCGCGCGCGGACGGAACAGACACGCCGCGGCCAGCGCCAAAGGAAACTCGTAGACGTTGTTGAAAATGACGGGCGCGAGGAACGCCGCGAAGGCGCCGCCCAAGACGCCGCCCAGCGACACAAACAAATAGAATTCGGTCAATCGATCGGCGCCTGGGCGTGCGTGCGCCAAGGCAAGATGGCAAACCAGCGCGCTGAAGAAGAATCCGGCGAGGATCAGCGACACCGACATGACCCAATTGCCCGAGGCGAAATAGGACGCGACCATCAACGCCACCGCGATCGGGTGAACCAGCAGCGTCGCCGGCGCCAGCGCTTCGCTGTTCTTCATGAAGGCGATCACGAAGGTGGCGAGGTAGAGCGCGAGCGGAATGACCCAGAGCATCGGCGCGGATGCGACATCGGTTGAAATGTGCAGCGTGACGCCGAGCGACATGGCCGAGGGCACGGCCGCCGCGGCGATCCAGTAGAGGCGCTCGCGCCAGGTTGGATCGGCGTCGACGTGGCGTGTGGCGGAGGGCGCCTCCCCTTTTGCTTGGAGCGCGAGCAGGGCGGCGCCCACGATGAAAGCGCCGACGATTGCGTAGCCCCCGCTCCACGCGTTTGACTGCGCGTGCGCGCCGAGCAGCGGTTCAATAACGGCGGGATAAGCCAGCAAGCCCACGAAGCTTCCGAGGTTGCTGGCGGCGTAGAGATAGTAAGGATCGTGCGCGTCGGAACGTCCGGTCCGCGCATACCAATGTTGCAGCAGCGGCGCGGTGGCGCTCGCGGCGGCGAACGGCGCGCCAACGGAGAGCGCCAGTACGCCGACGAGCCAGAGCGCGGGATGTTCCGAACTTGGCGGCCCGAGCGCGGCGCTCACATGGATCGGCAGCGCGAACCAGGCGCCGACCAGCACAAGCGCGTGGATCGCCGCCTGCACGCGCAAGTCTTTGATCCGCGCGAGCAGGTGTGCGTACACGTAACCGACCAGCAATGCGCCCTGGAAGAACGCCATCGAGACGTTCCACACTTGCGGGCTGCCGCCCAGCAGCGGCGTCACCATGCGCCCGAACAGGGGTTGCAGCACGAAGATGAGCGCAGCACTGAGGAACAACGCGAGCGCGAACACCGGAGCGGCGGAGCGACGGGCGAGCGCCGCGCCCGCGGAAGGGGGAGCGGGGCTCGGCGATGCGTTCTCGGCGTTCATTGCAGGCCCCTGCCCTTTACCCCCTCGCGCCGAGGGAGAACTCGCCGCTACCTGCCACCTTCGCCGAGTCCTTGGAATGGACTTTTTCCGGCCGTCCGGCTCCAATCGCGGCATGATTGCAGACGACGTCCGGGACCAGGCGCGCCAGCTTATCGAGCGCGCCAAGGCGCGCGCGGTGCGGATCGCCGCGGCCGAGAGCTGTACGGGCGGCCTGATCGCCGCGGCGTTGACGTCCATCCCCGGCGCGTCCGACGTGGTTGAACGCGGTTTCGTGACCTACTCCAACGAGGCCAAGTCCGAGATGCTCGCGGTTCCGGCCGAGCTGATCGCGCGCAAGGGCGCGGTCTCGATGGAGGTCGCGCTGGCGATGGCGGACGGCGCGTTGAAGGCAAGCCGTGCGGACGCCGCTGTCGCCGTCACCGGCATCGCCGGGCCGGCTGGCGGCAGCGAAGCCAAGCCCGTTGGCCTCGTTCACATCGCGGCGGCGCGGCGCGGCGGCGCGCGCCTGCACGAGGAATGCCGCTTCGGCGACGTCGGCCGCGAGGCCGTACGCGAAGCAACGGTGCGCAAGGCGCTGGAGTTGCTCGCGCGGGTGGTGGGCTAGCCCAGCCTCCGCCGCGCTTCCTTCTCGAACGCGGCCATGATGTGGGCGGCGACCTTGTCTTTGTTCGCGCTCACCACCGCGTTCAGCACAGGGTTCTTGAAGTGATACCTGATCCAGAAGCGCACTTTGGCGCCATGTTCGTGGGACTCGAAGCGCCAGCGATTGTCGAGCGCGTGAAATGGCCCGCTCACGAGCGACACATCGACTTCACCCTTCGCCGGTTCGCACCGAACGGTGGTGGCGAAGCGCTCGCGGAGCGCCTTCCAGCCGACGGTCGCTTCCGCCACCCCTTCCCACCCTCCCGCGTCGCGCGGTTCCTCCTTGGTCACGCGCAAGCTCAGCAAGTAGGGGATGAAGTGCGGGTAGGCGCGCACATC
This sequence comes from Hyphomonadaceae bacterium UBA2389, assembly GCA_002343395.1. Classification (GTDB taxonomy): domain Bacteria; phylum Pseudomonadota; class Alphaproteobacteria; order Caulobacterales; family Aquidulcibacteraceae; genus Vitreimonas. The sequence goes on along the minus strand of DDSN01000113.1, from coordinate 2 downwards.
GC
>DDSN01000061.1 GCA_002343395.1 Hyphomonadaceae bacterium UBA2389 | reverse complement strand
CCTCCCCCTCTAGGGGAGGGGGAACGGTGCGCATCATGAACGAGGACGCCTGCATGCGCCGCGCGCTCGAACGCGCCGCGGAAGGCGTCGGCCGCACGGGCGATAATCCGAGCGTCGGTTGCGTCCTGGTCAAGGACGGCGCCGTGATCGCCGAAGCGCGCACCGCCGATGGCGGGCGCCCGCACGCGGAAGAGCAGGCGCTGGCGCACGCGGGCGCGGCGGCGCGCGGCGCGACGGCTTACGTTACGCTCGAACCGTGCGCCAAACGCACATCTGGCTCGACGTCATGCGCGGACTTGCTGATCGGCGCGGGCGTTGCGCGCGTCGTCATCGCCGCAAGCGATCCGCACCCCTTTGCTGCGGGCGTTGGCGTGGAGCGGCTTCAGGCGGCGGGCGTCGGCGTTGCGTGCGGGGTGTGCGAAGAAGAGGCGCGCGCGCAGAATGCGGATTTTTTTGCGCGGTGGGGCTGAACTTGTATCTCCGGTTCTTGGCCCAATTCGGACGTTCACGCCAAATCGACGGGGAGCGCGACTAACGGACAATTGCGCTGAAGCGCCAGCGTCAGTGAGCCATATCCCTTGTAGAGGTAGCTCCAGTAGACGCGCCTGCCGTCGTTAGATTCGACGAACCAGTATCCCGTAATCGTCTTTCCGGTAGCGGTGATATCGCTCCACCTAATGTCAGTGCGCTTGAACCCCAATGTCGGCCCGAGAGTCTTTGAGGGACCTTCAATGCCGTCTGCATTCCAGTTGACGGCGTGAACCGACGTGACGGACGGAGCCATAAATCCCGCGATTGCGGCTCCAAACAACGCGGAGGCCGCCGCGCCCCAGCCGCCGTTTCCATAGAAAAAGAACATGAGCGCGACCACGAACGTCAGCGTGCCGAATATGACCGTTATCCAAGCGCTCCACCGCTCGGGTCTAATCGTACCGCGTTGGCCGCTCAGCGCCTTCGGTTTCGAGCGCGCCAATACCCATGAAAGCCCCGCAACGGTCACCGCTGTTAGCGCCGCGATCAGGAACGGGCGGAGGTAATCCATCATCTCGAACCCGCTGCCACTTTTGCGAATGCTTGCAATCGAGCGCTACGACCGCTTTCGGCGAAATGCGACCTTATTCACCGCCCAACGATCAGCGGATCGCCTTCCTTCAGCAGCCCGTCGAAATAGGCGATGGTTTTCACCAGTCCATCGCGCAGTTGCACCTTGGGCGCCCAGCCGAGGAGCTCGCGCGCCTTCGCGATGTCCGGCTGACGCTGCTTGGGGTCGTCACTCGGCAGCGGGCGCGTGACGAGCTTTGATTTCGATCCCGTGAGGTCAATCACGTTTTCGGCCAATTGCCGGATCGTGAACTCGTTCGGGTTGCCGATATTGATCGGACCAGGCAGATCGCCGTCCTTGTCCATGAAGGCGATGAACGCATCGATCAGATCATCGACATAGCAGAAGCTGCGTGTCTGCTGGCCGTCGCCGTAGAGCGTGATGTCTTCGCCCTTGAGCGCCTGCACGATGAAGTTGGAGACGACGCGCCCGTCGTTGGGATGCATGCGCGGGCCGTAGGTGTTGAAGATGCGGGCGACGCGGATGCTCAGCTTGTGTTGACGATAATAGTCGAAGAACAGCGTTTCGGCGCAGCGTTTGCCTTCATCGTAGCAGGAGCGTGCGCCGATCGGATTGACGTTGCCCCAATACTCTTCCGGCTGAGGATGCACGTCGGGATCGCCGTACACCTCCGACGTCGAGGCCTGGAAGATGCGCGCGCGCAAGCGCTTGGCGAGCCCGAGCATGTTGATCGCGCCGTGGACGCTGGTTTTTGTCGTCTGCACCGGGTCGTGCTGGTAGTGGATCGGCGAGGCGGGGCAGGCGAGATTGTAGATCTGGTCGACCTCGACATAGAGCGGAAACGTCACATCGTGGCGTTGAAACTCGAAGTTCGGCTTATCCAACAGGTGCGCGACGTTGCGCTTGCGGCCGGTGAACAGATTGTCGGCGCAGATTACGTCGTCGCCGCGCGCGACAAGGCGATCGCAGAGGTGCGACCCCAAGAAGCCAGAGCCGCCAGTGACCAGAACGCGTCGTTCGAACATCCGTCCTCTTTAGAGGGGCAGAGGATTCGGGACTAGGGCTCGGCTATCGGTTTTCGGGACTCGGGACCGCCGCTTGTTCCCGTTATCCGAACCCCGACGACCGGCAAGCCGAGAGGCCGTCCGTCCGTCGGGGGCTCCACCTTCAGAGTATCGGATCGATCAGCCAGTCCAGCGCCATATGCGCGGTGTAGGGCGCAAGGAGACCGCCGCCGAGTTTCGCGGCCCAGGCCCACAGCAACGCCAAAGCTGCGATCAAGCCTTGAAGGACAAGTGGGTACTGGGTGTGCGTCGCGCCGAAGGCCAGGCTTGAGATGACGGCCGCGGGCCCAAAGCCAAGCGCGGCGGTGAGCGCAACGAGAATGAAGCCCCGAAAGATGAGTTCCTCGTAGAAATTCGAGAATACATTTGCGGACGCGAGCCAAGGATCGACTTGGGGTTCGTGAAACGCGCTGGCCTGTCCGGTGGCGAAAAAGAATGCGACGAGGATCGCGATCGAGACGAGTCCCGCGCCCAAGCCCCAACCGAGTGTGCGCCAGCGCGAAGAGAGCTTCAGCGCTGGCATCCAGCCTATGCCCGCGAGGACGACCCAGGCTGCGATGCAGAATAGAGCGGGCAATGTCGAATAGAGGAAGGCGTGCGGGATGAGAATCCAGATGCCTTCATATGGCGGATTGCCGAACACTTGCAGCACGAAATCGCGAAGCATCCACGTTGGCCAAGAGCCGACGAGATACGCCGCCACGGCGGCGGCAATCAGCGTGCTGCGTTGAATGAGTGTCATGGCGCCTCCGGCATGTGGCTCGAAGATGCGCGGGATGGCGGTATTGGATGCGATAAACACAACGTGTTAGCGCTAAAGGGACCCATAAACATCGTTCAGCCCCCAGTCCCCCGGCGGGCTGCAATTTGATCTGCCTCAAAACGAAAAATGACGCATGCGTCAACTTCCGCCGGTGGCGAAACTGGAAATCACGCGCGGCCACGCACAGGGAGGTTCACCGATGGCAGACTTTCTCTCCAATTATTCGATCCAGAAATGGCTGGAATCTTGCCCGCAGGGTTATCTGGAAGACACCGTCTACGGCCACGGCGCGGATGAGCGCGAACCAGAAGAGCTTCTGAAGAACGAGCAGTTCCGCGAAGCGCAAATTCGCACCACCGTGCAACTGATCGCAGGCGAGCGGTGCGCGCTGGCGGCGTCCTCCGGCCTCATCAACGCCGCGCCCGACGCGGCGAGCAAGACGTTCTTGGCGACGCAGACGCTCGATGAAGGACGCCACGTTGAGATTTTCACGCAACGCCTGTTCGATCTCGGCATTGCCCAGGACGATTTGGAATCGACGATCAAAACCTACATCAATCCGAACCTCGGCAAGTTCGCCGAAGTGCTGCTGGAGAAGGTCGACAAGAAGGATTTCGTAGCTGGCGTCGTCGGCCAGAATATCGTGCTTGAAGGCATGGCGTTCTCGGTGTTCGAAATGCTGCACGCGACCTCTTCGGACATGAACCCAAAGTTCGCGCACACGCTGGCCGGCACCATCGCCGACGAGCGCCGTCATGTCGGCTTCGGCGAAAACCGCATCGGTGAACTGATCCGCCGCTATCCGGAGAAAAAACCGGAAATCGAGCGCATGCAGCGCGACATGACCAAGCACATGCTAGCGACGTTCCACGATTCCTTTGCGGCCAGCCCGCTGGCGGCCGCGAGCCCAAGCGTCGCGCCCGGCGCGCGCAAGTCGGCGGGCACCTATCAAGGGCTCAACCTCGCCGAAGCATCCAACGAGGAAATGGAAGGCGCGCTCTCCAGCGTGGTGCTGAACGAGTTCAAAACACGACTTGGCCGCATCGGGCTTGAGTACCAGTCGCCAGTGTGAAGGACGCGGACGTGTCGAACCAGTCAAATCCTCACGAACTCGGCGATGCCGATTTTCATAGCACCGTGCATTCATTCGAGTTCTGGTTCGAGGCCGTGGAGGGATACCTCCACGGCCGCCCGTACGGCGTTTCGCCGTCGACCAAGGACGTCGAACTCGACGAGCGCCAGCGCGAGGGGCTTATCACCACGTTATGTAATTATTGCGTTGGCGAGACCGCCGCGCTGGAAGCGTCGAGCGGCATGATCCGCTTCGCGCCGGATCGGCACGCGAAGATTTTTCTCTCTACACAAGTAGTGGACGAGGGCAGACATCTTGAGGTTCTGCTGCACAGGATGGCGCAGCTTGGCGTGGCGGAGCCCGAAGCGGAAATCGAGAAACGCGCCAACAGGAGCCTGTTGAAATTCAAAGATCGCTTGCTCGATTTCGTCGACGCGCGCGATTGGGAAGCCTCCGTGTTGGCCCAGAACGTGATACTCGAATGTCTTGAGTTCACGGTGTTCCGGCACCATTCGGGCACGGCCGATCCGGTCACGGCGGACATGCTGCGCGGCATCGTCTCCGACGAGCGGCGGCATATGGGTTTCGGTGAGAACGATCTCGGTCGACGCCTGTTGATGGCGCCGCACACCCATGATCGCCTCCACAAGATTAAGCGCGAACTCGACACGCTGGTGCTCGATACGTTCGAGGAGACGCTGGGCGAACTCGGAGTGGACCGCGCCGAACGCCCCGACCTGGCGGGCGATTATCTCGCCGCCGTCGCGCGCTTGGGGTTTCGCTCGTGACTGATCCGCTTGAGACAGAGCGCCCTGTCCAGGAGCGCAAGCCGCGCCGCAGCTTCGAACTCGAAGAGACCGGTTTCAACGAAGTGCCCAAGCGCTTCCGCAAGTTCTACCGCCGCTGGCGCGGGCCCGGCGATACGTTGGGGCCGAATGAGGCGCTGTGCCCGGTGTGCAAGGTGGTGATCCGCTCGGTGAAGGAGTTGCGCGCCGGCGATCGCGTCTACTGCATGCCCTGCATGTCTCGGCTCGAGCTTGTGGAAGAAGACGGCATGCTGCTCGCCAAGGTCATTTACTGAACCACGGCGAGGGTTCGCACCCACAGACCCATTTTTGCTTTGCCGTTGATCGGAATCGCTGCTTTGGTCGCCGCTGGCGACGAAAGTCGATTGCGCGGGAGCGGAAGATGAGAGCGTCCATGAGCCGTGTGTTGTTCGCGGCCTGCGTTATGCTGGCGGGGTGCGGGCAAGCTGAAGTCGCCGCGCCATCAGCGGAGCCTAGCGAGGCGACGCAGACGACCACTGGCGGCGCGCCTCAGAGCGTCGGCGAATGTGTCGAGACGACCGTCGCTTCGACCGGCGCCCGGTTAGAGGGTGCGCCCGACAGCGGAAGCGCGATCACATACGGCAACGGGTTGGGCCAAGTGGACTACAGCGTCCTTCCCGGCGTCGCCAATGCGCAAATTGGCGATCCGATCAGCCTGTGTCTCGTGAGCGTGCCGGAAAATTGCCCGCCTGGAGACGATCGTGGCCGCGTTTATACGGCGACGAACCTGCGCACCAACGAGACCTGGACGGCGCCGGATTCGCAGCATTCCTGCGGCGGCGCGTAAGCGGTCATTCCGCCGCGAGAGCGGTTTGCTTCGCCAGCCTGTCGAAGGCGACGAGATCGCGGACCAGATCCTCAAGTTGATCGAAAGGCACCATGTTGGGGCCGTCGCTGGGCGCATTGTCCGGATCGGGGTGCGCTTCCAGGAACACCGCCGCGACGCCGATCGCCACGGCCGCGCGCGCGAGGATCGGCACGAACTGACGTTCACCGCCTGAGGTGTCGCCGCGACCGCCCGGCTGTTGCACGGAGTGGGTGGCGTCAAACACGACGGGCGCGCCGAAGCTCTTCATGATCGGGATCGCGCGCATGTCCGAGACCAGCGTGTTGTAACCGAACGATGCGCCGCGTTCGCACGCCATCACGTTCGGATTGCCGCTGCCGGTGATCTTGCCGATCACGTTTTTCATGTCCCAAGGCGCCAGGAACTGGCCCTTCTTGACATTGATTGGCTTGCCGGTTTCCGCGGCGGCGATGAGCAGGTCGGTCTGGCGGCACAGGAACGCTGGAATTTGCAGCACGTCCACGATCTCGGCGACCTCGGCGCATTGTTCGGGCAAGTGCACGTCGGTTAGCACCGGGACGCCGATTTTCTTGCGGATCTCCTCGAAAATTGGCGCCGACGCTTCGAAGCCCGCGCCGCGCTTGGTGGAGAGGCTTGAGCGGTTGGCCTTGTCAAAACTGGTTTTGTAGATGAACCCCGCGCCGACGCGTTTGAACACGTCACGCAGAAACTCAGCGGTTTCGAGCGCGTGGCTGCGGCTTTCAAGCTGGCACGGGCCGCAGATGAACGTGAGCGGCAACGCGTTGCCGACCTCGATCGGGGTGGATTCAACGCGCGGGATGCGAATTACGGATGCGGGGTGCATGGGCGTCCTATGGAGGAGGTCATGCACATAGGCCCATGAGGCCCCGGCCTCAAGCCGGCGTAGGATCTAAGCTTCAGTTTTGGCGGCGGCGTCCATGCGTTCGTAGAGCGAGACAGCATTGCGAACGAACGCCTCCTTCGTATAGCCGCTGGCGTAAGAGGCTTGGCCGCCCGCCACCAGGGTTTGCGAAAGCGCCGGGTTGCTCAAAACCGATTGGAGGGCGGCGGCCAAAGCGGGGGCATCGTCCTTGGGCACGAGCAGGGCGTCTTTTCCGGCGGTCACGGTCGCTGCTGGCCCGACCGCGTCGGCGACCACGATCGGACGTCCAGCGGCCCAGGCTTCAATCGTGACATTGCCGAAGGGTTCGTAACGGGAGGGGAACGCCACGACATCGCATGCCGCCAACAGCGCGGCGCGATCGGTTCGCCAGCCCAGCCAGCGCACGCGCGGCGCCACGCCGAGTTTCTCCGCGAGCGCCTTAAGTTCGCTCTCGAGCGGACCGTCGCCGGCTATCCATGCGTAGGCTTCGGGCAGAGCGACCAGGGCATGAAGGAGCGTGTCGAGTCCTTTCTTCCAGTGCAAACGCGCCAAGGCCAGGATGAGGGGCGCCGCGGCCGGCGTGTCGAAGGCGGCGCGATCGACGGCTGGGCTCTGCTCAAGGCTGGCGTGGTTGTGCAGCGTCACCACACGCTCCGCCGTCGTGCCCTGGGCGACGATGTTGCGCGCGATGTCGGACGTGACCGCCGCGTGCCAAGCGCAGTTTTTGAAGCGCGACAGTTTATAGTAGCCGCCGTACCAACCCAGGTTGCGCGCGCGCCAGGCCGGCTGAGCGAATGTTCCTGCTCTGCCCATCCAGTGGTGGATCACCTGCGGTTTGAAGCTCGCGGCGGCGTCGCGGATCGCCCGTTCCGTGGGCCCGCGCCAAAGTTTCGAGAAATCGGCGAGGCTTGTCGCTACGCCCGAGGCGTTGAAGCGCTCGATGCGCGCGGAAGGCCGCGCGACAACGTGCTGGGCGACGCCCGCATCCGCCAGCGCGAGCACATTTTCAAGCATATGATGCTCGGCGCCGCCTTCCTCGGCGCCCGCGATGATGTGGAGAACGCGCATGCCGTGCGTTCCTAGGCGCGGCCCGCCTCGGACACAACCGGCCGGGCGCCCGATGACAAAGAAGCGTTGGCATGCCAATGGGCTAAGGTATGAGCGACATCATCAATCCCACGAGCGCGATAACCGCCGGGCAGGAGGCTATCCGCGCCGAGGCGCGGGCGCTGGAGGCATTGGCGCAAGCGCTGGGGGACGGTCTTCGTGACCCGTTTGTCCAAGCCGCCCGGCTTTTGGCGGACGCGAAGGGCAGAGTGATCGTCTCCGGCATGGGCAAGTCCGGCCATATCGCCCGCAAGATCGCGGCGACCTTGGCCTCAACCGGGACGCCCGCGCAGTTCGTGCACCCCGCCGAGGCGAGCCACGGCGATCTCGGCATGATCGTTGAACAGGATTGCGTGCTCGCGATTTCACGCTCGGGCGAAACCGCCGAACTATCAGACCTCCTCTATCATTGCCGGCGCATCCATGTGCCGATCATCGGAATGACCTTCAAGGCGAACTCGTCGCTTGCGCGCGCGTCGACCGCGGCGCTGGTGCTGCCGGATTGCGGCGAGGCCAGTGAGGAAGCGCCGGCGCCGACGACGTCGACAACGATGTGCCTGGCGTTAGGCGATGCATTGGCGGTGGCGCTGCTGAAGGCGCGCGGCTTTACCGCCGATCACTTCGGCGCGATCCATCCAGGCGGCAAACTGGGCGCGGCCTTGAAGCGCGTCCGTGACATCATGCGGGTCGGGCAAAGTGATCCGCTGATTGCGCCGGAGACGCCTGTTCCTCAGGCGTTGGAGGCGATGAGCGTCGGCGGCATCGGCGCGGTGGGTGTGATCGAGGCGGGCAAGCTCGTCGGCATCGTCACCGACGGCGATTTGCGCCGGAGGTTGTCGCCGGAGATGTTCGCGAAAGATGTGCGCGCCCTAATGACCGCGAACCCAAAGACGATTACGCCCGACGCACCGATCGCCGATGCAATTGCGATCATGAACGAGAAGCGCATCACGCTCTTGTTCGCCGTCGAGGACGGCAAGCCGGTTGGCGTGGTGCATATGCACGACTTGCTGGCGGCGGGGGTGCGTTAGCGCGCCTGCTCTCAGTAGCCGCCGAAGACACGTTCGTATGGGCCTGGAACGCGTTCCAGGCCGGCGCCGGATTGGCTGCGTTCGCGCAGAGTCTCGCCGCCCCAATTGTAACGGACCCCCAACGTGAAGGTGTCGTTGTCCTGATCCGCGGCTCCTTCGTAGGAGCTGAGGCGATAGCTCGCGAATACGCTGACTGGATGCGACGAGAATTGGTACTCGCTGCCTACGCTCGCTCCCCAAGCATCAAAGCTGTCGCCGAAGGATTCCGCGCCGCCGACGCTGAGGCCGCCAGACACGCTCCAATTATCGGTTACGAAGTGCTTGTATTCGCCGTCGAGCGCCCAAACCTGGAAGTCAAGGTCGCTGGTCTCGCCGTAACTCAAGACGCCGCTAATGGTTGCGCGGGGCGCGTAGAACTGCACTTCCCCGGCGACGACCCAGTCGTCGGTGTCGGCGTTATCACGCAGGGCGTCAAACCCAGCGTAGGCGCCAAACAGCCAGTCGTCATTGCGCTGGAACACGTGTGCGCCAACGCCGAATGTATCGATGCCGTTGGCGATATCGGCCTGCGTGTAGGAGGCGTCGAGTTGGAAATGTTCGCCGAGCGCGACCTGCCCGCTCAGGCTCGAGGCGTCGAAGTCGCCGCCGCCAGGGCTAGATTCCGTGCTGGCGTAACGAAGATCGGCATGGGCGCTTTGTGCGAACGACGCCGTGGGCGCCATGAGGAAGAAGGTCGCCAGAGCGAAAAGAATGGTGCGCATAGCTTTCCCCCGTTGGCGCCTTCTGCGCCACGGGCACGGTTGCACTTAGAGGGAGTGGTTGAAACCGATTTCTCTTCTCGCGCGATGCTTGTCAGCAATTGCCCACGGGAACGCCGTTCACGAATGAGCATTCGCCATCGCTCATGTAGTCGCCGAATGGGCCGCGGTCATTTTGGCCCACATCGCCCCAACTCTGTTGTTGCTGATATTGCTGTTGTTGCTGGTATTGCTGCGCGAGCATTTGTTGCTGGTATTGCTCTGCGAGCATCTGCTCATATTGTTGCTGCTGTAACGCCTGCATCTGTTGTTGGGCGGAATAGGGATCGTAAGTTGGGCGCCCCGCTTGCGGCTTGGCGCCGTTTGACGCTGCATATGGTTGCATGCTGTCGACGACTTGCAATTGCATAGTGTTAGGGTCGAGCCAGTAGTCGCCATTTGGCAAGTGCGCTCCGAGATTGGCTTCAAGTAGAGCTATCTCTTCTCGCGAAAGACGCTGGCCGTTGACCGATACGTTGCGCCCACCGACGCTGGTCAGCGCCAAAGTCAGTACGACAACGGCGATAATGCCGCCTCCTATCAGTTTTTGGCGAGGTGTGAGCTCAGAGACAAAAACAACAGTGCGCCTCCAAGCGTGTGCGATGCCCTGGCGAAGGACCGCCAAGCGTCTGGCCCACGGTGACTCATCGCTCATCTGACTATCTCCTATCAAGAAGCTTAGCCCAGGGATTTGGTCCGGCAAAGGCGAGCCTCGCCGAATGCTCTTGCCTCGCGGCCGAAACGCTCGATAACGAATTAACAATTGGACAGGAGCCGAGCATGAACTTTGGATCAGGCGTACGCGCCGTCGTGTGCTTGTTTTTCCTTTGCTGCGCTGCGGAAGAGGCGAGGGCGCAAGAGCAGCCATTTTCAGACGGCATTGAGACCTCCATCACGCAAGCCTTGCCGCGCATGGTGGCGTGGCGGCGGGATTTTCACCAAAACCCGGAGCTTTCTTATGAAGAAGTGCGCACCGCCCGCGTCGTCGCGCAGCATCTGCGCAGTCTGCGGTTGGACGAGGTGCGCGTGGGGGTCGCTCAGACCGGCGTGGTTGGCGTGTTGCGCGGCGGTCGGCCGGGGCCGGTGATCGCGCTCCGCGCCGATATGGACGCGTTGCCGGTCACCGAGGACGTCGATCTGCCGTTCGCATCGCACGCGCGCGCGACTTACAACGGACAAGCCGTGGGCGTCATGCACGCTTGCGGGCACGACACCCATGTCGCCGTGCTCATGGCTGTTGCGTCGGTCCTGGCTGCGAACCGAGCGGAACTGGCTGGCGCCGTCATTTTCGTCTTTCAGCCGTCGGAAGAGGGTGCGCCTCCGGGCGGCCTCGGCGGCGCCCGTCGCATGCTGGCCGAGAACGTGTTCGGCGACTTGCGGCCGGAAGTGATCTACGGACTACATGCTTGGCCTGAGGAGTCCGGCACGGTGAAGGTCGTGGCGGGACCGTTCATGGCGGGATCGGATCGACTGCGCATAACGGTGTCGGGGCGTCAGACGCACGGCGCTCAGCCGCACCGCGGAGTCGATCCCGTCGTGGTTTCGTCGCAAATCATCAATGCTCTGCAGACCATACCATCGCGCCAGATGGATGCGGTCACATCGCCTGTTATCGTCACGATCGGGTCTATCCATGGCGGCGTGCGGTACAACATTATTCCTGATCGCGTGGAAATGGAGGGCACGATAAGATACCTCAACCCGGATACGCGCGAGGATCTTTACGCGCGCATCCGGCGTACAGCGGCCGAGATCGCGGCCAGCGCTGGCGCGTCAGCGGAGGTGTCGATCGACTCCAACGCGATCCCGGTCGTCAATCCGCCAGCGGAGACGGCGCGCGCGCGGGCCGCGTTGGCGCGCGCCCTCGGCGAGACCAACGTGCGCGACGGCGCCCCCGGGATGGTCGCCGAGGACTTCGCCTATTTTCAACAGGCGGTCCCCGGGGTGTTCTTCTATTATGGCGTGAACCCTCCAGGCGTGAGCCCGGAGGAGGCGGCCCCCAACCACAGCCCCCGCTTCTTTGTGCATGAACCCGCCATGGAGACGGCGCTGCGCGCCATGCTGGCAGTGTCGCTGGATCGCGTCGCGCCCATGCAAAATTGAAGGGGCGCGCGCTTTTCCTTGACTCTTCTGCAAGACGAGGGGCCAATGCGCCCCACGGATCGCGCTAGCCTTGCTTCCCCGCGAATCCAGTCGGCGTATGCCACGCTGACGTTCGAGGAGTGAGACACATGGCTACAGGCGTCGTGAAGTGGTTCAATATGGCGAAGGGATTTGGGTTTATCGCGCCGGACGGCGGCGGAGCGGACGTGTTCGTGCATATCAGCGCTGTGGAGCGGTCCGGGCTGAACGGCCTTCGGGAAGGCCAAGCCATCAGCTTCGATGTCGAGAACGATCCTCGCAAGAACAAGCCTTCCGCGGTCAACATCAAGCCGGTCTGACCCGTCGGTTCGCTTGCGGTTTTCATCGCCGTACGGTTTGACCGTACGGCGATTCTGTTTTTGGGGAGTTTTCCATGCAGAGCCCCTTCCGCCTCTACGGCGCGGAGCTTTCACCTTATTCGATCAAGGTGCGTTCATACCTTCGTTTCAAGAAGCTGCCGTTTGAATGGCTGCCGCGCACCAACGCCCGGCAGGAAGAGTTTCAACGCTACGCCAAGCTGCCGCTTATTCCCGTGCTGGTGGATGCGGCCGATAATGCGTTCCAGGATTCAACGCCAATTATCGAGCAGCTTGAAGCGCGCTATCCAGACCCGACGATTATTCCCGAGGACGAAACTCTGGCGTTCGTGGCGGCGCTGCTCGAAGACTACGCCGATGAATGGCTGAACAAGGCGATGTTCCACTATCGGTGGACCTATCCGGCCGATCAGGAGAGCGCGGCGCAGCGCATCGCCGACGCCATCTTTGAAGGCTCGGAGAAACCCGCGGGCATTGAAGATGCGATCCGCACCCGCATGATCGGGCGACTACACTATGTTGGTTCTTCGCCCCAGACAGCGCCCGTCATCGAGGAGTCGTTCTCGCGTCTGATCGCCCTGCTGGACCGGATGCTGGCGGCGCGCGCCTATCTCTTTGGCGGACGCCCCTGTCTTGCCGATTTCGGTTTGGCCGGCCAGCTCACCGAGCTTTTGTCCGACCCCACGCCGGGCGCGTTGATCAAGGCGCATGCACCGAATGTGGTGCGCTGGATCGATCGCATGGAGAACCCAGACGTAGAGGGCGCGTTCGTACCGCTGTCGGCGGTCGCCGGCGATCTAGAAGAGCTGCTTCGGGTTGAGGTGGCGGGCGCCTACCTGCCCTGGATGGTCGCGAACGCGGAGGCGGTTGCGCGTGACGTTCAAACCATGAGCGTTGAGATTGGCGGGGGCGCGTTTGGACAACGCCCGCAGCGATACGCTGCGAAAGCGTGGGACGAGATTTGTCGCAAGCGTGCTGAGATTTCTGAGTCGTCTCTCAGCAACCTGTTGTCGGCCGCTGGTTGTGAAGGGCCGCTTGTAGCGGGCGACGACAGCGAGGCGTTTGCCTCCGACGCAGACGAAACCACCTGAGGGCGTCGGCTGGCTTGAGAAGTGACGCGTGTCACATGATCGTCGGCGCGCGGTGTTAGCTTGAACTGGGGGCGATTAGGAGAATTCGCATGCCTATCATTAACGGTACGCTTGGTGACGATGTGCTGACCGGCACGCCCGGAGACGACGAAATCAATGGGCTCGACGGCAACGACATAATATCCGGCCTTGGCGGCAACGATACTTTGAACGGCGACGCCGGAGACGACACGGTCTCGGGCCGCGAGGGAAATGACACGATTACCCTCGGTGATGGGTTTGATTTCGGCCTTGGCGGTGCTGGCGACGACGTGATCTCAGGCGGCGCTGGGAACGACAACCTCTTTGGCGAGTCCACTGTCGAGACCCAAAACGGGATCACCGGGAACGATCAGCTGTTCGGAGGAGACGGCGACGACTTTCTGCGGGGCGGTTTGGGCAATGATTACCTTGACGGCGGCACGGGGTCTGATCGGGCGAGCTACTACGCTCTGCCCGGGTCGGTGAGGGTCGATCTGCGAATCCAAGGCGTGGCTCAAGACACGCTCGCGGGCGGTTTTGATACGCTTGTCAACATCGAGAACGTGGCGGGATCGGAATTCGCTGACACGCTCATCGGAAACCATCTCGCCAATTGGATGTGGAGCCACGGCGGCGCCGACGACATTCGCGGCAACGCGGGCGATGACACTTTCTGGATTCCTCAAGGCGATGGCGCTGTCGTGCGCGGAGGCCAGGGAGTCGACGTTGTCTCCTTCCGCGGTCGGGTTGACAGCACGGGTACGGATACCGCCGGCGTGACATTCACGCTTGGGAGTCAAGGGTCCGCACAGGATATCGGGCGCGGTCTGCTGACTGTCTATTCGATGGAAGGCGCAGAAGGATCTGAATTCGACGACACCATCACCGGCAATGGACAAGACAACCTGCTGTCCGGCTTTACGGGTTCTGACACTGTAAACGGAGGTGGCGGCGATGACATGATTTATGGCGACTTCGCTGTGCGCGAAGTGGGTGAAAATCCCTTCAGTTATGACGACCCAGGCGTTGTCCAAGGCGACGACACTCTCAACGGCGGCGGCGGCGACGACCTGATCGACGGAAATGGCGGTAACGACACGATCGATGGCGGAACCGGCGACGACACGATCATTGGCGGCGCTGGCGCGGATCGGCTGATCGGCGGCGGCGGCGCGGACACCGTGACGCTCGGAACCGCTCNNGATCAGTTTGTTTACGCTGGAGCGACGGAGTCGAGCGGGGCGGGCTTCGATACGATCGTGGGTTTTAATTTCCGCAACGCTGATGTCTTCGATCTACCGGTCGCGGTCACCTCGACATCGACCCTGGTGGGCGGCAGCCTCGACATCTCAACGTTTGACAGCGATCTGACGGCGCTGATGGCGGGGTTGGATCCCGGCGAGGCGGTGTTGTTCACGGCCTCCGCGGGTTCATTCGCCGGACAGCGGTTTCTCGTGGTCGATGGCGATGGCGTCGCTGGTTACACGGCTGGAGCAGATTTTGTTTTCCTCATGGAGTCTGCAACTCAAATCAGCAACTTCGGCATAGACGACTTCATCTAACGCGAATGAGCAGCGCGCCTGTGCGCGCTGCTCGCTTGCTTTTCCAGATGATGCGTAGGGGGCCCGCCGCGCGGCGTTTGGGGGGAGGGGAGGCCGCGCGGCGAGCGAAGCGGCGGATTAGGCCGCTTCAGTTTCGTCGTTGGCCGCGTTGGTTTCGACCACTCCCGCTTTCGCGCGTGGCTTGGCGTTGATCGAAATTTTGCGCGGCTTCAGCAACTCGGGCAGCTCGCGGATGAGGTTGATCGTGAGCAGACCGTGCTCCAGCTTGGCCCCGGCGACACGGACGTGGTCGGCAAGCCCGAAACGGCGTTCAAAGCTGCGTTCCGCAATGCCACGATGCAGGAAGTTGCGCGGGGCGTCGGGCTGTTTGCGCTGGCCGGTAACCACAAGCGAATTCTGCTTGAACTCAATGTTCAAGTCGTCCTCGGAGAACCCGGCGACAGCCAGCTCGATCCGAAACTCGTCCTCGCCGATTTGTTCAACATTGAAAGGTGGATAGCCGGGCGCGGCGTCCAGGCGTGACGCCTGATCCATGAGATTGGCGATGCGGTCAAAACCGACGAGCGTACGATACAAGGGGTTGAGTTCGGTATTTGCCATGTGGTTGTCCTCCTAAAGCGACAAACAACGCCCAAAGGGCGGATTTTCCGCCGATCCCGAAGCGATCGGCGCATGCGGCCCCAAGGGCACCGCATGAGCAGGAGATGGGAGCGCGGCGTCAGGGTTCAAGGGCGAGGGGGGCATCACCGCAAGCGGCGAACGTGTTTTGACAATGTGAACGCTTAGCGTTTAGCGAGCCGATCATGATTGGTATTCCGCGCAGAACTGCCTTGGCTCTCCTTGGCGCCGGCTTGGCTGGGTGCGGGCGCCGCAGCAGCGTCGATGCGCCCCCCGCAGGGTCGCTCGCGTGGGCGCTGGCGGGGCCTTGGCGCATGGAGCCCGAACGCGACGGCGATCGTCATCCTCTCCAGACGCTGTTGTTTTGGGGTTTGGAGGGCGACATGACCGTTCTTGAGGTGTTGCCTGGCCTGGGATGGTACACATCCATCCTTGCGCCTTATCTCGCCGCGAATGGCGGGCGCCTGATCGCGGCTGGATTCGACCAAGGAAATTCCTCGCTAGCGCGTCGCGAGACGCTTGCGTTGTGGGAGGCGCGGTTCATGCGCGATCGCTTGGTCTATGGCGACATCGCGCGGACGGTCGCGGGCGCGGCTGATCGACCGATCGCGCCCCCCAACAGCGTCGACTTGGCGATCATGGCGAACTGCGTGCACACCCTCATGGCGGAGGGGATCGCGGAGCGTGTGTTCCGTGATGTGCTCGCCGCGTTGAAACCGGGTGGCGCATTCGGCCTCGAACAACATCGTGCGTCGTCAACAGGACTACAGGACCCGGTCGCCGGCGCCGGCTATGTGCAGGAAGCATATGTTCGGGCCTTGGCGGAAGAGGCGGGGTTCGAGTTTGTCGCCGCCAGCGACATCAACGCCAACCCACGTGATACGCGCGACCACCCTTTTGGCGTGTGGACCCTCCCGCCGACCTTGCGGAGCGCGCCGTTGGGGCAGCCCGACGACCCATCATTCAACACCGCGCCCTATGAGGCGATCGGCGAAAGCGACCGAATGACGCTGAAGTTTCGCAAGCCCTCTGGCCTTGCCCCCACGGCGCCCGCCGCGCCGTCTCCATAATGGCTGTTGGGCGCTTGGCGCTCTTGCCGATCCGCGCGCGCTGGTGTGTAAGGGGCGACCAACAGTCGGAGAAAAGTCATGACGTATGATGAGATCCTCAACCGCTTCCAGAGCGCCGGCGTGACGGTTCCCGGCAAAAAGGTGAAGTTCGACTTTGGCGACGCGGGTAAGATTTTCCTTGATGGCGCTGCTGGCAAAGTGTCGACCGAGGATGCGGCCGCCGACACAACGATCAAGATCAAGCTCGATGACTTCGTGTCGATGGCGCAAGGCGCGCTCGACGCGACTGCGGCGTTCATGCAAGGCAAGCTGAAAGTCGAGGGCGACATGGGCGTCGCGATGCAGCTGCAAAGCGTGATGGCGAAGCTCCGGGGCTGAGCGAGTAGGCCGCGATGGCATTCGTCAGCGCCCCCGGCGGCGACATTCCCGAGGGCGCGGAGGAGCATTGGCTTGAAGGCCGCGGCGGCGTGAAGCTGCGGGTGCTGACCGCGCCCGCGCGCGGCGCGCCCCGCGGCTCAGTCATCGTCGCTCCGGGACGGACGGAGTTTATCGAAAAGTACTTTGAGGTGATCCGCGAGCTGCAGGCGCGCGGCTTCGCCGTTTTCTGCATCGACTGGCGCGGGCAAGGCTTGTCCGGGCGCGAAGTGGAGAACAGTCAGAAGGGGCATTTCGTCAGCTTTGACGACCCCGTCAACGACCTCGCCACCGCACTCAAACGGCTGGCGGATCGGCTGCCGAGACCGCACATCGCTTTGGCGCATTCGATGGGCGGAGGGATCGTCTTGCGCGCGCTGCAGACGCGGCGCGTCGAACTCGACGCGGCGGCGTTTTCAGCGCCCATGTGGGGCATTCGGGGGCTCTCGTCGATGGCGAAGCGCTACGCGCGCTTCATGACGTCCCTTGGCTGTGGCGGCTTTTTCGCGCCGAGCGTGAGCAGCAAGTGGAAACCCGAACCCTTCAAACGAAACCCAGTCACCCACGATAAGCCGCGGCATACACGCTGCCAGGATTTGATCAGCGAGGAGCCACGTTTGGCGCTCGCTGGACCCACGATTGGCTGGGTCGCCGCCGCCGCCGACACGATCGAGGCATTCCATCAGCCGGGCGCCTTGGCGCACGTGCGCATTCCCATACTGGTGGCGACCGCGTCGGACGAGGAATTGGTCGACAACGCCAGTCATGACGCGGTCGCGGCGCAGTTGCCGAACGCAACACACATCACGGTGGCGGGCGCCAAGCACGAAATCCTGATGGAAGTGGATGAGTTGCGCGCCCAATTCTGGGCCGCGTTCGACGAACTCGCCGCGCGCGCCGCGCCCGCGCCTTAACCGACGCACTACAAGGAGGCCGCAATGGCAGGTGAACTGGTGCTCGTAACGGGCGGCTCCGGCTTTATTGGCGCGCACTGCATTTTGCAGTTGCTGGCGGCGGGTTATCAGGTGCGAACCACGGTGCGGTCGCTCTCGCGCGAGGGCGATGTGCGCGCCATGCTGAGGCACGGCGGCGCCGACCCCGGCGATGCGCTCACCTTCGCGGCGGCGGACCTCACATCCGAAGCGGGCTGGCCAGCCGCCGCCGCTGGGTGCGCCTTCGTGCTTCACGTCGCGTCGCCGTTTCCGCCCGCCGCGCCGAAGGATGAGAATGAGATCATCGTGCCCGCGCGCGAGGGCGCCTTACGGGTGTTGCGGGCCGCCCGCGACGCAGGCGTCAAGCGTGTTGTCATGACATCCTCGTTCGCCGCGATTGGGTACGGCCAGAAACCGAGGACATCGCCTTACACCGAGGCCGATTGGACAGACCCGAACGGCGACGACGTGCGCGCGTACGTCAAATCGAAGACGCTCGCGGAGCGCGCGGCATGGGATTTCATTGCGCGTGAGGGCGGTACGCTCGAACTTTCCGTTGTGAACCCGGTCGGCGTCTTCGGACCAGTTCTTGGCGCGGATTACTCCACCTCGATTCTCCTGGTGCAACGGTTGATGGATGGCGCGATGCCGGGTTGCCCGCGCATGAGTTTCGGGCTTGTCGATGTTCGCGATGTCGCCGACCTGCACATTCGCGCCATGACAAATCCCGCCGCCAAGGGGGAGCGCTTCCTGGCGGTCGCGGAAGATCATGTCTGGGTGAAGGATATCGCGCAGATGCTCAAACGCAGGCTCGGCGCGGCGGCCAACCGCGTGCCGACGGGCGAGTTGCCGAATTGGCTGGTGCGCCTGGTTGCGCTTGGCGACGCTGCGGTCGCGCAGATCGTCCCAGAACTTGGCAAGTACAAGAATTCGTCGAACGAGAAGGCGCGCAGCATGCTTGGCTGGGCGCCGCGCTCGAATGAGGAGGCGGTTGTCGCCTCGGCGGAAAGCATGCTGGCGCTCGGCTTGCTCAAGCAGGCTGCGGCTCGCGGCTAGCGCCGCCACTCCGCGCGCGCGGCGTCGAGCGCGGCTCTGAAATCCGGGTCGGCGTGCAGACGCGCCAGCGCGGCGGCGGCCACGGTTCGCCCGGCTTCGACATCGCTCGGATAATGAACGCCGCACACGACGCGGCTGTCGCCATACTCGCGACCACGCGCCAGAATGGCGTCCGCCCGGTCGGGGTTGAGCTCCGCCAACACCAGCGCCCACGCCCAGCCGAACGCGGCGTGTCCCGACGGATAGGCGCCGCTTGCGCGCAGGCTGTCGCTCGCTTCGATGCAGGGGGTGATGGTTGCGTCCACTACGAACGGCCGATCACGTCCGAACCGGTTCTTGGCGACGAGCACGGCCGCGCCGAGCGGCGTGCGCACGCGCCGGAGCGCTTCGGCGGTGTTCGGAAAATTCTCAGCCGTGAAGCCCGCGCCCATCACTGGCGCGAAGGCGATGAACGGATCGAACTGATCATCGTAACGCGCCTGCGCTACGCGCGCTTCGTTCCACGGGCCGCGCACGACGCGCATTTCCGCCGCTGCCACATCCGCCGATGGCGGGCCTGCAACGATTTCGCCGGCCTCGACCGAGGGCGTTAGCGCCGCCGCAATCGGCAGCGCGGCGTTTTGCAGCGTGGAGCAAGCGCAAACAAGCAACGCGGCGGCGACCGCCAGCGCTTTGAAGTGAGTCCTGTTCAACATGCGCGCTCCTGAAATGCCGTCGCTCCGCTGTCGTGCGCGCGCGGCTGTTAAGTCAAGCGCTTTCGTGCGATCTTGAATGCCATCGCCTTGTTGATCCGCGGCAAATCCAGTTCCTGCAAGAAAGATTCGCATGGCCAAGCTCATCTTTGGAATGAACATGTCGCTCGACGGCTATGTCGATCACGACCGCTTCGCGCCCGAGCCGGCGCTGTTTCAGTACTTCATCGAGCAGACGCGCACCCGCGCCGGCGCGCTGTACGGGCGCGGCTTGTACGACTTGATGCGCTATTGGGACGGCGACGAATGGGCTGGCGAGCCTCAGGTCGAGGGCGATTTGCGTGCCTTCGCGCAGGCGTGGAGGCGTATGCCGAAATGGGTGGTGTCGCGCTCGCTGACGGGGGTCGGCCCGAACGCGACTTTGCTCGGCGATGATTTGGAAGCGTCGGCGCGCAAACTAAAATCTGAAGTCGATGGCGAGATCGAAGTGGGCGGTCCGAAGCTTGCGGCGAGCTTAAGCAAGCTTGGGCTGATCGATGAAGTTCACATCTTCCTGCATCCGGTCGTGCTCGGCCACGGCGCGCCGTTCTTCGCGGGCGTCACGCCAAAGCTGCGGCTGGTGGGAAGCGAGCGGATCGGGGAGGGAGCGGTGAAGTTGAGGTATGTGCCAGACTAGCCGCTCGGATCGGTGCCTGAGGTGTTGGCGCCGGTGCTGAAATCGACACGCCTAACGTCATGTAACGGCGGATGACTGGACACCTGTGCGCGAATCGATCTGCATGTGAATTTGATGACGGAAGCCGCACAAAATCGCGCTCGCCCGGATCGTCTGCATTTTGATGATGTTGGCGCAATAGTAACTGCCGCAATTGCGACTACCTTCGTCGTGAGCGTGGTGTATGAAATGGCGTTTCTTGCGGCACTCAGCCTGTCGCTTGGAGACTTACCAATCACGCTCGCGGACTTCACAAAGAACGCGCTGAGTTGGCTTCCATACTTTGCACTTGGCTTTGGTCTCCGCTTACCGGTTGGGCTGGTTGATGACCGTTTGCGCGCCCAGGAAAAGCCAAGAGACCCATTGCCGCCTGCAAAGGGCTGTCTCGGGATCTTTGTGTGGGTTCTGGATCATGGCCCCAAAGTGATGATGGCTGGCATGATCGTGTTCATACTTGTGTCGGTTGGAGAGATCGCGGTCAGCATTTTTGCAGTGCTGGTCGCCGTAGGTTGGCTCTGGATCGCAAGCTGGGCCATTCGTCATCCAGGTGTGGGTGGGCGAATGAGCGTGCGCCATGGTTTGCTCGCGGTCTTTGCACCTGCGATTGCGATCTTGGTTCTGGGGTTTGGTTGGTCGAAGGGCGTTAGTTCCTTGACTGCACAAACGACCCCCCTCGCGAGCGTTGCCATCGACCAGCATCAACGCTCTGTGCGCGTATTGCGCCTTTATGAAAGAGGTCTTCTGGCGCTCCATGATGGGCGGGCTACATTCGTCCCCTGGGAAACGGTCGATCACCTTGATCGTGCCGTGAGAGAACGCTTTTGGTGGGGCATCGAGTGTGAGGCGTGGCGTTGCGTCGTGCGTGATGAACGTCCCAAACCGAGTGCGCAACAATAAGGCCGCCCCTTTCGGAGCGGCCTTCGTGTTTCTGCGCGCGAACCCTCTCCCCCAATTTTGGGGGAGAGGGCAGGGTGAGGGGGCGGCGCAATTCGGTTGATGGTTGAGTGCACGGCGAGCGCAAGGTTTGCGGACGATAGCACTCCACCCTCACCCCAACCGTCCGGCGCTGCGATTGCAGTGCAATCGCTCCCGCTTCACGGGAACGCGCCGGACCCCTCCCAAAGGAGGGAGAGGGGGCGATTGAGGATCAGCTGCAGCGCTGCGCACACACGAGAATCTTAGCGCAACGCTCCCCCTCCCCTAGAGGGGGAGGGGGTCAGGGGGTGGGGTGAAGCACAGCCTGAACATGCTTGGAGCGTGCGCCTTCTGGCGCGCTTCGCCCTCCGCGCAGCCTTCGATCACCCCCACCCCTGGCCCCTCCCCCCTCTAGGGGGAGAGCGTTCAGACAGCGCCGTTGTTTCCTCATGACTTGGACCCTCGCACTCCATGGCGGCGCCGGGGCCATCGCGGCGCGCGTCTACAAGCATGAAGAAGATCACATGGCCGCGCTGCTCGAAGAAGGCGCGGCGATGTTGACGCGCGGGGACAGCGCGCTCGATGTGGTGACCGCGATGGCCGAAGCGTTGGAGGCGTGCGGACTGCACCAGGCCGGCAAGGGATCGGCCCCGAACGCGGCCGGCGATGTCGAACTCGACGCCTCGCTGATGGACGGCGCGACGCGGCGCGCGGGCGCGGTGGCGGCGCTGCGCGGGTTTCTCTCGCCGGTGCGGGTGGCGCGCGGGGTGATGGAGCACACCACGCATGTGCTGCTCGTCGGCGCCGGCGCGGAGGCGTTCGCGCGCACGCGCGACTTCCCGCGCGTGGAGGACCCGCACAGCTATTACGTCGCCGCCGAGAGCGGCGCGGCCAGCGCGCAAACCGGCACCATCGGCGCGGTCGCGCGCGACGTACAGGGCAGGCTCGCGGCCGCGACATCGACCGGCGGCCTGCAAGGCAAGCTGCCGGGGCGCGTCGGCGACACCCCGATCATCGGCGCCGGCTGTTGGGCGGACGAACGCGCGGCTGTCTCCTGCACGGGTCTCGGCGAATACTTCATGCGCGTGAACGCGGCCGCGGACGTGTCGGCGCGCATCGCTTACGCGGGCGCGCGCCTGGAGGACGCGGCGAACGCCGTGATCGAGGACGTACGCCAGCTGGGCGGCTATGGCGGCTTGATCGCGGTGGACAGAAACGGAAATGTCGCCGCGCCGTTCGCCAGCGAAGGTATGAAGCGGGGCATCGCTACCTCTTCCGGCCGGCGTGAAGTCAAAACTTTTAGGTGACACAATGAAGAAACTCGCAATCGCCGCGGCGCTGCTCGCGCTCTCCGCCTGCGCATCGACAGGAACGATCGGCAACCGCATGGATTGGCGCTGCGACGGCGGCGCGGCGTTCTCGGCGCGGATCAAGAACAATGGCTCGGCGGAAGTGTTTGCCGGCGGGCAAGTGTACGCCCTGCCCCACGTGCAGGCGGCGTCCGGCGCGCGCTATTCCAATGGCGCGGTGGAATACTGGGAACGCGGCGGCGAAGCCACGCTGACCGGCGCGCGCGGCGGGCCGTATGAGAACTGCCGGCGCTGATGCGCGGGCTCGTTTACGTACTCTTGGCTTGTCTGGCGCTGTGGGCGGCATGGTTCGCGACACGAACGGGCGTGCTCGTGTTTGAGGATCTGTACATGATGTCGGACGCCGATGGCATTGCGTTCGATCCAACCACTGGAGCGACGGAGCCTCCGGTCGGGCGATTGTGTTTCTACATGACAGCCTCTGGGCTCCGGAAGTTCGCGCTCATTGATCGCGAAGAGTGGGACTTCATCGTGCAGGCGAGAAACGGCGGAACGGACCCAGAGCTCGCCGACTACGCGTTGGTCGACGGCTGGACCGATAGCGCTTGTCCCTTGTTCCGCGCGTTCCCCCGTGAGCGCGGCTGATGCGCGGTTATTTCGGCATCGGCGCGGAGGAGATTCCAAGCCCATGAATCTGGGTGCGCTCATGCGCACGGCGCACGCCTTCGGCGCGAGCTTCTTCTTCACCATCAACGCGCATCCCAAGGTGCGCGAGGCCTACAACGCCGACACCTCGCGCAGCTTCGATCACGTGCCTTACTATCCTTGGGACAACGCGGACGCGCTGCTCCTGCCGAAGGGCTGCGCGCTGGTCGGCGTGGAGTTGACCGACGACGCCGTCGAGCTGCCGCGCTTCATGCACCCGCAAGCGGCGGCCTATGTGCTGGGACGCGAGCGCGGCTCGCTTTCGCCGGCTCTGCTCGCGCGCTGCGCGCATGTGGTGAAGATACCGACGAAGTTTTGCGTCAATGTCGGCCTCGCCGGCGCCATCGTGATGTACGACCGTCTGCTCGCGCTCGGCGGCTACCCGGCGCGGCCGATCATGCCGGGGGGCCCGCCGCCGGAGATGAGCGAACCGCCGCGGGCGCGCCGATGAGATTTGGCGGAACGGCTGGCGATCACGTTCTGATCGATGCGACCGAGCAGGAGAAATCGGCGCTCTGCCACGTCCTCGCGCAAAGCGTTGTGACGCAACAGATGGACGTTTCAAACGCCGCCGGATCGCGGGAATACTTCGCCGCCCTACGCCTGAGGCTCTTGGATCAATTGGGCTCGGCGGCGCCTCTGAAACTCACCAAGCCCGAGTTCTTGATGCTCCTCACGCTCGCCAACGCATGGCGCTACGCTTTCGGCATGGGGAGCGACGATGCGCCTTGTGAGGTATCGCCCGACATCATGGACGCTATCCGCGCCGTCTCGAACGAATATCTGGCGGCCACCGAAGCCGCGCCTTGATTTGGACCAGTAAATGGTCCATTATATGCCGATGAGCGCCAAGATTTCCGTGAGCGACGCCAAGGGCCAATTGACCGAACTCATTCGCCGCGCGGAGGCCGGTGAAGACATCATCCTGACCCGCCACGGCCACGAAATCATCCGCCTGACGCCAATCCGGAGCGCGAGGCAACCCGGCACGCGGCGGCGGCGGCTTGAGGAGATCAGCGCCATCGCCGCCGCCAAGGCGAGCCCAGGCCCCGACGCCGCGCGCAGCCAAGACTTCCTTTACGGCGATGAAGGCCTGCCCAAATGACGGCCCCGAATGATCGCGGTTGACACCTCGGCGCTGATGGCTGTCCTCCTGCGCGAACGTCAAGCAGCCGATTGCATCACGGCGCTGGACGCCGCCGACGCCATTGTCATCTCCGCGGCCACGCTCGCCGAAGCCCTGCTCGTTTCCGCGCTCCGCAACACCGGACCCGAGATGCGCGAGCTTATCGAAGAATTGGGATGCGAGATCGCCCCAGTTACCGAAGCTGTCGCCCGCCGCGTGGCGCGCGCTTATGCGCGATGGGGCAAGGACGTTCATCCCGCGGGCCTCAACTTCGGCGATTGCTTCGCCTACGCGCTGGCCGAGGAACGCGCATGCCCGCTGCTTTTTGTCGGCGACGACTTTTTGCGCACCGACGTCAAGCCCGCGTTCGCGCGCGCGTGACGTTTCCCTCCGCACTTCCGGCCTTGCGACAATCCCAGACCGCGCGCACAACCAAGCGTCCATGACCGACCTCGCCGCCGCGTATCATCGCCTTTCCGCCAATGCGCGCGGCGCGCTCTGGATGCTGGGATCCGCGTTGGCGTTCACGCTGATGACGACGCTGGTGAAATTCCTGGGCGACGGCTATTCGCCCGCGCTGCAAGCGTTCTACCGCCAGCTCGCTGGGCTGGTTGTGCTCGCGCCGGTGATCTTGCGCGATCCGCGCGGCGCGTTCGCGGCCAAGCGCCACGACATCCTCCTGTTCCGCGCCACGGCGGGAACGCTGGCTGTCATTCTGAGTTTCTACGCCTACCAAGCCATGCCGCTCGCGGAAGCCAACGCACTCTCGTTCACACGCGCGCTCTGGATCGTGCCGCTGGCGATTTTCGCGCTGCGCGAAACGGTCGGCCCTTGGCGCATCGGCGCGACGCTTGTCGGCTTTGTCGGCGTGTTGATCATGCTGCGTCCGAGCGCGCATTTCGCCGTGAGCTGGCCCGCGATTTCGGCGCTGGGCGGGGCCGCTTTGTTCGCCACCACCGTCACCGGGATGAAAGTGCTGACGCGCGATCACAGCTTGACCGCGCTGACCGTGTGGAGCGCGGCGCTGGGCTTTGTATTCGTCGCGCCGTTCGCGCTGATGGAATGGCGTTGGCCGACCGCGCCAGACTTCGCCCTGCTCGCGGCGATGGGCGTGGCGGGGCTCGGCGCGCAAGTGTGCTACATCAAGGGCATGAGCCTGGGCGACGCGGCCGCCATGTCCCCGATCGACTATACGCGGCTCGTCTTCGCTCTCATCGTCGGCTTCGCCCTGTTTCGTGAAACCCCCGATCTGATCACCATGGCGGGCGCAGGCATCGTCGTGGCCGCCACGCTGGTCATCACGCTCCGCGAGCAGCACGCGACAACACCGCCGACGGCGCGAGAGTGAGGGCGTGCTTGACGCCACCCTCTTTTTGCAACTATAATTAGTTACAAAGGCAGGTCGTGGCCTCGATCGACAAGCTCGTTGAACGTTTCAAGCAGCAGCCGGCTGATTTCACCTGGGCCGAACTCGCGCGTTTGCTCGCGCATTTCGGCTATGTCGAGCAGAAGGGCAAAGGCTCGCGGCGCAAGTTCAAGGGCGAAGGGCTGCCGACGCTCAGCTTGCATGCGCCTCACCCCGCGAACGTGGTGAAGCTCTATGTCCTGCGGGAAATCCGCGATGTGTTGGAGTTAGAGGGTTTGTTATGACCCACCTGGAGTACAAGGGCTATGTCGGCGTCGCCGACCTCAGCGAAGCTGACGGCGTGTTTCATGGCAAGCTCGCCAACATTCGCGACCTCGTTACCTTTGAAAGCGCGACGGCGGGAGGGCTCATCAAGGCCTTTCACGAAGCCGTGGACGATTACCTCGCCGACTGCGCCGCGGAGGGGCGCGAACCGGATAGACCTTTCAAAGGTCAGTTCAATGTGCGCACGCGGCCCGAATTGCACCGCGCGTACGCGCAACTTGCGGCGCGCGAGGGCAAGTCCCTGAATGAAGTCGTGACCGATGCGCTCGAAAGCGCCCTGCCAAAATTACAGCGCGGGTCGAAGTGAGCGCGCCTGCAAAACCCTCGCTCGCCGGCCTCGGCAAGGCCGAGCTCGCCGAGAAATTGATCGCTGTCGGCGTCGAGCCGCGCAAAGCCAAGATGCGCGCCGAGCAGCTGTGGCGCTGGATCTATCATTATGGCGTCACCGACTTCTGGGCCATGACCAACGTCGCCAAGGAGCTGCGCGCGACCTTGGCCGAGCACTACACGCTCGACCGGCCCGAGATCGCGGCCGCGCAGGTAAGCCAGGATGGCACGCGCAAATGGCTGGTCCG
The DNA here is from genome assembly GCA_002343395.1 of Hyphomonadaceae bacterium UBA2389. GTDB lineage: Bacteria > Pseudomonadota > Alphaproteobacteria > Caulobacterales > Aquidulcibacteraceae > Vitreimonas. The sequence goes on along the minus strand of DDSN01000061.1, from coordinate 28,724 downwards.
GTTCGGACCCGGCGTTGAAGGCGAATGTGTGTTCATTCCCGACGTTGGTCGCTCCGGCGCGCTGTGCGTGAGCAGCCAAGTCGGATGCACGCTGAATTGCACCTTCTGCCATACCGGCACGCAGAAGCTGGTGCGCAATCTGACGGCGCAGGAAATCGTCGCGCAGGTGATGATCGCGCGCGACGCGCTCGGCGAATGGCCGACGCCGGAGCGCCCGCTCAACGACGGCGAACGTCAGCTCACCAACATCGTGTTCATGGGCATGGGCGAGCCCTTGTACAATTTGGACAATGTCGCGGCCGCCATAGACACGATCTCCGACGGCGACGGAATTTCCATTTCACGCCGCCGCGTCACCGTGAGCACGGCGGGCGTCGCGCCGCGGATCAAGGAGTTGGGCGAGCGCACCGGCGCGATGCTGGCGATCTCGCTGCACGCCACCAATGACGCGTTGCGCGATCAGCTTGTGCCGCTCAACAAGAAGTACAATTTGGAGGAATTGTTCCAGGCGATCCGAACCTATCCCTCGCTCGGCAACGCCAAACGCGTGACCTTTGAGTACGTCATGCTGAAAGGCGTGAACGATACGATCCCCGAGGCGAAGGCGCTGGTGAAGCTGCTCGCCGGCATTCCGGCGAAAATCAATCTCATTCCTTTCAATCCATGGCCGGGCAGCCCGTACGAATGCTCGGACTGGGAGACGATCGAGAAATTCGCCGAAGTGCTGAACCGCGCCGGCTACTCCTCCCCCATTCGCACGCCGCGCGGGCGCGACATCCTCGCCGCCTGCGGCCAACTGCGGAGCGAAAGCGTCAAAGTGCGGGCGAGTGAGCGGAGGGCGAGCGAGGCCGAGTATTCAACCTAGCATTTGCCAATTTGTTAATCCGCGTTAACCTCCGTGTGCTGGGGGAGAAATATGACAGCGGAGCTTATCGGCCTTCTAACCGCCGTTCTGGGCTTGGTGGCCGCGATAATCACGCTTTGGGCCGTGCTCGGCCAAAAGAAGCGAGACGTTGCGCTTATCACGCCGCCAGAGGATCAGGAGACGCGCGCGCTGATCGAACGAACGATATGGGAGCGCAAGCCGCCGCAACGACCGGCGATCTATGAGTCGAGCAGACCGCCCATCATTGTCGTCGCCAACATGAAAGGCGGCGTGGGCAAGACCACCATAACGTCCAACCTAGGCGCTCATTTTTCATCCGACCCGCAGAACAAGCGAGTGCTGCTGATCGACTTTGACTATCAAGGGTCGCTCTCCCAAACGGTGCTTGGGCAGGCGGGCATTACCGACGTTTCCATGAGCGCCCACCACCTGTTGCTTGGAAAAAAAGCGACGGAGGACGCGCTAAACTTCGCGCCCCCGATGCGCTTCCGGGAACGTGATCGCGGCCAGGTCAGGCTGTTTCGAGCGACCTACCCTTTCGCGACCGTCGAGAACGAACTTTTCGTCCAGTGGCTCACGAACCCCGACCAGGAGGTACGATACAATCTCCTGCGCTATCTGGATTCAGCTGACTTCAAATCAGCGTACGACATCGTGCTTGTCGACTGCCCGCCGCGCATAACAACGGCGACAATCAACGCTCTGTCCGCCGCAAGCCACCTGCTCGTTCCCACGCAACCCGACGGATTGTCGATACCCGGCGCCGAGTACTTCTCGCGACAGTTGATGCGCATGCGGGAAGAGGCGTTTCCAAACCTAAAGCTCCTTGGAGTGATCCCGAGCATTACGCTCGTCGCGACGGGGCTGCGTCCGGTCGAGGAAGCCGAACTCCGGGAGTTGGAAATCAAACTTCGCGAAATTTGGCCCGCCGCCGCTCGCTCGAATGGCGAAATTGTCATGAGGACCGCATTTGTGCCGCGGACGCACGCGATAAGGGATGCAGCCGGCAAGGGGATCGCCTATTTTAGAGATGCGAAGGCGAAACAAGTCTTTGTTCGCGCCGGTGCGGAGGTGACGCAAAGGCTGTGATGGCCAAGGTCAAAGACATACGCCAAGCACTGGAAACCGCGGTGCGTGATCATGAGGCGTCGCCTGAGTTGGCGAGCGATCTTAGCACCTTTTTTACCAATTTGGCGCGGCATGACGACATGTCCGTTGCTTCGTTTTTTCAGATGATGACGCGTGCCGACGAGCCAGCTGATAGGGACACCGTGAGCGTTGACGCTCTGGTGCAAGCGCTTCGCGGAGTATTCGCGAGCGACGATGGTTTCCGCGCGGAACTCAAACGCATTCAGTCGGACAAGAAGGTATCGCGCGAAGCGCTCAACGGCATCTATGAGGCGCTGTCGGGGCGTGTGCGTAAGCTGCCCGCCAAAGCGACAAAGGCGAAGCTCGCCCAGGACATTGCTGACCTTCGCTTGGAGCGCGTGCGCTCCGAACGCGCCGCCGAAATGTTCGCTGGAAAGCCCGTATTCGCCGAATAGAGGCGAACCTTCGCTGTAGAAACCACGCCCGCAAGCGACTAGGCTCCTCTAGCGGAGGGGCGTGCCATGTCCAAGCGCAGCATCGGAGCCCTGGTCGCGCGGGACCGCGCGACGGCGCGGTTTTGGGCGTTTCTTGCGTCGCTTCCGATCTGGGCGTTTGCGTGTCTGTGCGTCGGCGCGGCGGGCTATGTCGTGCTCAGCGAGGACAGCGCCGACGACCGCGGCAGTGCGCTCATCGTAGCGGGATTGGTCCTCGGCTTCGCGTTCCTGGTGACGGTGATCGCGCGCTGGACCTTCTCGGCGGTTCGCGCCGCGTTGACGCCGCAACGGCTGCAAGTGATGTGGCTGCGGCGGTTCCAATCCGAAAGCGGCGCCGCGTTTCGTCCATCGCGCGTCATAGACCGGCTGGCGCGGCACGGCGTCAGCGCGTTGACGCTGCAGGACCGCGACGTGCGGCTTTCCTTTGAGCAGCGGCGCAACCGTCTGGCGCCGGTTTTCTGGGTCCTGTTCATCCCCATCGCAATGCTCGGCGGCTTTGGAGCCTGGCGGACCTGGAACGACGTGCAACGGCAAGCTGAAACTTGGCGCCCCGACGCGGCGAACTTCAGCGAAGCGATTGGTCAAGCGATCGGCCACGCGTTGGCGACCGCGATGGTTTTGGTGCTCATCGTCGCGATCGCGCTTGTCGCCTTCATGGCGGCGACGCTTCTCGTGATGGCGTTTGCCGCGCTCGCCGGCCCTCTGGGCGCGGCGCTATCGCGTAACCGCGACGACTACGCGCGGCTGCCTTCGCTATTGCGTCAGATGATCGCCGGTAAACGCAGAGGCGCCACAATTATGCGCATCTCCGATGCGCACTGGCGCGACGCCGTGAGCAAAGCGCTGAAAAGCGTCGACGTCGCGATCATCGATCTGTCGAGCGTAAGCGAGAATATCGTTTGGGAGATCGGCGAGACTGTCCAGGCCCTTGGGCCTGCGCGCATTGTGTTCATTTGCCAGGACACGGGCATCCAAGCCCTGCCCCAGGAGGCGGTCGGCCATGTGCGCACCGCGCTTGGGCGTCCGCCGAGCGGCGTCGTCTTCTACCCGGCGACGCGCCGGAGAGAAGGGCGCGCCGGCGAGCGCTTTTCGCGCGCGTTACGCGACGCGATCTTCGCGGCTGTCGACGCGCCATGACGCCAGCGACGCTTTCCAGCCCGGGAATCGTGCTCCGCCCGCTTGCGCTGGGCGATGCCGAAGCGCTGTTCATCGCGCATCGCGATCCGGAGACGCACCATTTCTGGTCAAGCCCCGCGCACGCCAGCGTTGACGACACCCGCCGCGACATAGCCCAGACCCTGGCGCTCGCGCACGGACGCGTGTGGGCGATCACCGAAGCCGGCGGCGAAGCCCTGGGCCGCATTGGGCTCTTCTCCGCGCGCGACGGCGTCGGCGAGATCGGCATCATCATGCGCCGCGACGCCACCGGCCGGGGACTGGCCTCGCGCGCGGTGAGCCTCGTCTGCGAGCATGCGTTCAAGGACTTGGACCTCCATCGCATCGCCGCCGATATCGATCCCGACAATTCGGCGTCGCTCTCGCTCTTCCTGCGCGCGGGCTTTCAGCGCGAAGGACTGCTCCGCGGCAATTGGAAAACGCACCTCGGCATCCGCGACAGCGTGATCATGAGCAAGCTGCGTGATCCCGGCTAAGACAGCCTGGGCGGCGTTCGCGGTTCTGGCGCTGCTGCTCGGCGCATGCGGACCGCGCATCGGCGACTTACAACGTGGCGAAAGCGGACGCGTCGCGCGCGCCTTCGATGGCGACACGCTTGTGCTGGAGAGCGGGTTGCGCGTTTTCCTGGCGGAGGTGGACGCGCCGAGCGGCGAGGCGCGCTACGCCTCCCAAGCACAAGGAGAGTTGGAAGCTCTGGCCCTCCATCGCGAAGTGCTCCTCGCGTACGGCGGCGAGCGCCGCTGGGTTGGCCGCCCCCGGGAAGGCGAGACGGCGCCGCCGCCCGAAGCCGCCATAGCGCACGTGTACGTGCGCAGCGAAGGCGGGCGCTGGTTTTGGCTGCAGCATGAGTTGGTTTCGCGCGGAGCGGCGTTTGTTCGACCGCGCCGTGGCAATCACGCTCGCATACCGGACCTGTTGCGCCTCGAAGATCGTGCACGCGCGGCGCAGCGCGGCCTTTGGGCGGGGCGCGATTACCGCGTGCTCGACGCGCGCGGCGCCGCCCGGCTGGCAACGCGCGCGAACACGAGCTGCCTTCGCGGCGACGCCCCCTACCGGCTGATCGAAGGCGTGGTCGCTGAGGTTCAGCGCGATGAGCGACGCGCCGCGATTATCCTGGAGCAAACGCAGCAGCCGCCGTTCGCCATGGTCATTTTCGGCGAAAGCCTTGTGGCATGGGACGGCCCGGCGTTGGACTCGCTGGCTGGCGCGCGCGTCCGCGCCCGCGGCGCGCTCGGCGTGTTCCGCGATGCGCCGCAGATGTGCATCGACGACGCCCGGCAAATTGAGACGATGGACTAAAACACAAAAGGCCGAGTCCCAGGGACCCGGCCTCTTGCTTGATCCTAAGAGTCCGCGCCTTTAGGCCGCGTCCGCCTCGGCGGTTTCCGCCTCCGCCTCAACCGCGGCGGCCGCGCCGCGCGGCTTCTTCAGCGCCAACGACGCGGTCAGTTTCTGCACGGCGGCGTCGCGGTCGGTCTTCTCGACGGCGGCCAGCTCCCGCGCCATGCGGTCGAGCGCGCTCTCATACAGCTGGCGCTCGGAGTACGATTGTTCCGGCTGGTCCGTGGCGCGGTGCAGGTCGCGCACCACTTCGGCGATCTGAACCAGGTCGCCGGAGTTAATCTTCGCCTCGTATTCCTGAGCGCGACGGCTCCACATCGTCCGCTTGATGCGGGCGCGGCCTTGCAGCGTCTTCATCGCCTGATTCACCACGTCGCCCGAGGCCAGCGGACGCATGCCGCTGGCGCGCGCCTTGGCGGTCGGCACCCGCAGCGTCATCTTGTCTTGCTCGAACGAGATAACGAACACGTCGAGATCGATGCCGGCGACCGCCTGCTTCTCAACCCCCATCACGCGGCCTACGCCGTGCGCGGGGTAAACGATGTGGTCGCCAGGACGAAAAGCGATAGCCGCAGAAGCTGTTTGCATTCCCAACTCCGTCTTATGGCGGCGTCGGCGCCATCACCTGCCAAGACACGGAAAAGCGGACGGAAACCCGCCCGCTGTTGTCATGGCGTAGCGCCAAGCGGCGCTTGATGAACTTGATCCGACTGCCGGGCGCAGCCCAAGCCGCGCCTTTCGATTTAGAAATTGTGTATCACAGTTTAGGCGGTTTTGGAACCCATCCTTTGCGGATGGCTATTCCCCGGTTCCGGGTTCCGAGCTGAAATATTTCTCGTATTTGCCCTTCTCGCCCTTGAACTTGTCCGCATCCGCAGGCGGCGTTCCCTTAACCGTGATGTTCGGCCACACCTTGGAATACTCGGTGTTGATCTTCAGCCATTTGCCGTCCGGATCGTCGCCGCTGTCGGGCTTGATGGCGTCAACGGGGCATTCGGGTTCGCAAACGCCGCAATCGATGCACTCGTCAGGGTGGATGACGAGAAAATTCTGCCCTTCGTAGAAGCAGTCCACCGGACAGACTTCGACGCAGTCCATGTATTTGCAGCGCACGCAGGCGTCGGTGACGATATAGGTCATGGCGCGCCTGACATGACTTCGCGCGCGGACAGCGTCAAGCCGATCCCCCGGCGCGAAGGTCCTGGTGCGCGCCCAAGTCGCGGGACCTAATCCTCCTCCGTATACAACGTCCGCGCCTCGGCTGGGGGCCCCCGCCGCGCGCCCAAGCCGCGCACGCGAATCGTGCGGATACGGCCGCGCGCGGGGATCAGCAGCGCATCCTCCACGCCCACCTCGACCGAAGCTTTCTCGACCCGTCGGCTGCCGCCATCACGCATTAGGCGTACGCCGCCCTCGCCGATCATGCGCGCGGCTTCGGCGCGCGTCTTGGACAGACGCGCCCGGAAAAGCCACACGTCCAATCTTTGACGATCGCTCACGCCCGTTTGGCTCGCTTCTTAGAGGTCGGCCGCGGTGGTCCGGGCTGCAGCGCCGCAAGCACCGCGAAGGCGTTATCCTGCTGCGGACGCCGACCTTGTCGCTGTTTCGCGGCGCGACGGCGCCAGAAGCGCGCCTCGCCCTCCTCGGCCGGCGGCTTTTCGTATCCGAGGGCGGCCAAGATGCCCGAAAGCTCACGCAGCGGCCGCGCGACAAGCCGCGCCAGCGCGGCGTCCGCCGGTTGCTCCGGCTGTTCCACAGCGGCGGCGAGTTTCTCGACTATGTCGAACCGCACGGCGACGGGTCCGCACGGAAAATAACCAGCGACCGCGCACTCCCTCCATCCAGCGCGATCGTCAAGCGGCGCTGACAACGCGCCCGCGCGCGGCAAGAACAACGATCCCGAGCGCCCCGCATGGGCGAGGATCGCCAGCGTCTGCGCCGCATGCGGCTTCACCAGACCCGGCATGAAAACCGAGTGCCTGCCGATGCGCACGCCGAGCCGCGTCAGCGCGGCGCGCGCGCTAGCGCTTACGTGCGTCAAGTCTTCCTTGTTCGCATCCAGGGCGCCGCCCGCTTCGATCAGACGGAACGCAAGCCCGCGGGCATCGGGCGGCAAGCGACCTTCGCGCCACGCGACCTCCAGGCTGACCAGCGGGCGCAAGTTCGCCGCCACGCGGCGCGCCAGCCAAAACTCCAAGCGCTCGCGTGCGGCGCCGCGTTCGGCCTCGCCCGCATGTTCGGCGCCGATCATCTCAAGCCGCGGTTTCAGGAGCGGTGCGCCCGCTTTCAAGCGCGCGACCGGCGCGCCTTCAAACACGACGCGTCCGTCTCGCGCCAATTCAAGCGCGGCGTCCGCGGCTGAGGCAAGGCGCGCCAATCGCCGCGACACCTCCGGCCGCAACGCGCGCAGCGCCGCGTTGCGCACGGCCCGTCCCTCCACATCGCCGGCGACGCGGGGATCCGGCACGAATTCGAGCCCCAGCAAGCGCCCGACGAAATGGCCTTCGACGGTGACCTCGCCCTCCTCCGAGATGCCCGCGAGCAAAGCGTCCTCTCGCTTGAGCCCCTTCAGCAGCGCCGAGGTTCGCCGATCGATGAAACGCTGGGTGAGCGCGTCGTGCAATGCGTCGGAGAGTTTGTCCTCGAGCGCCCGCGTACGCGAGCGCCACTCTTCCGCGTCTTCGAGCCAATCGGGGCGGCTGGCGGCGTAAGTCCATGTGCGCACGTGCGCCAGGCGCGACTGCAGCGCATCGAGATCGCCCGCGCCGCTATCGAGTTTTTCGAGTTCTGCTCTCACCCATTCGCTGGGGACGCGCCCCTTTGGCGCCAGGATGTAGCCGGCGATGCGACCCGCGAGCCGGACGTGTTCCTCCGGCGACACCTTGCGGAAGTCGGGCAGCTGGCACGCTTCCCAAAGCCGGCGCACCCGCGCCGCGCCGCTCATCCCGGCGATGAAATCCGCGTCCTCGCGCAGGCGCTTGAAAACCATCTCGTCGTCGGCGCCGCGCACGCGCGCAAGCCCAGGCCGGGGTACGGCCCGCTCCAACGACGAAGCCAGCGCCTCGACGCTTGAGAAGTCGAGCGCCTCGTTGCGCCATTGAATGAAGTCGACCGCCTCGAACTCGTGCGCCTCGACCCTTTCGATCAAATCCTCGTCGAAGAGCGGGCACTCGCCGGTCTCGCCAAACGTACCGTCGCGGGTGAACCGGCCGGCGCGCCCGGCGATTTGCGCGATCTCGTCGGCGCGCAGGTCGCGCCAGCCATGGCCGTCGAATTTGCGCCGCGAGGCGAAGGCGACGTGATCGACATCCATATTCAGGCCCATGCCGATGGCGTCGGTCGCCACGAGGAAGTCGACCTCCCCGCTTTGATAAAGCGCGACCTGAGCGTTGCGCGTGCGCGGGCTGAGCGCCCCCATCACCACGGCAGCGCCGCCGCGATGGCGGCGCAACAGTTCGGCGATGGCGTAGACTTCCTCCGCGGAGAACGCGACCACGGCCGAGCGCTTCGGCAGCTTGGTGATCTTACGCGCGCCGACATAGGTCAGCGTCGACATTCGCTCGCGCCGCACGATCTCGGCGTCGGGCAACAGCCGCCGGATCATCGGGCGCATGGTGTCCGATCCGAGCAGCATGGTTTCGCCGAAGCCGCGCGCGTTCAGGATGCGATCGGTGAAGACATGGCCGCGGTCGAGGTCGCGCGCGACCTGGACTTCGTCCACCGCCAGAAACTCCACCGCTCGGTCGAGCGGCATGGCCTCCACGGTGCACACGAAATAGCGCGCGCTCTCTGGCGCGATCTTCTCCTCGCCGGTGATCAACGCGGCGGCGGCCTCGCCCTTGGCGGCGACGACCCGATCATAAACCTCGCGCGCCAGCAGCCGGAGCGGCAGCCCGATCATGCCCGAGGCGTGACCGAGCATCCGCTCGATGGCGAGGTGGGTCTTGCCGGTGTTGGTGGGCCCCAACACGGCTCGCAGAGGAGGCGATCGATGCGCACTCATGGGGCCGACGATGGGAGGCGGATCGGGCGATTTCAAGAAGCGGATAAAAGCAGAACGAATCATCGACGAATCGCTTCTAGTGATTCGTTTCTTGTCCGTTCACGGCTACATCTTGCGGTTAATACTTAAGTAACACACAAGACTGCCCGAATAGCAAAACGCCGGGCGATTGCCCGGCGTTTTCAAAAAGACTGTCGCGTGTTTCAGCGCAGGCGCTGGCCATTGACGCTGAGCCGGCGGGCCTCCAGCCGCACCACGCCGACGTCATCCGACGGCATTTCGATCCGGATCGGCGCGTAGAGACCGCTCGGGGTGCGCGCAAACAGGAAGGTCAGCGTCGACGGCTCCTGCGGATCGGAGAAGCCCGCGATCGGGCGGAACTGCACCCGGCAGCGCAGCGCCTCGCCCCGGTAGGCCGCCGTATCCACATCGACCGTGCCGCTCGGGCTCATGACGAAGTCGAAGCGGGAGCGTCCATCCATGTACACGCGCTGCGTGCCCGAGCAGGGGTCGTTGCTGGCGGTGATCATGCGGGCGATGGCGGTGAGCTGATCGACCGCGCCGCGCTTTTGAGCCTGGGTCGCGGGGGGATCGCCCATGCCCATGTGCGGCTCGGCCGTGGTGACGATGTCGTCGGCGGTGAACGTCGAGCGGACGAGGCGGTCCCGGCGGCCGCCGCGATGCTGGTAGGCGGCGGGTTGCAGGAGGCCGCTCGAGGCCACCGCGCCACGCACGGAATAAGTGTAATCCTGGCTGCCGCCCATCAGCGTGCGCGCAAGGCCGGTCAGCCGGCGACGCGCGTTGACTTCATAGGTCGCGCCGGTCTGGGCGAAGCTGTAGGTGAATTCCCCGGCGCTGACGCCCCGGGCGATCGCGGTAAAGGTCGCCTCCACCCGGCGCTCGGCGGTTTGCGCCGAGGAAGGCCCCGCCAGCAGGGCCAAAGCCAGCCCGCCTACCGCCGCCGCAAACAAGCGCATACCCGTCGTCTCCCATCGCATTTCGAAGCATGGCATACCGCCGCCTCGCTGATCAGCACATGAACCAATTCGGGCCGTTTCATGGAGGGACCGGCAATCCCGGCCCGCCTTGACCCCGCAACGCCGTTCGCGTAAGCGTCCGCGCTTCAAATTTCCACCCGCATACGAAAGCGCGAAACCATGTCCCGCCGCTGCGAGCTGTCCGGCGTCAACCGCCAAATAGGCCACAAGGTCAGCCATTCTAACATCAAGACCAAGCGCGAGTTCAAGCCGAACCTCGTCGATGTGACGCTCGCGAGCGACGCGCTGGGCAAGTCCTACAAGCTGCGCGTGACGGCGGCGGCGTTGCGCTCGGTCGATCATCGCGGCGGTCTCGACGCCTACCTGCTGAAGGCGGGCGAAGACGAGCTTTCGCCGCGCGCGGCGAAGATCCGGCGCGACCTCAAGAAGAAGCTCGGCGAAACCGCCGCGGCCTAAGGCCGCCCGCGCCTTAGCGGGTGAGACTCCAGGAAGCTGTGGATCGCGCCTTGCCGTTCGACCCAGGTGGGGTTGCGGTGGTCGAAGCCCCATGCGCGCGCCACGCGCGGCAACCCCGCCCAGAATGAATCGAAACGGGACTTGGTTTGCAGCGGGCTCGGGAATGTCCGGCGCGGATCAAAGAACTGCTGCAGCCACGTGGTCGTGGCGCGCACGGGGTCGCCGCGATAAATGCTCGGGTCGATTCCTTTCAAATCCGAACACGTGGCTTCGAATTTCTTCTTACTCGTCGCCAGAATGAGCAGCCGCTTTCTCGTGCGTGCGGCGCCATTCGCCATCGCGACCGCTAAGCCGACCTCAAACGGCATGTTGAATCGCGGCGTGTCCGCGCGGCACAGATCATGGATTGAAAGAGGGCATTCTCGAACAATCTTGATGATCTTATCGAACCGAGACTGTGCTCCGTTATCGATCTCAATCGCCGCGCGTGGAACGAAGCCGGCGTCGAGCACGGCGAATGTCCGTCCCCAGAAGCGCTTGCCATAAGCTCTATCATAAGGGCAGTTGATGAAAATCGACTTGCCCCGCCCCGCCATCGCGCGCTCACCAAAGCGAGCGGAGCTTAGCGGACAGCTCCATCACATCGCTCGGCAGATCTCCAAGCTCGCGTTCAGGCCGCGCGCGTGAGCGCACATGTTTGGTTGCGCGTTTCGGAGCGGCCCTTTTCGCAGCCTTGCGAACAGACTTGCGCCCCGCTTTCTTCGCCGCTCGTTTCGCCGCCATTGTCCACGGCTCCTTGACGTTGACGTAAGCTACGTGAGTTCGGCCGTTGCTTCAAGCGACAAGCGCTCCGTGGACCGGCTCCACAACCGCCGTGGCCTAAAGCGCGTTCAGCGGCAGTTTCAGATAGCGCACGCCGTTTTCTTCCGGCGGCGGCAACTCGCCCGCGCGAATATTGACCTGGATCGACGGCAAGATCAGCACCGGCATCGCCAGCGTTTTGTCGCGCGCCTCGCGCATGGCGACGAATTCATCTTCGCTTACTCCATCGCGGACATGCATATTCGCGGCGCGCTGCTTGGCGACGGTTGTCTCCCATGCGTAGGCGTCGCGCCCCGGCGCTTTGTAGTCGTGACATAGGAAGAGCCGCGTTTCTGGCGGCAAATCCAAAATACGTCTGATCGACCGATAAAGCGTGCGCGCGTCGCCGCCCGGGAAATCGGCCCGCGCCGTTCCATAGTCGGGCATGAACATCGTGTCGCCGACGAAGGCGGCGTCGCCGATGCGATAGGTCACGCACGCCGGCGTGTGGCCTGGCGTGTGCATCGCTTCGATCGAGAGAGGGCCGAGCGGCAATCGATCGCCATCGGCGACGAGAACATCGAACTGACTGCCGTCGTCCTTGAGATCAGGCAGATTGAACACGCGCTTAAACACGCGTTGAACGGCGTCGATGTGGGCGCCGATCGCGACTTTCGCGCCGGTGGCCTGCTTCAGGAACGGCGCGGCCGAAAGGTGGTCAGCGTGGGCGTGGGTCTCCAAAATCCATTCAATGCTGAGCCCTTCGGCCTTGGCGAAGTCCAACACGGTTTGCGCGCTGGCCGTGCTCGTGCGTCCCGACTTCTGATCGAAGTCCAGTACGCTGTCGATGATCGCCGCTTTCCTGCTCGCCGCATCCCAGACAAGATACGTGACGGTGAAGGTGGGCTCGTCAAAGAACGCGCGCACTTCGGGGCGAGTAGGCATAGGCTCCTCCGTGTTGATTCCAGCGGGGTGATTCTGGCGTCTATGTGGGGGTTTATTATTTTAGCGTCAACTAATATATAGCAGGCAAGCCGCGTGGCGACGGTATGAGGCGCGTGTGATGGTGCTTGAAGATATCCTCTCGGTGTTGAGCGGCGCCGCGGTTGGGCTTGTGCTCGCGCTCATCGGCGGCGGCGGTTCCATCCTGGCCACGCCGGCGCTGCTCTATGTCGTCGGCATGGCGAATCCGCACATGGCTATCGGCACAAGCGCCGTGGCGGTCTCCGTCAACGCCTTCGCGAATCTGATCACGCACTCCCGACGCGGCAACGTGAAATGGCCCTGCGCCATCGCTTTCGCTGTCGCCGGCGTTGTTGGCGCGGCCATCGGCGCCAGCATTGGCAAGCTGACCGACGCCGCGGTTCTGCTTCCCCTGTTCGCGTTGCTCATGATCGCCGTCGGCGTACGCATGCTGATGCCGCGTCGCGACGAGGGAAACCCTGATGTTCGTCTGACGGCGAAGAACGCGCCGCTCATTTTGACCGCGGGCCTGATTGTCGGCCTCGTTTCCGGGTTCTTCGGCATTGGCGGCGGATTTCTAATTGTTCCCGGCCTCATCGCCGCAAGCGGCATGACGATGCTGCACGCCGTCGGTTCCTCCCTGTTCTCTGTTGGCGCGTTCGGCGCGACCACCGCCGCCGCCTACGCCATGGACGGCTTAGTGGATTGGCGCGTGGCGGGTTTGTTCATCGCCGGCGGCATCGCGGGCGGCCTTATCGGGGCGGCGATCGCTTCGCGTCTGGCGGCGCAAAAGGGCCTGCTTCAGCGCGTGTTCGCCGGCATTGTGTTCGCCACCGCCGCTTACATGCTGTGGCGCAGCCTGATCGGCTGAGCCCTCAAGCGAAATCCCACACGAGCAAACGATAGCCAACATCAAGGGCGCTTAACTCGAGAAGGTGCGCGTATCGTGCGCGCCATGAACCATCCTCCAGATCGGCCTTCAACCTTTTCAGCCCCTCTTCACCGTTGACCCGGGCGAAAGACGACATCGATCGGCGCGCGACCGGATCGAGATACACGTCGGGCCGGCGCCAATAGGCGCCAAGAAATCCGTCGATGCAGTCATGCGGAATCGGCGCCGGACTGGCGGCAAATGCTCCGAGTTCCGCCGCCAAATCGGTCAGCTTGGGCATGATCTGGCGATCGAGCGCGATAAGTTCCGGAAAATAGTCGCGCATGAGCCAAAAGTCCGACACCTCGGCGTCAAAGGTGAGGAGCACGACGCGTCGGCGCGCCACTCGGCGCATTTCGCGCAGCCCCGCGCGCCAGTCCGACCAATGATGGATCGTCAACACCGCCATGACCGCGTCGGACGCCGCTGTTGCGAACGGCAGCCGCTCGGCGCTCGCTTGCACGCAAGGCGCCGCGCCGCGCGGGCGTTGGCCGATCATCAACGCCGACGGTTCGACCGCCAACACCTGCTTGTCGGCGGGCTCATAGGAACCGGCGCCGGCGCCGACATTGATCACGCTCCGCGCATCGCCGAGCACCGCATGAATGGCGGCCGCAAGGCGCGGGTCCGCGCGCCGGCGCCGCGCATAGCCCTCTCCGATAGCATCATACGCCGCTTGAGACATCGCGCCCTCAGCGTCTACTCGACGATATCGAACGCCAGCAGCAGCGTGCGCTGACGATCGCTGAAATTGTCGTCGGAGACGATGTAGAGTCGCGTCACGCCGTCGCTCATGCGAACGGCCGCGACGCCTTCGAAATTGTCGAGCGTAAGCGGCGGCGAGATCAGCGCGAGTTCCTCGGCCGAGATTTCTTCGCCGCCGAGCGCGTCCTCCGAAAAGCGCGTAATGCGCGCGCGCGCGCCGAGGACGGGCGCGAAAAAACGCTCAAGCGCGACAAAGCCGCCGCTCGGCAAACGATCAAGCGACGTGAGCGAGTAGCCCGACGCGGGCCGATAGCGGGTCGCGCGCGCGACCGGCGCCGCCGCCGTGATTGGCGCGATCCAGAGCGGCGTCGTACGCCGTCCGCCGCCCTCGGCGCCGACCAGCAGCGCGCCCTCGCTGGTAACCGCGAGCGCTTCAAGGCCAACATTGTCTGGAAGCGATTGCGTCCGGGCCAGGCGTGGGCCCGCTTGCGCAACGCCAAATGGGCCATCGCGATTCAAGTCGTAGATGCGGATTGTTTGCGTTTGCTCGAAGCTCACGGCGAAGCGCCCGTCGGGAAGCTGCGTCAACCCTTCGGAATCGCCCGCCGCTTTGTCCTCAAACGGTTCGCCGCGTTCATCGCGCAAGAGCGCGGCCCGCGCGTCGGCGACGCCTACCAACGCGCCGTCGTCGGCCAAAACCAAGGTCGCTTCGAACCACTCGCCGTAATCGCTTACAGCGATCAGGCGGCCATCTTCCAAGACATCGAGCCCGGATAAACCGCCAAACAGATCGTGGTTGTCGGCCGCGAGGTGAAGTCCGCCGCGAAAGCGCAACGCGCCGATGCGCTCGGCGCCGAAATCGACGGGCGTCGCCGTCAACGTCACGGCGCGCCACTGCTCGGCGATGGGCGCGTCCGCGGCTGAGGGACCGCACGCCGCCAGCGCCACCGCGCAAAGAAGCGATCTCCAGCGCATTAGGCCGCCCTTCGGCGCGGCGCCCGCACCGGCGCGGCGGCATGCGCCGGTTCGTCGAAGAGTTCCGCAAGCTTTTCGATCATCGCGCCGCCAAGCTGCTCGGTGTCGGTGATCGTGACCGCGCGACGGTAGTAGCGCGTCACATCGTGGCCGATGCCGATCGCGATGAGTTCGACCGGCGAGCGCGTTTCGATCCAGTGGATCACGTTGCGCAGGTGGCGCTCGAGGTAGTTGCCGGGATTGGCCGAAAGCGTGGAATCATCCACCGGCGCGCCATCGGAAATCACCATGAGAATTTGCCGCTGCTCGGAACGCGCCAGCAGACGGTCATGCGCCCAAAGCAGCGCTTCGCCGTCGATGTTTTCCTTGAGCAGGCCCTCGCGCATCATAAGGCCGAGATTCTTCCGCGAGCGCCGCCACGGCGCGTCCGCCGCCTTGTAGACGACGTGGCGCAAGTCGTTGAGCCGGCCCGGTTGCGGCGGACGGCCCGCCTCCAGCCATTTCTGTTTCGCCTCGCCCCCCTTCCAAGCACGCGTGGTGAAGCCGAGGATTTCGACTTTCACGCCGCAGCGCTCCAGCGTGCGCGCCAGGATGTCGGCGCACAAGGCCGCGACCATGATGGGGCGCCCCCGCATCGAGCCGGAATTGTCCAGAAGCAGCGACACCACCGTATCCTTGAACGGCATATCGTCTTCCTGTTTGAACGAAAGCGCCGCCATGGGATCGATGATCACCCGCGTCAGGCGCGCGGTGTCGAGAATGCCCTCTTCGAGGTCGAAACTCCACGAGCGGTTCTGCTTCGCAAGCAGACGCCGCTGCAACCGGTTGGCCAGGCGCCCGACCACGCTTTGCAGCGGCTTCAGTTGCTGATCGAGATACGTCCGCAGGCGCGAGAGCTCCTCGCCATCGCACAGGTCCTCGGCGGCGATCACTTCGTCATGGGCGCGCGTGAACACCTTGTAGCCGGCGTTGGGGTCATCCGTCTCGTCGCGTGTCCTTGGTTTGATCGGCTTCTCGCCGGGTTCGTCTTCCTCGGATTCGTCCAGATCGTCGGAGTCATCGTCCATATCGACCGACATGGTGCGTTCGTTGTCAGCGTCGACATCGCTTTCAACCATTTCAAGGTCGGCGGGAACTTCTTGCTCCTCTTCCTCGTCCTGACCCTCGGCATTGTCCGCCTGCGGCGGCGGCTCCTCGTTCGTCGCCTCGCTGCGATCGTCGTCCTCGTCGTCTCGCCCACGTTCGTCGCCGATGCCAAGATCGCTCAGCACCGCGCGCATCTGCTCGGCGAATGCATGCTGATCCGCGGCCACCGCCGCGAGCTTGTCCAAGGCGCCGCCGGCGTCGCGCTCGATATCCTTGCGCCATGAATCGACCAACGCCTTGGCGTTCGGCGGCGGCGGCGCGCCGGTCAACCGTTCGCGCACCATGAGCGCGACGGCTTCCGAAAGCGGCGCGCTGTCGCGCGTTTGCATGCGCGCCGCGCCCTTACGCTCCAGCGCATCGGTCAACGCGGCGGTGAGATTGGCGGCGACGCCCTTCATGGCGTTCGCGCCAAGCGACTGGATGCGCATCTCCTCCACCGCGTCGAACACCGCGCGCGCGTCCGGATGGCCGGGACGCATGCGCGCGTGTTCGCGCTCGTTGTGATGCGCGAGCCGCAGCGCCATCGCGTCGGCCTGGCCGCGCATGCGCTCTGCTTCGGGATCGGAGATCACGCGCGGCGGATGCGGCAGCACGATCTTGCCCGCCGAGAGCCGCGGCCCCTCGGCGCCGAACGCGACCTCCAGCTCCTCCTCGGCGCCGGCCAGCGCGCGTGTCGTCTGCGCCAGCGAGCGCTTGAACAGTTCGGACGGGGTTTCGCGGGCGGACATTGCGTTTCGTTGACTTAGCTAACCTGCTTAGCTAAATTGAGGGCGATGACCAAGGTGAAAATCCACGAGGCCAAGACCAATCTCTCTAAACTCATCGCCAAAGTCGAGGCGGGCGAGGAGATCATCATTTGCCGCGGCGACAAAGAAGTGGCGAAGCTGGTGGCGGCGAACGATACGAAAAAAATGCTGCCGAACCGGGGGTTTGGCAATCTCAAGGGGATTATCGAGTGGGATGATCGCTTCTTCAACCCATTGCCGCCGAGCATGCTGCTGAAGCCGACAAAGAAGCCGGTTCAGAAGGCGTGAGGCTGCTGCTCGACACGCATACTTACATTTGGTGGGCGCTGGGCGACAGCAAGCGGGTGTCGATGCGCGCGCGCAGGGCGGTCGAAGCCCGTGCGGCCACAATCTATGTCAGCGCGGTGTCAGTTTATGAGATGACCTACAAGCACCGGACGGGCGATCTGCCGAAGGTCGGGTCGCTCCTCATGCGGCTGGAGGAAGATATGGCGGAGCGCGGCTTCCTGCCCCTGCCGGTCATACTTGAGCATGGCCGCCGCGCTGGCGAACTCGCCGACGAACACGGCGATCCGTTCGACCGCCTGCTCGCCGCGCAAGCGATCGTCGAGGACATGGCGATCGTCAGCAATGACGAGAAGCTGAGCGCGTTGGGCGCGCGGCGGGTGTGGTGACTATGAACTGGGCACTTTTCTTTCAAATTCTCGGAACGCTCACAATCGCACTAGTAGGCGGGTGGCTCGGACATAGACTTTCCGCGCGCCGCGATCTCGCCAACGAGCGACGAAAGCTGCGAGTGCAGTACCTGTTGGAAGCTTACCGACGCCTGGAAACCAGGTCTAACAACCCCGAACTGGATTGGAGGGTCATTGAGTCAGCCATAGCGGACATCCAACTCCTTGGTTCGCCAACACAAGTTGAGCTCGCACGGACCTTCGCCGTTGAAATGGCCGAGCATGGATCGGCGAAGTTGGACCCTCTTTTGTACGATCTTAGAGCATCACTTCGAGCCGAACTCGATCTTGAAGCGGTGTCCAAGCCCGTCATCTACTTTCGCGGACCTCGCCCTGCACCGAATCAAGATCACTCCTAAGCCACTTTCACCCGTGTCGCCGCCTCTGGTAAATCCGCCCCAAACGCGCGTTGGTAGAATTCCGCCACCGTGGGGCGTTCCAGTTCGTCGCACTTGTTCAGGAACGTCATCCGGAACGCTAAACCCACATCGCCGAAAATCTCGGCGTTCTGAGCCCAGGTGATCACCGTGCGCGGGCTCATCACGGTTGAGATATCGCCGTTCATGAAGGCGTTGCGGGTCATGTCCGCCACGCGCACCATGGCCATGATCGTGCGCTTGCCTTCGGGATTGTTGTAGCTCGGCGCCTTGGCGGTGACGATCTCGGCTTCGACATCGTGATCGAGGTAGTTCAGCGTCGCCACGATCGACCAGCGATCCATCTGCGCCTGGTTGATCTGCTGCGTGCCGTGATAGAGACCCGATGTATCGCCTAGGCCGATCGTGTTGGTGGTCGCGAACAGGCGGAAATACGGATTGGCGGTGATGACGCGGTTCTGGTCGAGCAAGGTCAACTTGCCGCTCGCTTCCAACACCCGCTGGATGACGAACATCACATCAGGCCGGCCCGCGTCGTACTCGTCAAAGCAGATCGCCACCGGGCGCTGCAGCGCCCACGGCAACATGCCTTCGCGGAACTCCGTCACCTGCTTGCCGTCCTTCAGGACGATCGCATCCTTGCCGACGAGATCAATTCGAGAAACGTGGCTGTCGAGGTTGATGCGCACCAACGGCCAGTTCAGCCGCGCGGCCACCTGCTCGATATGGGTCGACTTGCCGGTGCCGTGGTAGCCCTGCACCATGACGCGGCGATTGTGGGCGAAGCCCGCCAGGATCGCGAGCGTGGTCTGCGGATCGAAACGGTAGGCCTCGTCGATTTCGGGGACGTATTCGGTCTTCGCCTTGAAGGCGGGGACCTTCATGTCGCTCTCGACGCCAAACTCGCGGGCGGAGACTTGGCGGTCGGGCTTGAGGGAGAGGAGATCGTCAGCGGTCGTCATTGTTTCTCTTTATGGCCCCGCCTTCGGGGAAGCCAAGGCGTTTCATGCGCGCTCAGCGCCGCAGCAGCGGAAAGGCAGCGCAAACGGCTTGCGCCGCGACGCCCACCAGGCCCGGCCCTGAAAAAAACGCGGCGAAGGCGGCCGCGGGCGAAAGCTGGCGCGCCCAAACGCCCACGGCGTATTCCGCCCCCCAGAGCAAGACGAGCCAGAGCACGCCCACGCCGGCGCGCTCGATCCACCCGGCGGCGGGCGCAAATCGGCGCATGACAAACCCCGCCGCGCCCCAGCAGACCGCGAGCATGAGCGGCGCCTCGGCCAAGACCGCGCCGAGCGGTCCCAGGCGCGGCTCAATCAGCAGCACGCGCGGGACCGCCAGCGCGAAGCCCGCCGCGAAGGCGATGAAAAAGTAGGCGAACCCGGCGGCGACGGCGCGCATCGCGGTTAGACCAATCCGGCGGCCTTGAGCGTCTGATACGCCTTCAGCACGCGCTGAAGATTTGCCTCCGCCGCCCGGTCGCCGCCGTTTGAGTCGGGGTGCCAGCGCTTCACCAGCTCCGCGTAGCGCGCGCGGATGCTTGGCCCATCCGCGTTCTCGTCGAGCGAAAGGGCCTCAAGGGCAAGCGATTGCAGGCGCGTCAGGCGCCGTTTCGCCGGACGCGCGGGCTCGGAGACGGTCTCGCCGAACATCCCGAAAGGATCGGCGGCGCCGCGGCCGGCGCGAAACCCGCGCGCGGCGGCCGAATAGCGATCAAGCCGGCCGGAGCGGAAGGTCCAGGTTGGGCGGTGGCCGGTTTCTTCACGCTTTTGATAATCCGCCAACTCCGCGTCGCTCATGCCTTCGAAATAGTTCCAGCGGCGATTGTAGTCGGCGGCGTGCTCAACGCAGAAATGCCAGAACTGACCGTCGTGAGCGCGGCCTTTGGGCGCCTTGTGGCTGCCCGCGCGTTTGCAGCCTATATGATCGCACGGTCGCTCCTGCGGCGCGCGCGGCTTCGCTTCCGTGTCAGGTTTCTTGACGCGGATGTCGACGTATTTGGGGCGGTAGTCGAACACATCGGACATAGAGCGCCGGAGTATGGGCGCCGAAGGTTAAGCGGACAAGGAATTGACAGCCGTGAATTCGCATCTTTCCCGGGCGGAGCGCATCGAAAACACGCTGCGCGGACAATTTTCCGTCGACGCGCTCTCGATTGTCGACGACTCCAGCCGCCATGCTGGACATGCCGGCGCCCGGCCCGAGGGCGAAACCCATTACCGGCTGCGCCTTGTATCGTCCGCTTTCGAGGGGCTCGCGCGCGTTGCGCGTCAACGCTTGGTTTACCAGGCGCTTCAGGCTGAATTCGACTCGGGCTTGCACGCGCTCTCTCTTGACCTCAAAACTCCGGTCGAGGCAGGCGCGGCGTAGCGACAGGGGCGGACATGCTAAAGAAGGCGGCGGCGTGGGCGGCGGCGGTCATCATCGGCTTGGCTCTGGGCGTGGCCTCTGTGTGGGCGGCGTTGAGCTTTGGCGGGGCCGGCGCCATGGAGCAATATGGCCTTTGGCGCCACAACTCGTTGGCGGGGTCGACAGCAGCGGACCCCTACACGCGAACCGTGATCGCGATTAAGGGCTTGCTCGCGCTCAGCGTCCGCGAAGCGCGCTACCTCGATCTCTCCCGTGACGAGGAAGGGCGCCCGCTCGACGAAAGCTGCATTTACGAACTTTCTTCTCCCCCGCTGCCGGCGCGTTGGTGGTCGGTTACGCTGTATGGCCGCGACGAATATCTCGTCCGCAACAATGACAACGCGTACTCCATCGACGCTTCAAGAACCTTGACCTCCGCCAATGGCGGCTGGCGGGCGCGCATTTCGCCCGTGCGCGGCGAAACCGCCAATTGGATATCGTCTCGAAACGCCGGCACTGGGTTTTCGCTGACGCTGCGGCTCTACAACCCGCACCAACCATTCGATGTGACCGCGGAGGAGCTACCGACGCTCGCCATTGTCTCCTGCACAGGAGAAGCATCATGAGCAACGGCGCGAAATATGTCTGGACCGCGTTGTTGTTGGCGGTCGCGGTCCATCTCTCCCTGATCTTCGCGGCGCCTTATGTGCTAATGGGCAAGGCCATGGAACGCATCGGCGTTGACGGAACCAATATGTGGCACGTCGCCGACCGCGTCACGGCGGAGTCTCGCCGGATTGTGCGCCCGGCGCCCGACTTCGCCTACTCAGCCTGCGTGTTTGATCTCAGCGACGGTCCGATCCGGCTTCGGGTCGCGCCGTGGGATTCCTATTGGTCGCTGTCGCTCTATGCGGACAACAGCGACAATTTTTTCGTAATCGACGATCGTGAAGTCGAATACGACGCGGAGATCGTGCTGACGCGCGGCGCCCAGGAGGCGCCCGAAAACGTCACCGCCGTCGCGAGCCCAAGCACACGCGGCATCGCGCTGATCCGGCGCCTCGCGCCGGATCCGGGGCGTTACGCGGCCGCAGCCGCCGCCGCGAGGGGCGACGTGTGCGCCCCGCTCACGGCTGACTGAACGCCAGACGCTGCGCCGCCAGTCGCGCGAACAGCAGCGTCACCGCCTTGCGGCGCACGCCCGCGAGCGCCCTGAGCGGCGCTTCGCGTACAATGGCGCCGCCGAATCCGTCCGCGACGATAAGGCCGACGCCCTCGGGGATCAGGTCCTGCGGAAAGGCGTCTGTCACGGCGAAAAAGAAGCGGTCGCAATACTCGGTGTAGTCTGGCCACTTTTGATCGACCGCGAAATCCTCAACGCAGGATTTCGTCTCAACGATCCATATTTCGCCGGCGCCGGAGAGTCCCATGATGTCAGCGCGGCGGCCGTTCGCCAACGGCGCCTCAAGCAAAGACGCGAGGCCGTGATCATGCAACAGGCGCGTCACGCCGCGCGCGAGCGCCGCGGTAATTTCTGGCCGGCTGTGCGGTTCGTCGCCGACGTCCACCATGTCAGCGGGCGGCGTGCTCATCGGCGTAGAGCGCCGCAGCTTCGCTGGCGACGTAGGCGCGGATCGATTCCGCTTCGGCGTCGCTGAGCCAAGGGGAGAAATCCGGCATGCCGTTCGCGGCGCGTGCGCCTTGCACGGTCTCTCGCCACACGGCGGCGTCCTGCAATGAGGGCGCGCGGCGCAGGTCCGGCAGGACGCCGCCCGAGATCACGCCGGTTCCGTGGCACACCATGCAGAATTGAGTGTAAGCTGCGGCGCCGCGCGCGATCGTCTGCGCACTCGCTCTGAGCGTCGGCGGACGCGGCGTCTCAATCCGAACGAGGTCGCGGCGCGGCAACGTCGCGGCGCCGCCCAAGCGGAACACGTTCACCCGCGCATTGACAGGTTCAGTCGGCGGGTTCGCCACGCCCATGCCCACCGGCAGGAAGAAAAGCGTGCCGTAACTCGCAAGCGAGGCGACATATTGGACGCCATCCACTTCGTACGTGATGGGGCCGGCCATGGTCGCGGCTTGATTGTCGAACTCCCAAAGCTGCGCGCCATTCTGCGCGTTGTATGCGCGGAAACGGCCGTCGAGCATGCCCTGGAAGACGAGACCGCCAGCGGTTGAGAGCGCGCCGCCATTCCACGGCGTGCCCAGATCAACGCGCCACGCTTCTCTCTGGTTGACTGGATCCCACGCCAACAAGAAGCCCCGCATCGAATTGCGCACTGCGGCGCGCGTGGCGCGATCGGTCGGCAGCGGAGCGTGTACCGTGCCGGTGTTCCAACGCCCGGGACGATACACAAACGCCGGATCGGAGGTGTAGTCCTGCGCCATTTCCTGAACGGGAATGTAAACAAGGCCGGTTTGCCGAGACAGCGACATCGGATGCCAGTTGTGCGCGCCGAACGGCGAAGGCAGCACGATCGCCGTCGCCGCAGCGAAACGCGCATCGGCGTTTTCAACGGGCCGGCCCGTCGTCATGTCGACGCCCCGCGCCCAGGTTTGGGTCGCAATCGATTGCGCCGAGACAAGCCCGCAATCGGTGCGGTCGATCACATAGAAAAATCCGTTCTTCGGCGCGTGCAGCAAAACTTGCCGTGCTTGACCGCCAATCGTCAGCGTCGTCAGAATGATGGGCTGCGTGGCGGTGTAGTCCCACGTTTCGCCGGGCGTTTCCTGATAGTGGCACTTGTAGGCGCCCGTGTCGGGATCGACGCCGACGACCGAAGAAAGGAACAGATTGTCGTTGTTGCGCCCCTCGACCGAAGGCGAACGAATTTCGCGATTCCACGGCGATCCATTGCCGACGCCGATCCACAACGTGTCGGTCTCGTCGTCATAAACCAACGCGTCCCACGCGGTGCCGCCGCCACCGCTTTCAAGCCATGCGCCGGCATTCGGATTCCAGGTGGCCAGCGCCATGTCGCGGACGGAATCCGACGCCGTTTGGTCGCGCTCATGCGGGTTGGGCGTCGTGTAGAAGCGCCAGCGCAAATCGCCCGTGCGCGCATCGTAGGCGCTGACATAGCCTCGAACGCCGAACTCAGCGCCGCCATTGCCGATGAACACCAATCCGCGGGCGACGCGCGGCGCGCCCGTTATCGTATAGGGACGGGACTGGTCGACGGTGACGACATCCCAGAGCTTGGCGCCGGTGCGCGCGTCCAAAGCGATCAAACGCCCGTCGATCGTGCCCACATAGACACGGCCATTCCAAACCGCCACGCCGCGATTGCCCACGTCACAGCACGCCGACGCCCCTCGCGCGCGCGGCGCTTCGGGATCGAACACCCACAATTCCTCGCCGGTGGCGGCGTCGAGCGCATACACGATGCTCCATGCCGACGTGACGTACATGACGCCGTCGACGACGATCGGCGTCGCCTCGGCGCCGCGCGGCACGCGCATTTCATAGGACCATGCGAGGCCCAGCTGACCGACCGTCTCCGTGTTGATGGCGTCAAGCGGCGAATAACGCTCCTCAGAATAGGTGCGCCCGTGGCTCATCCAATTTCCGGGCTCGCGGTCGGCGCCGAGGATGCGCGCCTCATCGACGGCGGCGGGCCCGGCTGGACCGCAGGCGACGACCGTCGCCAAAAGCATCAGCGCCGCCAACACACCAACGCGCATGCACGCCTCCCAATGCTACGTTGACGCCAACCGTATCGGCGCGGCTGGTGCTGGCAAGCGGAAACGAAAGCGCCCCGCCGACACGGCGGGGCGCTCCAAGCATTGGCTTGTTGGCGGCTACTCGGCCGCGATCGCCGCAGCCTTGACGTCGCTCAGCGCGCTGGCGTTCACGCCGAAATTGATGGTCTGCAGGTACTTGATGCCGTCTTCGGCGATCGCATCGCCGACCATCTCCGTCCCTTCAGCTTCGAACTCCTCGAAGTTCACGTACATTGCGTAGAACGGCTTTGTGCGCTCGGTGATGATGCCGGCGTTCCAAAGCGTTTTCACCAAAACGCGGAAGATGTTGGTGGCTTCCTTCATATTCTCGCGGCGCGCCTCGTCCGTCGCGATCTGCTGGAACTCCGCCATGACACGGTCCGGATCGAGCCCGAACTGCGCGTAAATCGCCTTCATCTGATGCGGCGCGACCAGGTTGAACAACAGTGTTTGGAAGCAGTGCGCGGCCCAGTTCTCGACGATTTCATGCTCTTCCTTGGAGAGCTTCGGAATCGTTCTGTCGGCCCAGATTTTCCCGAACTTGTGATGAAACGCTTCGTCCGTCATCACCAGTTGCGTCAGTTTCTTGGCCAAAGGGTCGTTCCATTCGCGGAAAATGCTCGCGAAGGCGCCCATCGCGAGCCCTTCGACCAGCATCTGCATGCCGACGATTTTCTTGTACACCTCTGGCGAGTGGACGATTTCCTGCAACAGCGTGGCCAGGACCTCGCCGCAGGGCAATGGCGATCCCCAGCGCGCGATGATGAACTTGGCGAACGCGGTGACGTGACGCCCCTCTTCGCGGGTTTGGTTGGCGGCGTATTCCTGCGCGCCCGGATCGCGCAGAACGTGGCAGAGCGACGCCGACAAATTAAGCGCCCCCTGTTCGCCATGAAGGATTGCGCTCATCTGCCAGCGCGCCATTTGGCTCTTGAAGCGCAACAGGTCGGCCGGCTTGTCGGCGAAGTGGTTCTTTACGTAGTCGGTCTCCAGCGCCGGCACCATGTAGTCCGGAAGGAAGTCGTTCGTGTCGGGGTCAAACCCGTCATCGAAGGCGATGTATTTGGGATCGAGCGGGTCCCAGAAGTGGTCGTGCGTCGCCGATATGATTTTATCGAAGGCGGACGAGCGGTTCAGGTGGCGATCGATGGCCAGCATTGCGCCGAAATCAGTCGGCGGCACCGCATCGTAGACTTCGTCCTTGGTGATTTGGCGGATAGGGGCGGCGGAATCGGCCATGACGTGATCTCTCCCGGGCAGGGGCCTGCGCACAGCGGCCCATTCATTGTTGCGGAGGGGAAAATAGTCGCGGATTTGATCCAAATCAAGGAAAAATGACGCAGCCGTCAACTTGAGGCAAAAATCCCACGGCCTCTCGTCTCGCGGCGCCGCCGCCCATATAGGCGCAATGACCGCACTACCCCCCTCCCTCGATGATATTAAACGCTTGGCGCGCCAGGCGTGGGAGGAGCTGCCGCGCGGCTTCCGTGACCTGGCGGGCGACGTCATTTTTCGTGTCGAGGACCTCGCCGATGACGAGGTGCTGGCCGATCTCGAGATCGAGGATCCGCTCGCGCTCTCAGGCCTTTATCAAGGCGTCGACCTCACCCAACGCTCGATCATGGACCCCGCATCGCGCGCGCCAATGGTGTTTTTGTACCGTCGCGCGCTCCTCGATGAGTGGATTGAACGCGCGGACGTGCCGCTCGCAGAACTGGTCGCGCACGTGCTCGTACACGAGATCGGCCACCATTTTGGCTTGAGCGATGCGGCGATGGACGCGTTGCTTGAGGACTAACGCTGGCGCCGGCTCAGCGGCACCGCAGTGCGTTCCGCCATGCCGAGGCTGCGCGAGCAGTACTCCTCCGGCGTTTCGAGTTGTGGGCGCATCGGATCGCTGTCGAACGCCGATTGCACCGCGGTCACGCATTGATCCCAAGCGCGAACGTCTTCCATGCGCTGCGACATCGACCGCGGATCGCCTGCTGGCGGCGGCACCTGCGTTTCACGGCCGCTGCGCACGATGATGTCGCGATCGCCCGCGGACGCCTCGGCGCGTGGCGCATTCTGGGGCGCATTTGGGGGCGCACTCTGGGCGACCGGGGGCGGCGCCGTGACTTGAGGCGCGGCGACCGGCGGCGGCGCTTGCACCTGCGCTACCGGCGCGGGGGTTGTCGCGGGCGCGACGGCTTCAACTTCTGTCGGAGGCGCGGGCGCGCGCGCTGCTGACCGCCCGACAGGCGTAAGCCCAGCGCAGCCTGTGACCAGAACCAAAGCCGCGACAAGTGCTGAACGAGCCCGCATGGGACACTCCTAAAATCTCATAATTAAGGTAGCGAAGCAGCGCGCGGAGCGCCAGCGGTGCGCGCAATTCACCGCAATTCCGGCCGGGATGATGAAACCTCAGCAAGATTCAGGTCCCCACAGCCTCCCCAATGGCGAGATAACTTGACGGCGCGAGCGCGCGTGAGTTTTTGCGGCGTGGGGGCGAAGAAGGAAAGGGCGCACAATGCGCATGAGTTCGTTGTTTGCCGCGCTTGCCGTGGCGCTGCTCGCAGGCGCTTGCGCCAATCGGACCGGGGACATGACCATCGCCGAATGGTGCGCCGCCGATAGCGGTCGTGCGAACACCGATATCTGCAAGCAACACGCCGACACCGAGGAAGTGCGCTCGAGCCTGGGCTCGCGCATCGCCGAGGTCTTTGGCGTCGCCAACCGCGCCCAAGCGACGGCGGACCAAGCCATGGCGCGCAACGTCGTTTGCGTGACGCGCACACTGAACCGCACACGCACAGGCACGTGCGATCCGGGCTATACGCTCGCGGGCTGCACGCAGACGCGCTACGGAACACGGGCGGGCGGCATGGCGATCATGCGCTCGATCAACGACACCGAATGCCGCTTCAACGCGCAGGTGCTTGAAGTTCAAGTGCGGTGCTGCGCGATGGGCCCCAACCCGCCGCCGGCGACCATGGTGCGCGACACCGCGCCGCCCGCGCCGCAAACGCCGCGGCCCACTCCGACGTCCTGAGATCAGCCGCGCAAGGCATACTCCGCTTCGAGCCGATAAAGGTTCGGAGCGGATTTGCGCGTCCAGCTTGAATAAAGCCCGAAGCTCTCGACGCGAAACGGCGGCGTGCCGAACAAGCCCAGCCGGCTTTCAAACGCTTGCACGCGATCCAGCGGCGCGCCGGAGAGATACGCCATAGTCACGTGCGGCGCGAACTTGCGCTTCTCGGCGACGAGCCCCACACGGCGCGCCGCGCGCTCGCACTCCCCTGCAAGCTCCGTCAATGGCGGGCTGGGCTCGGCGCCGACGAACAGCGCGTGCGGCTCGGCGCCGCCGAACGATCCGGCGCTCCGCAGCGCGACCTCGAACGGCGCGGCGCGCTCGGCGATGATTGAAAGCTCGGAGTCGATGTCGTCGGCGAGTGTTTCTGGAACCTCGCCGAAAAACCGCAACGTCACGTGCAAGTTCTCGCGCGGACGCCATTTGGCGCCTGGCACGCCGCGCATCAGCGGCGTCAACCGATCTGCGATCTCATCCGGCACCGCGAGCGCGGCGAACAATCGAAGCGACATGCGCCTTCATGTGGCGCGCCCTGTCATCGGCGTCGAGCCCCCAACGTTGTTGCCCGTATGTTCCTTCACACAACACCGTACGCTGAAACGTCGCCTGACGCCGGCCGACCTCGACTGGTCCGCTTCCCTGCGGCGCTATCGCCGCGCGCGGTTTTTCGTCGAACGGGAAGACAGCAAGTGCGCGCCGTAGCCCAGGTATTGTGCGCTGCTTGAGCTTCGCGAAATGGGAACCGGCGATGCTCGCGCTTGTCGACTTCCGACAGCGACGAGGGAACACCCGCACCGCGCGAACGTCAAGTCACGTTTCAGCGCATGCATGCGCGACACGTGCGCGCGCATTCCGGCGCGTTACGCGTCAACATCCGCTTCGAGCGCGAACTCCTGGATGAACTCGCGACGGGGTTCGACAACATCGCCCATGAGTTTGCTGAACATCTCGTCGGCGTCATCAGCGTGATCGACCTTCACTTGCAGAAGGTTGCGGATTTCCGGATCGAGCGTGGTTTCCCACAGCTGCTCGGCGTTCATCTCGCCCAGACCTTTGTAACGCTGGATCGAAATGCCCTTGCGTCCCGCACCTTCAATCGCATGCAGCAAGGAAAGCGGACCATGCACGTCGCTGACTTCCTGGCCCCGCCGCAGCACGCCCCGCCCCGCATACGCTTCGCGCAACGCGGGTGCCCGATCAGCCAAGCGGCGGGTATCAACCGACGACAGGAAAAGCCGGTCCAACGTCACGCGCTCGGCGACGCCGCGTACCGTGCGTTCAAGCACAAAAGCGCCGTCCGGGTCGAACCGCCCGCTCCAGTTGTCCTCGCCTTCTTCAGCGATCGCATTCAGCCGCCGCGCGGCGTCCTGCGCCTCGGCCTCGCCCGCGCCTTGCGCGAACGCGCCCGCAAGCGCGGCTTGTTCCAGCACTGCGTCCGGCGCGCGCGCATGCAGGCGCTTGATCAAAGCTTCAACCGCCAGCGCCTCGCGCGCGAGGCGCTTCAAGTCGTCGCCGGCAATCTGAGCGCCCCCCGCCGTCTCAAGCACAGCGCCCGCGCTGCCTTCCTCGATCAGGAAGCTCTCGAACTCGGTTTCATCCTTCAGGTAGCGACCGCTCTTGCCCTTCGACGCTTTGTAGAGCGGCGGTTGGGCGATGTAGAGGTAGCCGCCATCGATCACCTCCGGCATTTGCCGATAGAAGAATGTCAGCAGCAGCGTGCGGATGTGGGCGCCGTCCACGTCGGCGTCGGTCATGATGATG
>DDSN01000005.1 GCA_002343395.1 Hyphomonadaceae bacterium UBA2389 | reverse complement strand
ATAGCCGAGATAGAGCAGCGGCGGGTGCGCGGCCAGCGCGGGATCCTGCAGGAGAGGATTGAGTCCAGAGCCTTGCATTGGCGCTGGATCAAGTCGCGCGAAGGGATTCGACAGAAACAGCGTGTAGATGAGCGCGCCGGCCGTCACCAATCCTTGGACGCCAATTGCCCGCACCCATAGGCCCTTCGCTTGGCTTCCGCGCAACGTCGCCAGGATCGCGCCGAAAGTCGCGGACACCAGGCACCATAAGAGCATGGACCCTTCGTGGTTGCCCCAGGCGCCCGCGATTTTGTAAATTAGCGGCTTATCGGTGTGTGAATTCGCCGCCACCACCTCAGCCGAAAAGTCCGAGCGTACAAAGAGCGCGATAAGACAAGCAAACGAAAGCGCCATCAACGCCGACGCAGCCTGAGCCGCTGCGGTCACGGCGCCTATTCGAGAATCCCGCTTAGTCCCTGTCACGCCGAGCAAGCCAAGGGCCAGACAAAGCGCCAGCGCAAGCGCGGCCGCATAGCCGCCGATTTCAGCGATCATGGCGCTTCGTCGCCCTTCCACTCACCGCGTTGCTTCAGCGCCTCGGCGACTTCGCGCGGCATGTAGGTTTCATCGTGCTTCGCGAGCACGCGCTCGGCTTGAAATGCCTCGCCCGGAGTCCATCGTCCCTCCGCGACGACGCCCTGCCCCTCTCGGAAAAGGTCAGGCAAGATGCCGTCATAGCGAACATCGACCTGCACAGCGCCATCGGTGACGGCGAAATAGACGGCGCCGTCCTCGCCACGCCGAACCGTCCCATCGACGACCAATCCCCCAAGCCGCAATCTCTGGCCCGGCTCCGCCTTGTCGGCCAGTTCGGAGGGCGCCACGAAATAGACGACGGAATCCCGAAGACCAACCAGCGTCAGCGCAATGGCGCCAACCAACACCGCGCCCGCAGCGCCAATCATCATGAGCCTTTGGTCACGCCGTCGCATTGGATGCTCCCTTCAACCAGTTGACGCTCGCCCGCGAACGCCCGTGCGCGCCTATCGTTCTTCTTGGGGCAGCCCCTGGCTCATGCGCAACGCCATCTCGCGTCGCGGATCGTCGATCGGCATGCGCTCATAAGCTTCGCCCCACAAACGGCGCGCCGCACTCTCATCATTGCGCTCCATCGCCGCCATTGCCTGGTATATCCATGGAGCAGGATCATTCGTCAGCGTAGAGGCTTGCTCAAAGGCGGCGAGCGCCTCCGGCGAAACCACACCCCCCTCAATGCTGACCATGGCGCGGCCCAATCCCATCAGCGCTTCCGCCGACCGCGGGTCGCGGCGCAGCGCGGCGTCGTAGGCGCGCGCCGCTTCCTCGGCGCGTCCTTGCCCCAAAAGCAATTGCCCCGCATAGAAATGCGGCAGCGGGTCCTCGGGGCGTTCTCGCGCCGCTTCATTCAAAATCGCCAGCGCCTCCTCTGCTGAGTAGCTTCGTGGATCACGCTGCTTCAGAGCCTCCAACCGCGCCGCATAGGGCGCATCAGGAAGTTCCGGCCGGCCAACGAACAGATACGTCAAAAGTGCGATTGTCGAGATGAGCGCGCAGGAGATGAGCGCAGGGGCGGGAGACGCCTCGCCACCGCCCGCGCGCTTGTAAGCGCGCAAGCCCCAGAGGCACGCCGCCCCCGTGAGCGCCGCCGCCGTCACCAGAACCAATAGGGAAGTCCACACGTGCGCTCAGTAGCGCGCCCGTGCGGAAAAAAAAATCGGCGCCGGCGCCGCAGCCCCCGACTAGTCCGTGGCCGGAAGGCGCAGCCGCGCCTTGAGCCCGCCAAGGGCGCTCCGTTCAAAAGCGAGCGCCCCCGCATACAGTTCCACGGTTTCCTTCAGAATGGACAGACCCAGGCCCTGCCCAGGGGCTGCTTCATCTAATCGGGCGCCACGGGCCATCGCCCGCGCGAGGTCGGCGTCACTCAAGCCCGGGCCGTCATCTTCGACCACAATATCGAATGACGTCGCATCGGCGCGTTCAAGCTTCACCCTGACCACGCTGTTTCCATACTTGCAGGCATTGTCAATGAGGTTCGCCGCCATCTCCAGAAGGTCCTCGCGCTCGCCGCGAAATGTGACCTCGCTTTCGGCTTCCAGAGAAATGTCGATCGCCTTCTGGGGATCGTACTTTTGCTCCATCATGAAAACGAGGTCTTCCAAATTTCGCCGCACGGGCGTCCGGTACGCAATCGTCGGCGCCTGTGCACCCGCGTTAGCCTCCGCCCGCGCCGCAACCCGTGCACGGCGAAGTTGGCGCTCGACAAACCCCTCCATCTCTTCGATGGACTGCTTCAACACCGCGTCATCCCCGTCGCCTGCGGCCGTCGCGTTCTTCAGCACGGCGATTGGCGTCTTCAGCGCATGCGCGAGGTTCCCCACGTGGCGGCGCGCTCGCTCAACCACCTCACGGTTATGATCCACTAAAGCATTGAGTTCTTCGGCGACCGGCTCCAGTTCCGCCGGGTATGCTCCGGCCAAACGCTCGCGATCGCCGCGCCGAACGCTGGCGATATCCCTACGAAGGTCGCTCAGCGGCGCGAGACCGATACGCACTTGTAGGGCGCTCGCTAGGGCCACCATGAGCGCGCAAAACGCGACGAATACGGCGAAAGCGAGCCCCACGAGATTGGCCGCCGGCGCCAAAATCGTCTTCGGCTCGACACCGACGATAAAAAGGTATCGGCCCTCCAGGTCGGGAATTTGCTGAACGCGCGCGATGGCGCGCAACGGCTCGCGATCGGGGCCCGGCACGTTGAAGAACTCAGCGCGGCTGGGATCGTCAGGGGCTGACAGGCGCGACGCCAGATCGGGGCTCAGATCGATCGTGACATCGTACAGGGATGGCGAAATAACTTGCACATCGAGCGCGCCGTCCGTTTGGATGCGCGCGATTTGGAAATAGCGCCCGCTCAGCAACTGCGCGTAACGCGGGTCATACGGTATGTCGCGCAAGGTGATCCTGCCGTCAGGACCTGGAATCGCATTGCCGATAAGATTGTTGGCGACCGCGCTCAGCTCCGGATCAATGAGCAGAACCTGCATTTTCCGGTTGAATTGGTCATAGGCGACCGCGCCTCCCACGACCAACCCAACGATACTGATCAAAGCGATGGTCAGCAGGCGCGCCGCGAGAGAACGGCGCAACACGTCGCGAAGCCGGCTTAAGAAGCCTGCCGTACCTGTCACTGTTGCTCCGCGGGATTGACCAAGCGGTAGCCAAGCCCCTTCTCGGTGATAATGCGATCGCTTCCGATCTTGCGGCGCAGGATGCCGACAAACACTTCTATCGTGTTTGAATCGCGCTCATGGTCTTGGCTGTATATTTTTTCCGTCAGCTCCGTACGCGACACGATACGGCCTGCGTGGTGCATCAGATAATCAAGCACCTTGTACTGATAGGCGGTCAACTTGACCGGCACCCCATTGACCGTGACTTGCCCGGTCGCCGAGTTCAAACTCAAGTCGCCGACTTCGAGCACGGACGACTGGTGGTCGGTTTGGCGACGCACGTTCGCCCGCACCCGCGCCAACAATTCCGCCATGTGAAACGGCTTCGTGACATAGTCATTGGCGCCGAGATCGAGCCCCTCGACCTTTTCACTCCAGCGGTCGCGTGCGGAAAGGATCAAGACGGGCATGGTTCGCCCTTCCTTGCGCCATGCCTTCAAGACCGTAAGGCCGTCAACCTTTGGCAAGCCGAGATCAAGAATAGCCAGATCGTAGGGCTCGGTTTCGCCAAGGAATTGGCCGTCCTCGCCGTTGTCCGCCGTGTCAACGGTGTAGCCCGCATCGCCAAGCGCCGTCGCCAGCTGCTCTCGCAGGTTCTTGTCGTCTTCTACTACCAATACCCGCATGCCAATGGTCCTAGCGCGACGCATCAATCCGGAAGTCGCGCGTGGTCACGCCGTCCGGCATACGCCAGCGTATGACATAGACGGGCCGCTCGCCGCCCTCAACTCGGTGGCTGACGTACTCGCCTCCGTATTGAGCCCGAAGCATGTCGATCACTTCGCGCAACGGGCGCATCGGCCGACGTTCTTGTTGGCCCTCGTCCTGGACCGGCATGATCCAACCGGGTTGAATAAGCGGCGGATCAGCGCTGGCGCTCGGCGCGACGGCGCCGATCGCTAGGGCGGTGGCAAGAAAGAGCGTTTTTATCCGCATGGCCCCTCCCCAATAAGGGGAGCCCTCTGAACCGACGCTGAATGAGTCCTGCGTGGCCGATTAACCCACCGGCCGCGAAGGAACATAGTCCCTGCCCGGCCACTTTCGGAGAAATTTCTTTAGTTCTTCGTCGGGCGCCTCGGGCAACACTACTTGCAGGCGAACGAACTGGTCGCCCTGGCCTGCTACGCCTTTTCCCTTGAGACGTAAGGTCTTGCCCGTATTGGAACCTGCGGGGATCGTCAGCGTCACCGGCCCGGAGGCGGTCGGGGCTTGAACGCGCGCGCCTTCGACAGCCTCGGTGAGCGAGATGGGCAGATCCATATGGATGTCTTGGCCCTCGCGCCGGAAAAACGCATGCGGGCGCACGTTCAGCTCCACGAGCGCGTCGCCCGAGGGCCCGCCTTGAACGCCCGCCCCACCCTGATTCTTGAGCCGAAGGACCTGCCCACTCTCGACGCCCGCCGGGATCGCAACGTCCAGCGTCCGTCCCTCGGCCAGCGAAATCCGGCGGCGCGCACCGTTTACCGCGTCCAGAAAATCGATTTCCAGCGTAAAGCGAATGTCGCGACCGCGCATGCGCGCATAGCCCCGCGCGCCGCCTACGCCCGAACCGAAAAGATCGGAGAATATGTCTCCAAGATCGAACGGCTCCCCGCCGGGGGCGCCTGCCCCTGCTCCCGCATGCGCACGAGCGCCTTGGCGGGCGCGACCTCCAAAACCCATGCGCTCATTGCCGTCGGCGTCGATTTCGCCGCGATCGAAGCGCGCTTTCGTGGTAGGGTCTGACAGCATATTGAACGCGGCCGTCGCGCGTTTGAAACGCTCTTCCGCTTGTTTGTCGCCGGGCCGCACGTCGGGATGCAGGTCCTTCGCAAGCGTGCGGTAGGCGCGCCGAATTTCTTCGGCCGTGGCCGAACGACTGACGCCAAGGGCGGAATACGGGTCCCAGCTCACGGCGTCGCGTTGGCTCCTGCGGAGAGTGGCGGTGAGGGAATCAGCACCGCGCCATTCTGGCTGCCCGACTATAATGTGATCGTTAAGTCGTTCTTCAACCCTATTAACCCGCCATCCCCAATTTGGGCGACCCGGACTCGCAACGATCCAGGCAGAACGCCAAAGTCAGCGATCTGGTCAGAAACCGAATATTGGTAGTTTGGAGCGCCTGGAGTCGCGGTGCGCACGATCGCTTGGTCCAGCAGGATTTCAAGCAGGTAAGACTCCGCCACAGCGCCAAGGGGAGGCTCCGCCATGCCCCAGGCATCGCCTCCCTTTCGTGCACAACGAACCCAAGAGACTAGTACGCCGCCATCGACTTGCCGACGGGCGCGAAGCTGCGCCGGCGCCCAAGGGCGCGCGGCTACGTTTTTAAGGGCCGCTGTAAACACCGTGGCGCGCGCGTCGCTTGGAAGCGCCAAAGCCGGCGGCGCGGATATCATCAAGCTCTCATTCCATTCGTACCCACGAATGTCGAAGCGCCCGAGCCGTTGGTCGAGTTGCACAATTCTGGAACCGACGGGGTGTGGGGCGCGCATTGCATGCGCGGAACCCAGGCGCCCGCGCAGCAAGCCCGAGATTTCGTACTCTCCTGGAGTGACCAGTGTGCAAGTGCGCGCCTGAATGATCTCCCACTCGCCTCCGGACTCAATGGCGAAGACGTTCGCGCCATCCAACACCGCCTGAGTGGCTGCGCTCTGCAATTCACCACCATAGAGCTTCACGCGAAACCGGTTTCCGTCGTCCCAGCGATCGACTGGGCCCGGCCACAATGACCAAGACAACTCGCCCATGATGGCAGGCGCCGTCACGACGCAGCGCTCTGTCAGCGGAACACCTGCATAAAGAACGAGAGGCTCACTCCAAGGCGACGCGAAAAGGGCGCCCAACGGACGTTCGTCATCCTCCGCATCCGGCAGAGGCGGTAAATCAAGGATAGCCACAGCGGGGGTCGGCGCCACACGCGGAATTGGCGGCGCGCTTGGTTCCGAAAGGCCGCGCGGGCGCGTCAAGCGGCGCCGGGTTCGCTCCAACAGCAACCGCCGCGTTTCTGCGTCGCCAGCTCTGGCTACGCGAAACCGGTCGGCGCGCCCCTGCAATACGATCTCGTCGCCGGGTTCAATCGCGAGGTGGCTCGGACCCAACTCAACATGCAACGTCTCCATGGCAGCGCGTTTGTCGGCCAGCACATCTTGCGCTATTTGTTCGGCGGCGGTTGGTTCAAGCACAAGCGGCGCATCAATGCTGATAACGCCCCCTTGCGCGTTATCTCGTCTACGGGCGCTGACCGCCGCGATCCGATAGTCGCGCTCCGCGTCGATGAATCGTACACGCGCCTCGATCGGCGTTTCCGCGCCGTCGGCTCTTTGCGAGTACGGCGCGCTCACTGAGCCCTCGGCGAATTCACCCGTCAGCAGCTCCGCAGGATCGCCCCCACTCTCATGAAAAAAGACGACCCGCCCTTCCCGTTCGAGCGCGACGAAATCATACGCCGCCATCAGCGGCTCCAACGCGGCGCGCGCCGTGACAGGCGCGTCGACGACATACCCACTCACCGCACCGAATAGCGCGGTTGCATCCGCATCCAACACATTCGCGCGCGCGCAGATCGCGCTGACGACTTCGCTCAGCTCCGAGAGCCCGGCGCGACCATTGAGCCAATGCCCCAAGCGCCATGCCGCTCCGTCCGCCCAAACATCCTTCAGCGCCGGAAACGCAGGGTGCGGACGCGCGTCCCAGGCCCAGACGGCGATATCCTCGATCATCGCCTTGCCAGTGAGCGGCGACACTGCGTTCGCGGCGCCAGACCAATAGCTGAGGTAAGCCTCGATCAGTCGGCGCTGCGCCAAATCATCGCGCGCGCCGTTGGAGTATGGCGGAAGCGCGCTCTCGGAGCTCTTTGCGTCGCTGAACAAGTTTGGCGCATTCGGGCCCTTGTCGACCGCCGGACAACCCAGCTCAACAAACCAGATCGGCTTCGACTCCGGCGTCCAGGCTGTCGGCGTTGCGCTGCGGACGCCGCCCGGCCGATCGAAATGCAGGCGCGACCAGAAGTTTCGGACATCCTTGGCTCGGAAAACCCACGGCTCACCGTAAGCGCCATCCGTTATCGCGGAGCGAGCCTGGCTATCCCGCGAGGCTGGAGAAGCATAGTACCAATCATACGCCTCGCCTCCCTCGATGCGACGCTGCAAATAACCGGCGTCGTAGACACCTTCCGCCAGGTGGGCGTCCAAGTGCGTGGCCCCGGCGCGCCAGTCCGACAGCGGCGCATACCAATCGATACCGACTGCGTCGATATTCGTGTCCGCCCACAACGGATCCAAATGGAAGAACACGTCGCCCGAGCCGTCCTGGGGCTGATATCCGCCGTACTCGCTCCAATCCGCCGCATAAGTGATCTTCGCGCTTGGGCCCATCAACACGCGAGCGTCCGCCGCAAGCGTCTTGAGCGCGGCGACGGCTGGAAAACTCGACGCGCCGTCGCGCGCCGTTGTTAGGCCCTTCAATTCCGATCCGATGATGAACGCATCGACCCCGCCCGCCATCGCCGCGAGCGTCGCATAGTGAAGTATGAAACGCCGATAAGACCACTCGGCAGGGCCGGCATAAGTAGGCCCCTCGCTCCCGGCTGAGAAATGCATCGGCGCGGCGGTTCCAAAGAAGGCC
Source organism: Hyphomonadaceae bacterium UBA2389 (assembly GCA_002343395.1). GTDB lineage: Bacteria > Pseudomonadota > Alphaproteobacteria > Caulobacterales > Aquidulcibacteraceae > Vitreimonas. Next base: position 10,030 of record DDSN01000005.1, on the reverse strand, counting down.
GCGATCTGACCACTCGCGGCAGCGGTTTTGTCGGGCGAGCTGAACATCCCAGCGGCGGGGTGTACCGTGATGCGCCCCCGCCAAGGGTAAGCCGCCTGCTCCGACGCACCGTATGGATCCGCCTTGGCATTGCCCGGTGGTATGTCCATCAGCACAAATGGATAAAGGCGCACTTTGTAGCCGCGCGCCTTCAGTTCCGTGATCGCTTGAACGATGCTTCTATCGCTCGGCGTTCCGCCAAACGCAGGCGCGCCTTCAAACTCGCTGACAACATGCGCCTCGGCGCGCGAAACGCCTCCCGCGCGCCAACTGATCGGCGCGGTTTCCTTGACCGCGCGTTCAACGCCGGGCCGCACCTGGCTAACGCCGCAGCGAAGATCATCCGCGAACCATGACGTGACGAGCGTTATCGTGTCGCAATTCGGCAAGTCAGCGCGAAGCTGGTCGAGGGAGACAAGCAAGTTTGCGCGACCTTGCTCGACGTGAACGTTTTCAGCAATCTCCTGGCCTGGCCCGAGTTTGCGAAAGACCGGCTCTGTCGCGTAAACAAACTCACTCGCACTCGGAATGAGGCAAACATGGCGCACCTTGTCCTCTAACCGCTCATCCTCCGATTGAGTGGGCGCAGCGCGAAACACTTCAAATGAGAGCTGCGGAATTGTGTTTCCGAAAGCCTCCAGGGGAAGATCCTCGAAAACGACATACGCCAAGCCACGATAAGCAGGCGCTCGATCCGCGCCCTCAATCGCCTCAATGAGCGGATCGACTTCCTGATCCTCCGCGCCGTTGTGGAGTCGCCAGGCTACACCGCCAAGGTCCATCGGCTCGCCATTCGCCCAGGCCCGCCCTATTCGCGTTATGACGCCCTCGCATAGCCCAATCGCGAATGACAACGTGTAGCGATAGGTGCGCGCGGTGGCGCGCGGTCCACCCTTGCCGCCGCCTGAAACGGAGCGCGTTTCGGCTTGTTCCTTGAAGCGCGCGGCCCAGATCACCTGCCCGGAGATGCGCACGCGCCCAAACATGGCGGGAATCGACGCGCCTTCCGTCGAGCCCAAAAGGTGCAGGTCGGTGAGACGCGCGCCTTCGTAACGCGCGGCGCCGCCAAAGATTCGTTGATCGATTGCTCGCCCGAGCAGAGTTCCCCCGGCCTGGCCGAGAGCGCTGCCAATTGCGCTGAGCGCGCCCGGCAGGCGCGACCCGATTGCGCGCCCTACCGAGGAAAGCACGAGTTCAGCCACCGCTATCCAGCCCCGGAAATTGAAATGCCGCCGCACACCGGGCACGCCACCAAGCGCCAAGAGAGGAGCACACGACAGCGCGTCCCCAATACGCGTGGATTATGCGCCCGCCCTCATCCATGATCGCCGCGTGCTTCACGGGCGAGTGGGCGTCCATTCTAAAGAGAAGCACATCGCCCGGCGCCGCCGCGTCGAGCGGCGTCTCCTTAAGCCATCGGCGCGCCGCCTCGAGCAGTGCTTCCGCGCCGCCGCCTTCCGCCCAATCCGGAGAATACGCGGGCGTGGGTTCTGGTTCGTCGCCGTACAGCGACCGCCACACGCCGCGCACAAGGCCTAGACAGTCACAGCCCGCTCCCTTGGCGCTGGCCTGGTGCATGTAAGGCGTCCCAATCCATCCGCGCGCTTCCGCGAGGATCTGTGGCCTCGTGATCATGCGAACCGAGAACTTCCATCCATGCGCGTACTCGCATCGGGGCGCGCCTGGACCGCGTCATTGCCGGGCATGTGGGGAAAACCGCGAAAGTTAGCGCAATTGTTGAACTTGGAGCGGCAGGTCTCGACGCGCTTGTCACACCCTGCGTAGATGACGAACCCCGCGCCCAAAGAGAGCGCGGCGCCAAGCGGGCTCAACAGCTCGATGACCGATTCCGCGCCCTCAACCCGATGCGCGGTCACTTCGGAGATGATCCCGCCAGCCCACACAACATGCCCGCGTGCGAACCACCCTTGTTCGTAGGCGCTTAGACCGCTCGCCCGAAAACTCGTGTTCTCGATCAAAGCCGTGATGACGCCCTCCGCACGGAATAGACTGTCCTCGACTACCTTCCCGCATCGCGCATCGCCGAGTTCCGCGTCGCAGAACCGCGAGAACACGCGTCCCACTGGAACGTTGAGCGGCGCTTGGATCCCACGCAGTTCCGCTTCAAACGCCGTCGACCCCCGCTGCACCTCGCCGATGCGGCCTGAAAAGAGGTGCGCTCGCCGGGTCGGCTGACTCCAGTCAACGCGATAGACATCCACGCGCGCGCCGTCCCACACGCCGCCCGCCAGGTCACTCTCGGTAATCGCATCCGCGGCAAGGACGCCGCCAATGCTTGCAGTGTCCACCGCGAGATCGAGGCTCTTTTCGATCGCCCCCGCGCGTAACGCCTGCGCCGGTTGCGCGGTCAGGCCATCAAGGGGCAATGAACGATCGTGATCCGTGAAACCGAAAACCTCGCCGTCGCGGCGCACGACTTTCCAAACGTGCGCATGCGTCGTCACGCCCGATTCGAGGGCAGCGAGCATCTCCGGCGGAATTGCACGCATCAGAGCATGACTTCAATCAGCGGCACGGCGACGGCGCGTCCTGCGCCAAAGCCGTCCAGAGACAAATCCAATCGCTCCGCATCAAAGCGCACAGGCGTATCAAACAAAAAACCTGCGCTGACCACTTGCCCCGCCGTTGGCGCCGCGGGGAGCGTCACGACTCCCGTCCCGGCGTCCACGGCAAAACCGCTCTGCTCGACCCCCGCCACCGCAATGCGAATACTTCCCGGCACGGGCTTTGCGATCGGGCGATGATACGCGCTCGCCGCGTCCGCATACGCCTTCCGCAAACTGAACGCTGCCGTGGCGCCATCGCCGACGCCCAGTTCTTGATCAAGCGGAGAAACCGTCACCGACGGCGCGCAAGACTTGTGATCAAACGGATCGCGCAGGCGAAAGGCGTGAAGGCTTCCGCGACGTGCTTCGAAAAATGCGACGAGCGTGTGCAAATCGTCCAAGGTGCGCACCGTGCCGCCAACGTCATAATGTCTACGTCCGTTGGCCCATGGCGTATTGCGCGCCTCTCTGCCCGAGGCCAGGCTGACAATCTCCACGCGCCGCTCCAAACCGCCGCTAGCGCCCAACGAAAACGCCAATGGAAGCGACACCTCATGAAACACGCTCACAGATTCCGCCTCCCATAGGCCACCGCCCGCGCCACCGCGGCGGCGATCTGCCCTTGGTGTCGTGAGATGGCGGCCGCATCCGCGCTCGCGCCGAAGTGAAAGTGCACTGAAACTTGTCCACTGCTTGGTTGCGCTATCGAGCCAGACTGCCTGGGCACGAAAACTTCCGGACCGCGCTCGCCGACGAGATAGGCCCCGCCAATATTCATCGCCATCGACAAGCGCCCGCTGCGCGATCTGAAGCAAGTTCGCCAAAGCGCCGGCGGCGTCCATCGGCTGGCTCCAATCTGAATTGTTGACGATGCCTGAACACTACCGCACGGCCGGTCCGGTCGGATTGTTTTTATCGCGCGGCTTGTGAATCGCGGCTCGCCAGGTCCATGATTGAGGACAACGGACGCTTTGTCCCCGTTTCCGCTGGCCAGAATTCGGCCATACCTCTATTGGACACCCCCTCCCCGGAGACCCCCGTTTGGCAGACCGGCCGAATTTTCGTCGCGGCATCGATTGGGCGAAGGTGCGCGCCGCCGCCGCCCAACAGCAGCTGCAAGACCTGCTGCGGCAACGCCAGCGTTTGAATTGGCGCACTGCCGCGAGCGTGCTGGCCGGAACCGTCCTCGTCGGCGTGCTTTCAGTGTGGGTGTGGATTTATTGGGGCTTGCCGCGTGTGCCCGACGCCGCCGCGCTCTGGGCGTTGAACCGGCAGTCCTCGGTCATGTTCGTTGATCATGGCGGCGCGATCCTCGGCGTTCGCGGACCCTACTATGGGCGTCGCACGGCTCTGGCCGATCTGCCCGAGTACGTGCCTCACGCGTTTCTCGCCATTGAGGACCGGCGCTTCTACGAGCACGGCGGCGTGGACCGCACGGCGGTGATCCGCGCCATCTGGGCGAACCTCCAAGCCGGCGAAACCGTGCAAGGGGGATCGACAATCTCCCAACAGCTTGCACGCAATCTCTTTCTCAACAGGCGCCAAACGCTGAACCGAAAATTGCGGGAAATGGTGCTCGCCTCTCGCATCGAGCGCCGGCTCACCAAGGACGAAATCCTCGAACTCTATCTGAACCGCGTCTATCTCGGCGACCAAGCCTACGGCGTGGACGCCGCCGCGCGCCGGTACTTCGGCAAGCCCGCCGCGGAACTGACCCTCGCGGAAGCGGCGTTGCTGGCAGGGCTTCCAAAGGCGCCATCGGACTTGGCCCCCAGCAGCAATCTCGAGGGCGCGCTGGAGCGGCAACACGTTGTCCTCGATGCGATGCTCGACGCCGGTTTCATAACAGAAGAACAGCGCGAGGAGGCGCGTGCGCAGCGCATTCGCATCGCGCAAAGGTCATCGGCCGAGCGGTCGATGGGCTACGCGTTCGACCTCGCGGTTGAACAAGCGCGCGCCGCCATCGGCGACCAGACGCCTGACATCGTGGTCGAGCTGACGATCGATCGCGAAACTCAGGACGCCGCGACGGCGGCGGTGCGGCGGCGCTTGGGCAACCGCGCCTTCGGGCGTCGACCCCTGCAAGCTTCGCTTATGGCGGTAGACCGTCAGGGCGCGATCGTCGCCTTGGTCGGGGGCACTGACTACAACACTTCAAAATTCAACCGTGTCACGCAAGCGCTGCGTCAGCCTGGCTCGACGTTCAAGACATTCGTCTACACAGCGGCGATGGAAGCGGGCTTTGACACCGAAGATGTTCGCTATGACGAGCCCGTCGTGATCGATGGCTGGCGCCCGCGCAACTATGACGAAGGCTATCGCGGCGCGGTCACGCTGCGCACGGCGTTCGCGCTCTCGATCAATACAGTGGCGGCGGCGGTAGGTCAGGAGGTCGGCCCAGCACGGGTTGCCGATGTGGCGCGGCGCCTGGGCGTCGCAAGCATGCCAGACCGTGGCGCTTTTGTGCCCCCGTCGATCGCCCTCGGCTCCATCGAGACGACGCTTTGGGACATGACCTCCGCCTTCGCGACATACATGAACGAGGGCAGGCGCATCGACCCGCACATCGTCAACCGCATCACAAACACCGCCGGCCAAGAACTCTACGCCCGTCCTGCTTACAACGCGCCACGCGTTCTGGATGAAGAGGTCGTGCGCCGCATGAACAGCATGATGGGCGCGGTTGTTCTGCGCGGAACTGGAACCGCGGCGCGCATGGGCGATCGCGACGTCGCCGGCAAGACGGGCACCAGTTCGGATTGGCGCGACGCGTGGTTCATCGGCTACACAGCCGACTTCACCGCCGGCGTTTGGGTAGGCCACGACAATTTCACCTCCATGGGACGTACGACCGGCGGCACCCTGCCCGCGCAAATATGGACCGACACCATGCGTGTCGCGCACCGCAACACGGACGAGCATCCGTTGCCGGGCATCGAGCAACCCGTGCGCTCGCCGCGCGAGGTTGAGATGGCGAGCTTCTTCGATGAGTTGGCTGACGCCTTCGGCGAAACCGAGAGTTTTGTCGAGGATATCTTCCGATAGACCGACGGCATGACCAACGGCCCGGCGCTCGCCCACATCAAGGATCTGCAGCTTGCTCTCGGAGACGGGCCGCTTTTTGACGGCGTCGATTTCGTTCTGCATCGCGGCGAACGCATGGCGCTTGTCGGCGCCAATGGCGCGGGCAAATCCACGCTCATGCGGATCATCGCAGGGCATGCGGAGGCCGACGCTGGCGAAGTGGCCTTCGCCTCGGGAACAACTGTCGGTTTTGCCGAGCAAGAAACATCGTTCGATGGTTTCGCTACGTTGCGGGCCTACGTGAGCGCGCCTTCCGCCGCGCGCGGCGGAATCATGGAGTCGGCGCCTGTCTACCGTGCGGACGCGGCGCTGGAGTCCTTCGGGCTCGACGCCGATCGCATCCCCGCCGACTTGTCTGGCGGCGAAATGCGCCGTGCTGCTCTTGCACGCGTGTTCGCCGCGGACCCGGACATCCTTCTCCTCGACGAGCCAACCAACCACCTCGACATCGCGGCGATCGAAAATTTGGAAAAACGCCTGCGCGCGCATAGAGGCGCTTGCCTTGTCATCAGCCATGATCGGCGCTTCTTGGAGCGCATCTCAACCTCGACCCTGTGGCTTCGAAAACGCCGAGTTCTCAAGCTCGATCGCGGATTCGGCGCCTTCGAGACGTGGGCAGAGTCCGTGGAAACAGAAGACGCGCGCGCCCAATCCAGGCTGGAACTGCATCTCGCGCAGGAAGAACACTGGCTGCGGAGAGGCGTCACCGCGCGCAGATCCCGCAATGAGGGACGGCGGCGAAAGCTCGAAAACCTACGCACCCAGCGGCGCGAAATCCTGGCGGAGCGGCGCCATGGCGCTCCGGCCCTGCATGCCGAGCGTGGCGCGGAATCGGCGAGACTCGTCATCGATGCGGTCAAGATCAGCAAGCGCTTCGACACAGACCCCTTGATCGCCAACCTCTCGGTGCGGGTGATGCGCGGCGACCGTCTTGGCATCGTCGGCCCCAACGGCGCGGGTAAGAGCACCCTTATCGGGTTGCTCCTGAAGAACGTCGAACCCGACGAAGGCGTTGTGCGCGTTGGCGAAGGACTAACGATTGCGTATGTCGATCAGCGCCGTGACATATTGGCCGGGCGGAAGACCATCCTCGATGCGCTTGCGCCTGGCGGCGGCGACCAGATCGTCGTGAACGGGAAACCTCGGCATATCGCCGCTTACGCCAAGGACTTCTTGTTTCGGCCAGAACAATTGCGACAACCGCTCGAAGCGCTCTCTGGCGGCGAGCGCAACCGCCTCGCGCTCGCCGTCGCGCTGGCCCAGCCGGCGAACCTCCTCATCCTGGACGAACCCACCAACGATCTCGATATGGACGCGCTGGACGCCCTGGAAGAGATGCTCGCCAACTACGACGGGACAGTAATTCTCGTAAGTCACGATCGCGCATTTCTGGACAACGTGACGACAACAATTCTCGGTCCCACCGGCGGCGGAAAATGGATGGAGACCCCGGGCGGTTGGGCCGATTTCGAACGCGAGCATGGCGCTTTCGAAGCGCGGCCCCCAGCGCCCGCACAGCGCGCCGCGCCGCCCACGACCCCACCGCCAAAACGCGCGACCAAACTCAGCTACCGGGACGAACGCAGGGCCGCCGAAATCGAATCACAGTTGCCGAAGCTGCACTCGGAGATCGAGGCCCTGGAAGCCCGCCTCTCCGATCCCGGTCTGTTTTCCGCCGATTCGGCCACATACGCCAAACTGGCGGGCGACCTGGAAGACGCCCGCCGAGTCAAAATGGCAATGGAAACCGAGTGGCTGGACATCGAAGTCCGCCGCGAGATGCTCCGCGAACAGTAAGCATCCGTTAACTGTCCCCAAGCGAGGCGTCGTTAAAGTTTCTTTACCGCTGCCGCTTAGGTTGCGCTCCGAAAGTCGGAGCCAGAGCCTCAATGACCCAAATGCGGTTTGCAAAACTGGTTGAACTGGCCCGTACGCCAGACAGCACCCAGCGCCGCGAGCTCCTGCGCGAGGTCACCGACCTGTTCTTTGAGTCTTCTGGCAAACGCAGCGAGCGCGAGTCCGCTTTGTTTGACGACGTTTTGAAACTCGTCGCCGCCGAAATGCAGGACGAGGTCCTAGCAGAACTCTCGACCCTCTTCGCGGACGCTCAAGACGCTCCCGTCGGCCTCATGCGAGACCTCGCCAACCACTCCTTTGAAATCGCCGCCCCTATCCTCAAGCGCAGCAAAGCGCTCGACGAGCAGACGCTGCTCCATGTGGTGAATTACCAGAGCCAGGACCATATTCGCGCCGTCGCGCAACGGGAAGTCGTCAGCGAAACGCTCTCGGACGCCATCGTGCGCAAGGGCGACGACACCGCCCTTGACGCGCTGATCCGCAACGATGGCGCCAAAATCTCGCGCGCGAGCATGGAGACCGCCGTCGATCGCGCCCGACGCAACAGCCAATTGCACGAAGGCGTCGTGAAACGCCGCGACGTGCCGCTCGATTTGCTCAACGAAATGTATTTCGTCGTTGAGAGCCGGTTGCGCGATCAAATTCTCTCCCGCAACGCCTCGGTGGATGCGGCGACGCTTGAGGGCGCGCTTGCCAAGGCGAGGCAGCGCCTGAACAAGTCGGCAGGCGACGCCAGCGTCGAAGCGAAAAACGCGATGGCCTTCATCGAGTCAAAGAAGAAGACTGGTGAACTAAGCGCGCGACTGCTTGTGTCGCTCTACCGCGAAGCCAAGCAGATGCACTTTCTGTACGGTCTCGCCGAAGTAACCAACCTTGACCACCACACGGTCGCCGCCCTGCTGGAGCGCAAGGACATCGACGGGTTGGCGATGATCTGCCGCGCCGCCAATATCGAGCGTCCGCTCTTCGTCACGTTGGCGGTTCTGGTCGGCGGAGAGGACTCCATGGCGCGCGCCGAAGAGTTCGGCCGCATGTACAACTCCGTTCCGATCGAGGCGGCTCAACGCGCGATGCGCTTCTTCAAGGTTCGCAAAGGCAATGAGCAGGGCCACGCCGCCTGACGCATAAACCCGATAAACAAGGCGTCAGGCTGCCCGCTCCTTCGCCGCGCTGAAACGAACCTTCGGGTTACGTTCCTGCACATAGCCGATTTCCCAGGCGCTTTTGCCGAGATAAACTGGCGCGTTATCGACATCCTCGGCCATCTGCGCTTTCGATTTGTCGACAAACGCCTCCAAATCGGCGCGCGACTCGGCGCTGACCCAGCGCGCGGCCTGATACGGCGAGGTTTCAAAGATGACCTCCAGCCCGTACTCCGCCTTCATTCGCTCATCGAGAACGTCGAACTGAAGCGCGCCAACGGCGCCGACGACAAGATCGCCGCCATGCACCGGCTTGAACACTTGTGTCACGCCTTCTTCCCCAAGCGCCTCTAGCGCCTTGCGCAAGTGCTTCTGCTTGAGCGGATCACGCACACGCACGCGCTTGAGAATTTCCGGAGCGAAATTTGGGATTCCTTGGAACACAACGTCGCCGCTTTGCGACAACGAGTCGCCGACGCGGAGGCCCCCGTGACTCGGAATGCCGATCACATCGCCGGGAAACGCCTCATCAGCGATCTCCCGCTCCTGCGCCAGAAACATCAGCGGGTTGTGTACGTTGAAGCCTTTCCCCGCGGCGGTCTTGAGCGTCATGCCTCGTTGGAAACGTCCTGAGCAAATGCGAAAAAAACCCACCCGGTCGCGATGTTTGGGATCCATGTTCGCTTGGATTTTGAAAATAAACCCCGTGACGTCCTCACGGCTCGGCGCTACCTCCGCCGCTCCGCCCTTTATCAGCGCCTTCTGGGCCTTCGGGCTGGGCGCGTGCTCCGCCAGCCCAGCGAGCAATTCCAGAACGCCAAATCTGCGCAACGCCGAGCCAAAGTAAACCGGGGTAAGGTGACCTTCGCGAAAAGCATTGATGTCGAACGCAGGCAATCCCTGGCGTGCGAGTTCGGACGTCTCCTCCAATTCCGCTCGCACATCGTCCGCGATGCCGTTGAGAAAATTGTTGGCGCCACGCCGTTGGCGCTCCTGGCTGGCGAATCCCTGCTCTCCTGCCTCCAGCCGCCTGAACGGCACGAACTCATCGCGCACGAGGTCGAGCATGCCCGCGAAGCGTTGCCCTGAAGCCGCGGGCCAGTACATCGGCGCTGTATCCATCGCCAACTTGGAATGAATTTCATCGAGCAGCGCGAATGGATCCTGCGCTTCACGATCCATCTTGTTGATAAACGTGGTGATCGGAATGTCGCGCAGGCGGCACACCTCAAACAGCTTCAGCGTTTGCGGCTCAATCCCCTTGGCCGCGTCCAGCACCATGATCGCCGAATCCGCCGCCGTCAGCGTGCGATACGTATCTTCCGAGAAATCCTCGTGGCC
>DDSN01000103.1:17446-22728 GCA_002343395.1 Hyphomonadaceae bacterium UBA2389 | reverse complement strand
TCGATCAGCGAACGGGCGGCGCCGGCGGCGATGGCGCGCGCCGTTCCGCTGGCGATGTGCTCGGCGAAGTTGCCGATCGTCTGCCCTTCAGGCGTGTCGAACGCTTTCAACTGCAGACGCTTGTCGACGAACTTGCCGAACTGCGCGCTCAAGCCGGACGCCGCCACGCTCGCCCAGGAGAATTTGTCCTGCAGACCGGTGGCGAGGCCTATGCCCTGGCCGATAATGTCGCTCGTCACCGCGCGTGTCACCGCGCCTGCGTCCGGCAGCCATTTGGCCACGCCCCCGCCCACGCCGCCGCCGATCGCCGCGAGCGCAACCGCGTTCCAAGAAAATCTCTCTTGAATCCCGGTCGCGACGCCAACGGCTTNNCTTGCGACGCGATCGAGCCCGCCGCGCCGGCGATCGCCTCGGGTCGACTCGATTTCACGCAAGGTGAATTGCGGCAGTCGGACCGCGATCTCGACTTAGCGATCGACGGGGCGGGTTTTCTTGTCTTGCTGAAGGATGCCGACACCTATTTCGCGCGCACCGGGACTTTTGAAGTCAACGAGGACGGCGACATTGTTTTGGCCGGTACCGACTACAAACTAGCCGTCCTTGATGAAACCGGAACGCCAACCGCCATCTCCGTGGCGCCATATCGAACCTCTCCACCGCAGGCGACAACGCGCGTCACCTTGGCGGACAATCTATCGTCGTCGGCCACGACGTTCAGCCTGCCGGGCATCAAAGTCTATGACGCCCAGGGCGTAGCCGAGACTTGGCAAATCACCTTCGAGCGGAGCGCAAGTGCGCCCGGCGAGTGGACGGTCAGGGCGACCAATAGCGCCGGGTCGGCGGTCGGCGAGAGCCAAGCTCTGCGCTTCATCGCCGGCATTGTCGACCCCGCCACAACGGAACTACGTTTTGAGTCCGGCGGCCGATCTGTCACGTTGGACCTTTCTAAGAATGTCTCCTCCTTCTCCTCGGGCGAAGTGTCGACGTTGCGTGTGGCCTCCGTTGACGGGCACGGCGTAGGAACGCTGACCGGCGCCGTCGTCAACGAAGACGGCGCCCTAGAACTTGCCTACTCAAACGAGCAAACACGGGTATTGGGGCCTATCGCGATCGGTTCGTTTCGCGACCCCGGTGCGCTTGTCCAACTCGGCTCGGGCTTGTTCAATGCGAGGACCGGCGCGCGCGTCGACTACCAGAGCAGCGCCAGCGATGACGTCGGCAAAGTTCTGGGCAAACGCCTAGAAGCCTCGAACGTCGATCTTTCGCAAGAGTTTGGAGAACTCATTCTGGTCCAGCGCGGTTACCAAGCCGCGTCTCAGGTGGTGAGCGCTTCAAACGAGATGATCCAGCAACTGTTTGGCATCAGGGGGCAAGGGTGACGGCAAACGCCGATCCCTGGCTGCCCATGCCCGCGCTCCTCGACGGCGCGCTTGCTCGGATTGTCGCGCAAGCCGCCACCGGCTGGGCGCACGCCTGGTTCGGCGCCAATGAGACAGTTCTCGCGAGCACCCAGACGGCGCCGAAAAATCAACTGATCTCGGGTGACACGCTCGCATGGGCGAGCGAATGCTCGGGCGCGGTACTCACGGCGCCGACCGGAACACCATGTCTTCTTGGGCTATCGATCCTGGCGCCGGCATCGGCCAAGAAACTCACCGAGCTCGACCGCCGGTTCCTCGGCGCCCTCGGTGAGAAATGCCTGACCGACTTGCTGCGGGTTTTGGCGCGGACCTTCGGCGCGACCACGCAAGTCAAGGCCGCGCCAACTCGCTCGGTCGTTGGCGCCGCGCTACGCTTCGCATTAGCGGGGCGCGCGCAAGGGCTTGAAGTCTTCATTGCGCAGCCGCTCGCCGTCCGCGCGCGCAAGACGCTCTTGCCACCACAACCGCCCAGGGAGATCGCCGCCCGCAGCGTGGCGATAGAGCGCACCGATGTTGACGTCGGCGCCATGGTCGGCGTCCAAACGCTGAGTTTCGGCGCCGTGCAGGCGCTTCGCGTCGGTGATTTGGTGGTCCTCGATCGCAGCGTCACGGAGCCTCTTGCCCTGGTTGTCAATGACGCGGTCTCGCGAGGTCCCTTCTGGACCCTGCAGAAGAAGGAAGACCGCCTTCACTTGAGCGTAGCCGCGGAGAACGCCGCATGACAAGCATCGACGTTCTGCACCCTGGCGCCGGAGAGACTCGCGCAAACCTCGTCGACCACGTGGATGTGAGGCTCGAGGTCTATCTTAGCGGTTCGACACTCAAGATCGCTGAACTAAACGCCCTTCGACAAGGCGACGTCATAGCGCTCGATGATCCTCTTAACGCCAACGTCGAAGTGCGCATCAACGGGATTGTGATCGCTGAGGGCGAACTCGTCGCCGTCGGCGACCGCTTCGCCGTCAAGATTGTCTCCCTTGCGCCATGATCACATTCTTGAGGCGGTTTGCATGCGTGAGCGCTGTTGCGGCGGCCGCCGCGCCACACTGGGCCTGCGCCGCTCCCCTTGCTCAGGGCGGCGCGCCGGAAATCCCGCTGGTGCGGCTTTTCTTGGCGCTAACAGTGGGTATCGCACTTGCCCTCGGCGCCGCACTCTGGCTCAAGCACCGCCTGGCAACAGCGCGGGCGACGGCGCTCAAGACACCCTTTAGCATCCTTCTCCGCGCGCCCCCGCGTCGCATCACCGTCATCGAATCGCGGCGGCTGAGCGCCAGCGCCGATGTGTGTCTTCTCGACTGCGCCGAGAAGCGTTACTTGGTTGTGGTCTCGACTGGCGCCATCGTGGTGCTCAATGCATCGGCAACGCCCGCCACACCGGACCCCGGGCCATGAAAGCCCGCCTTCTATCCGCATTCGCCGGACTGAGCATCCTCACTGCAGCCAGCCCAGCATGGGCGGCGGATTCCGACATCGTGCGCACCAGCGTGTTGCTGACCGCGCTGGCGATCGCACCGGCGATCTTCGTCAGCATGACCAGTTTCGTGCGCATCGCCATCGTGCTCTCCATGGTGCGCCATGCTTTCGGCATGCCCGAAACCCCGCCCAACACCGTTCTTGTCAGCTTGGCGGCGTTGCTGACCGCGTTCGTGATGGGGCCGACCTTCGCGAGCATCAATAGCGCGGCGCTGCAGCCCCTGCTCGATGGAAGCATAGGCGTCGAAACCGCGATCGCGCAGGGGTCGGCGCCGCTGCGCGATTTCATGCTGGCGCAGGTGCGCAACGAAGACCTCGCCGCCGTCTATGACATCGCCCGCGTGCCGTTGCCCGCGACGCCCGAGGACGTGGACATCCTCAAACTGGCGCCCGCCTTCATCCTGAACGAGCTGCGAACGGCGTTTACGATTGGATTCGTTATCCTGCTGCCTTTCCTGCTCATTGAGCTCGTCGTCGCGAGCGTATTGTTGTCGCTGGGCATGATGATGGTCCCCCCCGCGACAATTTCGTTGCCGATCAAGCTGTTGATGTTTGTGCTCATCGACGGCTGGGCGCTCGTCATTCAGGGCGTGATTGGCAGTTTCGGATGAAGGCGGGCGGGTCGCCCCGCGGGCGCGCCCTCGCCGAGCGCGCCGCTTACGTCGAGGCTTCCTTGTGGCGGCGGCTGCGGTTCGAGAACGAGACGCACTGTCGCGAGCGCCTGTTTTCGCGCTTTTTGACGTTAGCGCGCGCGCTCGCTCATCGCGAGTTCGGCCGTCGACCTCCGCAAGGCCTCGACCGTGGCGACTTCGAGCAATGGGCGTATGGCGGATTGCTGGAAGCCATTGACGCCTACGATCCCCTGCGCGGCGCGGCCTTCGGGGCCTTCGCGCGTCATCGCATTCGCGGCTCGATCGCCGACGGGGCGGCGCAAGCGAGCGAGGCGAACGCCCATCATGCTTTCCGCAGTCGCGTCGAGAAGGAGCGCCTTTCCTCGGTGCGCGCGCGCGGCGGGGAAGACCGCGACGATCCCATCCGCGAGCTCGGCGACCTCGCTGCCGCCATCGCGGTTGGACTTGTCATTGAAACGCCCGCACCCCCTCTGTCGGGCGGCTACGAAACCCAAGCTTGGCGTGATCTCCAGTTAACTCTCGAGCGTGAAATTGAGCGCCTTCCCGACACTGAGGGCGCAGTCATTCGCCATCACTATCTCGCGGGCGTATCATTCGCCCAAATCGCTCAACTCTTAGGCCTGACCAAAGGCCGTATTTCGCAATTGCACCGCAGCGCCTTGGGCCGCATTCGCGCGCGCCTCAGGCCCGATGATTAGGAGCCGCCCTGATGTCGATCTATTGCCCGGACGAAACCCTCCAAACACTGGTTCGAGAGTTTCAACAAAGCCAGACAAGCCTTGACCATCAGCTGGAACGAGTCGACGCATTGCTGCTCGCCTACCCCGAAGACGCGCGGCTTCATTTCATGCGTGGCTCGACTTTGGCTGGTCTTGGACGCCTCATCGAGGCCCACCAGGGCCTGTCACGCGCTGTGGCGCTGGCGCCGGAGTTCGCGATCGCGCGTTTTCAACTTGGGTTCTTCCAACTCACTTCAGGCGAAGCAGACGCCGCATTGGACACTTGGGGGCGTTTGGATCGCCTTGATGACGGCCACTACCTACGCAAGTTCGTCGACGGTCTGCGCTGCTTGGTGCGCGATGACATTCAAGGCGCAGTCGCACTCCTGCGTGATGGCGTGGCGCTCAACCAAGAAAATCCGCCACTCAATCACGATATGCAACTTCTTGCAGACCGCCTTATCGAACTCGCGCCAAATCCAGGCAATGCCGCCGCGGACCCCAACGTTTCCGAGACCTCGCTCATCCTGCGTCAATTCACGCGCCCGTTGTCTAAGAACGGGGACGCGCCTTGACCCGAGTCACCAACGCTGACCAGGTGCTGGCGCTGCTGCGCAACCACCTCGACCGCGCGCAGCGCCGCCGCGGCGCCGGCCAGGCGTCCACACCGCCGGGTCCGCGAGAGGATGCTACAGCCCGTATCCAAGGGGTTGTTCAAGCCGCGCCGCTGCCGCAAAACGAGATTGAGCGCGCCGTGATCGCAGGCCTACTGGTGGACGCGTTCGGAGACGCTATCGCAAACGATGCCCGCTTCCAGGCGATCGTCACCGAGGTTCAGCGTATCGTGAGCGCCGACAAGGACGGGCGCGCTCTGCTCACCCGCGCCATCGCCAAGCTGACGGGAGCGGTATGAACGCCGGACGATCAAGTGACACCCACGACGGGCACGGTATTTGATATCGGGCACGGATCTCGATCGTTTCGCCGCATACCTTCGCCGCAACGACGGCGACCTCCTCGGCAACTCCATCGCCCGC
>DDSN01000103.1:0-17415 GCA_002343395.1 Hyphomonadaceae bacterium UBA2389 | reverse complement strand
GATGGTCGCGCGCGGGCGATGGAGCAAGTCGCCATGACAGACATCATTATGATCCCGCTTTCGAAACTGGTTGAGAGCGAGGACAACGTGCGGCAATTGAAGCGCAAGGCGGGCGGCATCGCCGAACTCGCGCAAAGCATCAGGCATCACGGCCTGCTGCAATCGATCGTGGTTCGCGAGACCGCATCGGGCAAGTTCGCGGTCATCGCCGACGGACGCCGCTTGCGTGCGCTCCGCATGCTGGCCAAGGCGGGCGACATTGCTAGAACTGAAGCCGTCCCCTGCCGCGTGATCTCCGGCGAGGACAACGCAACTGAACTGTCGCTGGCTGAAAACGTCAGCCGCCAAGACCTCGCCGTGCATGAGGAACTCGGCGCTTACCAGGCGCTTGTCGATGCGGGCGAAGGGCCTGAGACGATCGCGGCGCGGTTTGGCGTCTCGCCACAACATGTCGCTCGCCGCTTGAAGCTCGCCCGGGTCAGTCCGCGCCTGATTGAGGCGCTGAAGCGCGAGGAAGTCAGCCTCGATCAATTGGCCGCACTTGCTGTCGTCGACGACCACGCCGCCCAAGAGACGGCGTTCTTCGATGCGCCCGATTGGGCGCGGACGCCGGAGCGGCTCCGCGCGCAGTTGGTCCAAGCGCATGTACCGGAAACCGACAAGCTCACGCGCTTTGTAGGCCTTGCTGAGTATCAAACAGCGGGCGGAGCTATGCGCGGTTCAAACTTTGGCGGCGAGGGACGCCGCGGCGCCATGGCGTTCGACAACCGCCAGCACGCCATCGTCAAGGTTCACTACTTTAGTCACGCCGGCGGTGGCGGCGCGGCGTTGAAGGCGCACGCGCGTTACGTGGCGCGTGACGCCGCGACCCGTGATGACCTGCCAGCGGCGCAGCTCCCCTCCGAGGAAGCGCCTGAGGCGACGCGCGAGGCGAAGGCCCGCGCCCATGCCGCTTACCTCTCGCGCGAAGGCCAGACGGAACGCAGTGTGTTCTATGACGCCCACAACGAAGGGGTCGACGGCGCCGCCCGCGCCGAGGCGTGGGCCAAGTCAGACAAGCGCCATTTCCGGGTGATCCTAAGCGCCGAGAATGGCGACCGGTTGCGCGACCTGCCGGCTTACACGCGCGAAGTGATGGCGCGGGCGGAGGCCGCCCTTGGCACCAAACTGCAACGGATCGCCGCCGATCATCACGACACCGCCCATCCCCACACCCATCTGATCATCCGCGGCCGGCGCGCCAACGGTCAAGACCTCGTCATCCCCAAGGACTTCATCAAATTCGGAATGAGCGGCATCGCCCGCGATGTAGCGACCGAGTGGCTCGGCCGCCGCTCCCCTGCCGACGAACGCCGGGCCCTCGACCGGGAAGTCATCCGCCACGCACCGACGCGATTGGATCGGATGATCGCCAACCAGCTTCCCGAGGATCGCACAATCCGCATCGCCGCCCTGGAGGCGCCGAACGGCGACCTCGCCACGACCCGCGCGCTCAAGGACCGTGCGCGTGAGCTTCAACGCATGGGGTTGGCGGATGAGGTGAAGCGCAACGTGCTCAGCTTCCACGCGGGATGGCAGGATCGCCTGCGCGCGATGGAGCTGCACCTGGACATCCGCAAGAACCTGATGCTGGAGCGCGCACAAAGCCGCACGGAAACGCGATCGGTCGATAGGCTCAAAGGACTGCTTGGCCGCTGAGTTTTCGTGATTGCATCCGCATGTAGGCGCACCTCAGCGCATGTATCCGCGTGTCGCACGCCACTACATGTTGGGGTCTCCGTGGTAGCCCGGTGGTAGCCCGGACGCATCTTGAGGCCGCCGCCAGTTTCGCCCTTGAAAAATATCCTGCATAATCAGGAGGTAGCTGGCGCACCCGACAGGATTCGANNCTATCCAGCTGAGCTACGGGTGCCGGTGAGCGGCCTCCTCTAGCCGAGCTTGTTGGCGAAAGCGAGCCTTGCTTGAACGCCCGCCGCGCGGCATGCACCCAAGGCCGTGCGGATCCTTTCCCTTCTCGCCTGCCTGATCGCGTCCCTGGCGCTGGCGACCTGCGCGCCGCCTCGGCAGAGCGAGCCGGCGCTTTGGCGCATCACCGACCAGGACAGCGAAATCTGGCTCTTCGGCTCGGTCCATGTCTTACCGCCGGACCTCGCCTGGCGGGGGCCGCATGTGTCGGAGGCTTTCGCGGCCGCGGAGGAGTTCGTGACCGAGACCGACACCGGCGATGAAGCCCAACAAAGCTTCGCATCGCTCGCCGCCCGCTACGGTGCGCTGCCGCCGGGGCGGACGCTTTCGCAATTGCTTGGCGACAGCGACCAAGGCCGCCTCATTGACGCCGCCCGTGAGCTTGGCCTCGATGCGGGCGCCTTGAACAGGCAACGCCCCTGGCTGGCGGCGCTGCAGCTCTCCACCGCTTACGCGATCCGGGCTGGTCACCGGCCAGAGGCTGGCGTCGAAGCCGTCCTCGGCGCCGACGCCCGAGCCAGCGGCAAGCGCCTTTGGTTCCTCGAAACCCCGGAGCAGCAGATACGCACCCTGGCGGACCTGCCAGAGCAGGACGAACTCCACTTTTTGCGCCTGACGCTGCGCGACTTGGAGCGCGGCGCCGGCGCGATGAGCGCCATGGACGAGGCCTGGGCGCGCGGCGATGTCGCAACGCTCGAGGCGTTGCTTGACGCCGAATGGGAAGCCGCTGGACCGACAATCCACGCCGCGCTCATCACAAACCGCAACCGCGATTGGGCCGAGCAAATCGAACGCCGTCTCGACGGCTCCGGCCGCGTCTTCATCGCGGTAGGCGCCGCGCACCTGCTCGGCGATGACAGCGTCATCGCCCTATTGCGTGCGCGCGGCGTCGCCGTTGAGGGGCCTTAGCTTGCCGGCGGCGGCCGCACGATGCGCCCTTGCAGATTGCTCTGCACCTCGCGCGCGTCGAAGGCGTCGGGGTTGTCGGCGGGCTTCTGCCCAGTGAACATGGCGATTTCCGCGACCGCTTCGTACCGCGTCACTTCGCGATAGCTGTCTGGCGTATCCCAGAACGGATCGTACCAGGGACTCCAGCCACGACGCGGCGAGAAGTACCAATAGTCAAACGCAAAGCGCGGCCGATCAAATCCAGTCCCCTGCAGCCGGGAATGTTCCTCGGTGCTGCGGTCCGCGACGATGAAATAGTCGTGACCGCGCTCCAGGGTCACCTCGGCGGCGCGGTATAACATGTAGGTTTCAACCGTCTCGCGGTCCGTGAGCGAATTGCCGCGAAACGTGATGCGCACGCGATTTGACTCGATCTGCTGTTCGCTGAAGCCGTAGGCCGCGCCCGCGCTCGGCGCCGCCGGCTGGTAAGGGGTGGCCGTCGCGCAGGCCGCCAAGAGCCCCGCCACCGCCGCAAGCATCGCTATCCGCATTGGAGCACTCCGTTTCCTATCTCCTCTTTATGTAGGGAGACGGGCCAGCGCGCCAATCGCAATCTAGTGATGAAGCAACAAATCCGCGGAATTCAGCCTTGGCGGCGCCAAGTCCTCGCCCGAGGCGAGCCGGACCGAATGAATGACAGCCTCGATCTCGCGACGCCAGAAATCGAGGAATTGATGGATACGTGGGTAGCGCGGGGCCAGGTCCAGCGTCTGCCAAACAAAGCTCTGCAGGAGCGAGGGATGGTCGGGCAAATAGTACAGCACCTCGGCCGTCGCCAAACGCCAGCCCTGCAAACGCAACGCAATCTCCGAATGCGCCATCGCTGAAGTCTCAACAACAGAACGCCGATCTCGACGCCCCATCAGGCTGCGGATGAAGTATTGCCAAGTCAATAAGAGTTGGCGGCTAGCACTCGCGCGATGCGGCTGCCGAAAGCGCGCCGTTCGCGCTCTCCAGCGCTTTAGCTTTCAGCATGCGCCGCGAAGCAAGTGCGCAAGCGACATAGCCGAGCACGATCGGAGGCGCGCCCACGGCGGCTGGAAGCAACGGCACCGTGCTTGCGTTCAGCAACGCGAGCGCCGTCAGCGCGAGCGTTGTCGGAAAGGCGACCGCAAGCACGATCACGCCGGCGGTGGTCAGCAAGCGCGCCTCGGCGCGCAAGTTAGCGGCGGTGACCGTTCGCTGGGTCATACGGCGCGCGATGCGAAATTCGCGCCATAACGCATTAACCATGAAGCGTTGCGACGATGCCGCACAGCCACGCCATCGTTGCACCAAAGCAGTGAATCCTTACGCGATCTTCAGGACGTTGCGTTAGCCTCGTGCTGTCGGCGTCACATCCGCGGCGCCGCGAAGGACCGCTTCGGATGGCGCTGGCCGACCTGCTCACCGCCGACGAGCATGAGCTCGCCGAGCACTACCCCAATCGCCGCGAGCACGCGGCGGACGGGATTGTGCATGCCGTGGGCATCGCGGCGGCCCTGATCGGCGGCGGCGTCTTGGTGGCGATGGCGCTGTTCACACGCGGCGTGCCGATGGCGACCGCCGGCGCACTCTACGCGCTATGCATGACCGCCATGCTGGCGGCGTCGGCCGTCTACAATCTGACCCGCCCATCGCGGTATCGCCGGCTGCTGCGCCGGCTCGACGAAGCCGCGATCTTTCTGATGATCGCGGGCTCCTACACCCCGTTCACCATCAAGCTTCTGCCGCCTAATTTCGCGATCGCCGTCACCGCCGCGATCTGGGCGCTCGCGCTGGCGGGCGCGGCGGGAAAAGTGTTCTGGACGCACCTTTCGGACAAAGCATGGTGCTTGATCTACTTGGCGTTTGGGTGGCTCGCCGTGCTCGTGCTCGGCCCGGTCGTGCCATCGTTGCCATTGGCCGCGATCATTCTGCTTGCGGTGGCGGGCGTGACCTATTCAGGCGGCGTTCTCTTGTACCTCAACCACGCCATCCCGTTCCGTCGCGCCATATGGCACGCGTGCGTGATCCTTGGCGCCGCGGGACACTACGCGGCGGTGCTGGTGGGGTTGGTGCTTTAGGGGCGGGCCTCTACTCGTTCCTGCCCTGCTTCTTGTCCCGCTCCGCCAGAATCCGCAGACGCAACGCGTTCAGCTTGATGAAGCCTTCGGCGTCGGCCTGATTGTAGCCGCCGGCTTCATCGAAGCCGACAAGCTTCTTTGAGTAGAGCGAATATGGGCTTGAGCGCCCCACCGTGCGCACGCCGCCTTTGTAGAGCTTCAGCCTCACCTCGCCGGTGACGCTGTCCTGCGAGGCGTCGATCGCCGCCTGCAGCATCTTGCGCTCGGGCGTCCACCAGAAGCCGTTGTAAATGAGCGACGCGTAGCGCGGCATCAGCTCGTCTTTCAGATGCATGGCGCCGCGATCCAGCGTAATGCTTTCGATGGCGCGGTGGCCGTACCACAAAATCGTGCCGCCCGGCGTTTCGTAAAAACCGCGCGATTTCATACCGACGTAGCGATTCTCCACCAGATCGAGTCCGCCGATGCCATGCTTGGCGCCCAGACGATTGAGTTCGCCCAACAATTCGTGCGCCTTCATGGCCTTGCCGTTGATCGTGACAAGATCTCCGCGTTCAAATCCGAGGACGATCGTCTCGGCGGCATCGGGCGCTTCTTCCGGCGTGATGGTGCGGCGGTCGCCGCGCTTGGTCACGATGTCGGGAACTTCGACGTCCGGATCTTCGAGCGCCAACCCCTCGCTCGACGTGTGCAGTAAGTTCGCGTCAATCGAAAACGGCGCCGCCTGCTCCTTGCCCTGTGCGATTTTTATGCCGTGTTGCTTGGCGTACGCGATCAAGTCGGGGCGGCCTTCGAAGCTCCATTCCCGCCACGGCGCGATCACTTTCACATCCGGCTTGAGCGCATAGTAGGAAACCTCGAAGCGGACCTGATCGTTGCCCTTGCCGGTGGCGCCATGACAAACCGCATCCGCGCCCACCAGGTTAGCGATCTCGATCTGACGCTTGGCGATGAGCGGGCGCGCGATGGAGGTGCCGAGCAGATATTGCCCTTCGTACAGCGTGTTCGCGCGGAACATCGGCCAGACAAAGTCGCGCACGAACTCCTCGCGCAAATCGTCGATGAAGATGTTCTCGGCCTTGACGCCCATGGCGAGCGCCTTCTCGCGCGCGGGCGCCAGCTCCTCGCCCTGACCTAAGTCAGCGGTGAACGTCACCACCTCGCAGGCGTAAGTCTCCTGCAGCCATTTCAGGATGATGGAGGTGTCGAGCCCGCCGGAATATGCGAGCACGACTTTCTTGATCTGATTTTTCGTCATTTATGGTCCTAGGCGATAGGCGCCTTCCTTTTCACAGCGCTCCGCTCAAATCAACGGAACTGGCTTCGCGCGCACCCATTTCGAGAACAGCCATTTTTCGCCCCGCGTCGGCGGCGAGCCGGTGTGGAGCGTCAGCGGATCGGGACGGCCATCCGGCGTGACGTTCCAGAAGATCAGCGCGTCGCCCGCCTTTCCCTTGAACGCCCAATCGAGCCGCGGGAACGCGGTCTCGCCGCCCTCGAAATCGTCGTTCAAATAAATCAGAAACGTCACGATGCGTTGGCCGATCTGAGCCAGCTCGGGGTGGAAGTGCGCGACGTCGGGGTTCAGGTAGTCAAAGTGGGGGCGGTATTGTTCGCCCGGCGCATAGTGCAGGACATTTGCCGGCTCCTGCTGCGCCAGCGGCACGCCGATGGCGGTTGCGATACGCTGGTAGATGAGCTGCAGGACCAAGTCGGTGTCGACGACGCTGAAGCCCATCCCCGTGTTGGATCGGTAGGAATCGGTGTTTGCGCCGCCGCGCTCCGCGTTCTTCACCCGCGCGGCGCTCAGCCGCGGCTTGGCCTTCTCTATGATCCAGGCGCAGACCTGGGGCGGCACAAAGTTCGATATCGTCGCCACCCGCGGCTCGGACAAACGCTGCTCGGCCGGCGGAGGCGTCAGCCACATCCATGCGTCGAACGGCTCGCCCAGCAGGCGCAGCTGAGCGGCGGCGTCTTCGGCGCCGAGATCGGCGGCGCGGCGCACAAGCCCGTAAGCGTCCTGCCAGCTTTGCGCCCGCTCCACGCCAAGAGCCGCGAGCACAGCGCAGAGCTGCAGCGCGCGCGCCTCGCCTCGTTCGGAGGCGGCGTTCAGCAGGCGCGACGCCTCGTCCGGCGCGAAAGGCGCGTCGCGCCCAACCAGCAGGCGCGCGCCGAGTTCGTATTGGGCGGCGGCGTCGCCGCTCTGGGCGGCGCGTTGCAGGGAAGCCAAGTCAGCCATGGGGGCGATCATGCTACGCCGCCAACGCGCCTCGCAACCTCGATCGACCGCTGCGCCGATTGACCGCGCCGCGCAAGGCGCACCTAAGCCCGATTTCTCTTCACATCCTGGATCGCGAAATACAGGTACACACCGTGTGTGAGCAAAAACACCGTGGCAATAGCGCCCGAGAGCCATGCCATCTGGCCAGGTTCAGAAGTCGCCAGCCATGCCGTCAAGCCAACCGTGAGAACGGCGAGCGACGGGCTAAAGAGCAGTGCAACCGCGCGAGGCGCGCGCCAATTGACCTCTCCACGAATGTTCCACTGCATCGGCAAACGCACGCCGCTCGGCGTCATCGCCCAGCCCCAAGCCGAGAGGACGTACATGAGCGCCACCAGCGCCCAAGGGAGCCACACGGTTGTCACTGCGAACGACTAGCATCCGCCAGCGTCAATTCCAATCGCCCCTACACCATCACCTGGTTCCCGAGCTCGACTGCCCGACCGCTCGGAATATGGAAGAAGTCCGTGGCGTTGGTGGCGTTGCGCGCCAGGAAGATGAACAAGTGATCCTGCCAGAGCGGCATGCCGGACTGCTCGCTTGGAACCACCGTGCGGCGGCTGAGGAAGAAGCTCGTCTTCATGATGTCGAACTTCAGGCCATGCTTGCGCGCCTCGGTGAGCGCTTTCACGACGTTGGGCGTTTCCATGAAGCCGAAGGTGAGCGTGACGCGTTTCACGTCGGGCATGAAATCCTCGATCTTGACGCGCTCCTTCTCCGGCGCGCGCGGCATGCTGAGCGTGCGCACCGTGAGCAAAATGATCTGCTCATGCAGCACCTGATTGTGCTTCAGATTGTGCATCAACGCGGCCGGCGCGATATCGGGATCGCTGGTGAGGAAGATCGCCGTGCCGCGCACGCGATGCGGCGGATGCACGGCCAGCGTCTCGAATAGCTTCGCCACCGGTTCATCGCGGCGCACGACTTCCGCCAGGATGCGCGTGCCGCGCACCCAGGTCCAGATCACGACCAGCAAGCCGAGCGCCAGCAAAATAGGCACGAAGCCGCCGGAGAGCACACGCTGCAGGTTGGACGCGAGGAAGATCATCTCGATGATCGCGAACGGAATGACGATCGCGATCGAAAGCCACAGCGGCCGTTTCCAAAGCTTCCAGATGACGATGAACATCATGCAGGTGCTCATCAGCATCTCGGCGGTGATCGAAATGCCGTAGGCAGCGGCCAAACGGGTCGAGGAGTTGAAGGCCAACGTCAGGGCGAGCACGCCCGCGAGCAGCATCCAGTTGAGCTGCGGCATGTAGATCTGGCCCGCCTGAGTCTCGGAGGTGCGGCGAATTTCCATGCGCGGCAAGAGCCCAAGCTGGATCGCTTGTTGCGTCAGCGAGAACGCGCCGGAGATAACGGCCTGGCTCGCGATCACCGTCGCCGCGGTAGCTAGAATGACCAACGGCAACCGGAACATGTCCGGAGCAAGCAGGAAGAACGGATTGAACTCGAAAGCCTCGCCCGCCACTTGCGCGGCGGCGTAGCCGACATTGATTTCGTCCAATCGCCCCAGCACCAGCGCGCCTTGGCCAAGGTAGTTCAAGGTCAGCGCGGGCAGAATGAGCGCGGCCCACGCGAAGCGTATCGGCCGGCGCCCAAAGTGACCCATGTCGGCGTAGAGCGCTTCCGCGCCGGTCACGGCGAGGAAGACCGAGCCCAGCACGACGAAGGTCAAAAAGCCGTGCTCGATCGCGAAGTTGATTGCATAGCTCGGAAGCAGCGCCTGCAGCACGCTTGCGTCGGCCAACAAGTTGATGACGCCCAGCGCGCCCATGACCACAAACCAAAGCGCTGTGATTGGTCCGAAGTATTTCCCCATCGTGCCGGTGCCGCGTGACTGCACCGCGAACAGCCCGATCAGAATAACGACGCCGATGGCGACGACCGCCTCATGGCTTATCGATTCCTCCAGCGCGGGGACCGCCTTGAGGCCCTCGACCGCGGATAGAACGGAGATCGCGGGCGTAATCAGCGCATCGCCGTAGAACATCGAGGCGCCGACGACGCCGATCAAAAACAGCAGCGGCGTGCGCTCGCCAAGCGCGCGCTGCGCCAGCGCCATCAGCGAAAGCGTGCCGCCCTCGCCCTTGTTGTCCATCTGCATGACGAAGATGACGTATTTCAGCGTCACCACGATCATCAGCGCCCAGAAAATCAGCGACACCACGCCGAGCACTTCGTGGCGCTGCAAGCCGCCGCCGCCCTGCATAACATGCAGGATGCTTTCCTTGAACGCGTAAAGCGGGCTCGTGCCGATGTCGCCGTAAACAACCCCGATGCACCCAATCACGAGCGCCCAGAAGCCGGCGTGCGCCGTCGCGTCATGACCATCGCCGCCGGATCCGTGCGCGCCGCGGTCCGATGAGTGCGGCTCTCCGGCGGAGGCCTGGGCCATGAACGATTCCCCCTCGACGGCGGCCCTGCCCGCCCGTCCCGGGGCGCGCGTTTACGCCTTTTCAACCTCGTCGGCAAATGCCGCTACGTCCCCTCGGGATGCGCCCAAGCGGTTTGAGATTAGTTACCGTTCCACGGGAAAACGCGGCCTCAGAAATCGGTCGCGATGCCCCGGCGCTCCCAATCGCCGTACCGCGTGGGCTCGGGGCCGCTCGGGCCGCCGCGTTCAGCCGCGCACTTCTCGACCAGAGCGGCGGCGCGGCGCGCCTCCGCTTCCGCGAGCGCACGCCGGGCCTCGGGCGTCAGGGGGCGCGGCGATTGGGCGTCATCCATTGAAGCAACTCCCGGGCTCTCAATATCACGTCTCGCGCGGAAGAGCCGAGGCCTTGTTTCGAGAAAGCAACCAAGCGACTTCCCAAGAGCCCGAGTTAAATCCCGGCAAACAGCCAGCGCCGCGCCTTATGGTTGATCAAACCTTAACCTCCCGCGCGCGAGCTTTGGCGGGCTCGCCATGCGTGTCTCCTCGTTCGCTCCCGCCGCCGCCCTCGCCTCCGCGATCGCCGTGAGTGCGCCGCATACGGCCCACGCGGAAACGCCGGTGATTGTCGAAGGCGTCAGCGATGAGATGCGG
Source organism: Hyphomonadaceae bacterium UBA2389 (assembly GCA_002343395.1). Taxonomy (GTDB): domain Bacteria; phylum Pseudomonadota; class Alphaproteobacteria; order Caulobacterales; family Aquidulcibacteraceae; genus Vitreimonas. Next base: position 7,145 of record DDSN01000103.1, on the reverse strand, counting down.
GAGGCCATTAGCGCGGCTTTGCCACCGCGCGACCCGCCTACAACATTGTTCGAGGCCGAACGCGTGTCGGAGGAAGCAGCGACGCGCGCCATGGTTTGGCTGCGCTCGGAGGGATACTACGCCGCGACGGTGACCCCGCAAGCGAACGAGCGGCCCGCCTCCGCGCGATTGCTCGTCACGCTCGGTGAACGCTTCCGCTTCGCCGCGCCGGCGATCACCTATTTGGACGCCGCGCCTGATTCCGAATCCGGCGACGCCGTCAGGCGCGCGATCAGCGGCGTACAAGAAGGCGAACCCGCCATCGCCGCGCGTGTGCTCGACGCAGAAGCGGCCGCGGTCGCGGCGCTGCAAAACGCCGGCTACGCCGACGCTGAAGCGGGCGAACGGCGCGTCATCGTCGATCATGCGACGGCGGCCGCCTCGGTCGAGTTCGTGCTCCGCGCGGGCGCGCGGGCCCGCCTCGGCGATTTACGCGCGGAGCCCGCTGACGCGTTGCGCGCGCGCTTCGTCGATCGCCTTCAAAACTGGGAAGAAGGCGATCCCTACACGCCCGAGAATCTGCGCCGCTTGCGTCGCGACATGAGCGCGACCGGCGCAGCGTCGCGTGTCGCCACACGGCTTGGACCACCGAACGAATCTGGCGTACGTGACGTCATTCTTGATGTCGAGCCGGCGCGGCGCAACGCCTACGAAGCAGGCGTCAGCTATTCGACGACGGAAGGAGTCGGCGTTCAAGGCGAGTGGACGAGGCGCAACATAACCGGGCGCGCCGACGCGCTGACCGTCGCCGCGACCATCGCGGAGCAACAACAAAGCCTGTCCGCGCAATTGCGGCGTCCGCACGCGGCGGGGCTGGGCCAGGCGATGGTGTTCGGTGCGACGTTGGACCGCGAGGAGATTGACGCCTACACGCGCCAAGGCGCATCGCTCTTCGCCTCTGTCGAGGCGACGCCGCGCCTGCGTCTCGCAAAAACCTACGGCGTCACGATGTCCTACGATCAGTTCGACGATCTCTCGGGCAACGTGACCGAGGCGCTCGTGCTTTCCGGGTTCGGCAGCATCCGACACGACACCACGACCTTCACGCTTGACCCGCGCGACGGGGCCATCAGTGAAGCGCGTATCGAACCCGCCATTTCGACCGGCGACGTGAGCGTTGGGTTTGTGCGGTTCGTTGGCGAAGCGCGCGGTTATGAATCGTTCGGACGCGAAGATAGCCTGACGCTCGCCGCGCGCATTCGCGCTGGCTGGATCGAAACCGTTTCAGGCGACGCCGACGACGTGCCGCCCGACCGGCGCTTCTATGCCGGCGGCGGCGGTTCGGTGCGCGGTTACGGATACAATTCTCTGTACCCGGAAGAACGCGATGCGCTGGGCTTGTCTCCGGGCGGGCAAGGCCTGCTCGAGGGCTCGCTGGAAGCGCGGTGGCGTTTTTCCAATCGCTGGGGCGCGACCGCGTTTGCTGACGCAGGAACGGCATTTGACGACATCGGCGACGCCGGAGACCTAAGCTGGGGCGTTGGCGTCGGAGTGCGTTATGACCTCGGTTTTGCGCCATTGCGCGTGGACATCGCCGTGCCGCTCGATGATCGCGGCGGCGACGACTACGCGTTGTACATCAGCCTCGGGCAAGCCTTCTGATGAGTCGCCGCATCTGGATCGCGGCGGCGGCCGGAACCGTCATGCTTGTCGGCGCCGGCGGTTATGCGATCGGCCCAGGCGCGCCCTGGCTTGTCGATCAGCTCGCCGATGGACAACGCGTCTGGCGCCTGGGGCGCATTCATATCGACGGCGTCTCCGGCGCGTGGCTCGGCTATCTACGCGCCGCGCACGTGACCATCGGCGATGAGCATGGCGTTTGGCTCGAGGCGAACAACATCACACTGCGCTGGCGCCCGCAGGACTTTCCTTTCGGGTCGGTGCGCATAGACGGCGCGCGCGCCGAGCAAATCGAGATTCTTCGCCGCCCTTCTCTGACGCCCGCACGTCCGCCTGGACCGACCCGATTGGACGTCCATTTGACCGATCTTCAAGTGGAAGCCCTTCGCTTCGACGAGCCCGTGTTTGGCGTCCCGGCGCGGTTCTCGGCGATGCTCGATCTCGATGTCGAAGAGCGCCGTATTATCTCCGCCGACGCACGCCTTGAACGCACAGACAGCGACGCCGACCGCTTTGCTGGATTTTACAAAGAGGGCGACAACTTCGCGCTTAACGTCGATCTTTTCGGAGAAGCCGGCGGCGTCTTCGCACGCGCGCTCGGCGTTCCCGATCAATCCGTGTCCGCACACGCAGCGAGCGACGGCACGGGTAGCGCGGGCGAGGCGACCCTTACCGCCGCCATTGGTTCGTCGCCGCTCGTCGAAGGCGAGGTGCGCTGGACGCCCTCGGGCTGGCAAGCGCAGGGCGGCGGGCGTTTGGAGCTGTTGCCCTCCTTGCGAACGCTTGGTCGACGGATCGGAACGACCTTTGAGATCACCGCGTCCGGCGCGCATGTTGGCGCGTTTGAAGCGCGCGCGACAACGCCCCTTCTTGTCGCGGATCTCACTGGCGTACGTGATGGGGCTCGCCGTCTTGAAGGGCCGGCGCGTTTTACGATCACAACGGATCGCCTCTCCGCCATCGCCCAGGAGTCGCCATTTGAAATGGGCGCGGCGCGACTCGAGGGCGAACTTCGCCGCGCGCGCGGAACCACCGCGATACAAGCGACGCTCGACGCCCAATCCATCGACGCGCTCGGAGAGACGGCGCGTTTTTCTGGTCCGGTGCGCGCGGCCCTCACCGAACAAAGGTTCACGCTTGAAGCCGATCTGCGCGCGCCGGAAACCGCGGGCCCGTTGTTCTCCCAAGGCCATCTGCGCACAGACCTCGCTTACGACCGAGCCCGCCGACGATTCTCGCTTGATCGCGCGGAATTGAACTCGGGAGCGATTGCGGTTTCCGCGCAAGGCTGGGCCGCCGGCGGCGACGGCGAGTTCAGCGGCGAATGGCGGGTGCGGAAACTTGAAGCGCTCATTCTTGATCTCACCGGAGAAGCCAGCGGCCGGTGGCGGGCGTTCGCCGATCAAAACGGCTCCGCCCATGTATGGGCGGCCAGCGTCTCGGGAACCGGCGCTCATGTTGCAGGCGAGCCAGACGTGCTTGCCCAAATGTTGGGCGCGACGCCGCGCATAGACGGGCGCTTTCGATTCGAAAATCGCGACGTCATCGTCGAGTACGCGCGCATCGACGGCGCACGCCTTCGTGCGGGAGCGCGGGGCGCTCTTTCGCGCGGTCAGGCGGATTTGGCGCTTGAGGCGAGCGCCCGCGGGCCGCTCTCTGTTGGCGGCGCCGAAATCGCAGGCGCGGCTGACGCGCGAGGCCGGCTGACGGGGCGCTTGAGTCGCCCCGCGCTCTCCGCTGAAGCAACGTTGGCTCGCTTTTCGGCGAGTGGCGTCGTTGTCGACCAACCGATTGTCTCGTTCACGCTCGCGCCTGCATCGGGCGGATATGTCGGACAGGCTGACATTCGCGGCCTTGTCTCAGGTCAACCCATGACGGCGTCGTCGCCGCTGACCATCGATAGAGGCGCATTGCGTCTCCCCAATCTGACGGCGTCCCTCGCCGGGCTCCGCGCGCAAGGCGACGTAACGGTCGCCGACGCCGGCGTGAGCGCGTCGCTCGACTTGTCGGGCCGCCTCGACGGCGTGGTCGCGGGCGTCACCGGCGCGATCGATGGACGCGCGACCCTCGTCCCCAATGCGCTCTTGGTCGACGCGCGCATCAGCGACGCGCGCTCCGGCGCCCTTTTTGTCCGCGCGGCGACGATACACGCCGAAGGCCCCTACGAGACACTGGCGGCGCGTATCGATCTTCGCGGACGCTTGGGTCAAGCGCCGCTGACGTTCGCGGGCGCTGGAACAGTCGTGGAAATGCGCGGTGAACGAACCGTGCGCGTGGACGGACGCGGGACCCTGGCTGGAGTGGACGTTTTCACGCGCGCGCCGATCGAAGCGCACTTCGATCGCGCGACAGCAAACGCGACGCTGAACGTCGCCATTGGCGACGGCGTCATCACGGCCGACTGGCGCGAACGTGGCCGGCGCCTCGCGGGAACGGCGGTGCTCAACGATGCGCCGCTGGCGCCGATCGCCGCGGTTTGGGGCGAGCGCGCCGAAGGCGTGATCGACGGGCGCCTCGCGCTCGCCAGCGACGGCCCGGGCTTACGCGGCGACGCCGACGTCATGTTGAACGACGCCCGCGTCGCGAGCCGCCAGGACGGGCGCTTGAACGCGCGCATCCGCGCCCAACTCACGCCGACGCGTCTGCATGCGGCGCTTGATGCGACCTCGACGGACGGCCTTGTCGCCGCGTTCGAAGCCGACGCTCCCGTGCTCACCAGCGCCGCGCCCATTCGCATCGCGCTGGCGCCCGAACGCCGCGGCCGCGCGACATGGTCGGTGCGGGGACCCGCCGCGAGCTTGTGGGCCGCGGCGCGACTGCCCGATCAGTCACTGCAGGGCCAACTCAACGGCGAAGGCGCGCTTAGCTTCGGCGCGGGTTATCTCGCCGGCGACGGCGCCATCGAGATCGCCGACGGCCGCTTCGAGGACAAGCTCACCGGCGTTTCGCTCGAACAGCTCAACGCTCGCGTTGCGCTCACGCCAGGCGGCGTGACCATCGAACGCTTCGCCGCGATCGACGGCCATGGCGGACGGCTTTCCGCGAGCGGCGGCAGCGCCAATGAGCGCGAGGGCCGCATCACGGTGCGTGTCGAGAACATGCGCATCGCCGACCGGCCGGATGCGCGCGCGCGCGCAAGCGGCGATCTGACCTTGGCTTGGGAAGGCGCGCACTCAACGCTAAGCGGCGACCTGAACGTCGCCGACGCCAATCTCGACATCGCCGCCAATCCCGAAGCCGGCATTCCCACTATCGACGTCATCGAAATCAACCGGCCCGACCAGGAAGACGAAACGCCCGAAGCGAGCGACGCGGCGCGCGCTAGAAACGGATCGACGACGCTCGACGTGCGCCTGCGCGCGCCGGGGCGCGTGTTCACCCGCGGGCGCGGCGTCGACGCCGAATGGGCGCTCGACCTGCGCCTCGCCGGAACCGCGCGCGCGCCGCGTCTTTTCGGCGAAGCACGAGCGGTGCGCGGCACGATCGCCCTCTCCGGCGCGCCCTTCGTTTTCGAGGACGCGCTGATCACCTTCAGCGGCGATCCGCTCGAAGCGCAGATCGATCTCCGCGCCGCGCGCGAAACCGCCGATCTCACCGCCTACCTCAATCTCACCGGCACCGCGCGCGATCCCAACGTGAGCTTCACCTCCGATCCTGGTTTGCCGGAGGACGAAATCCTGCCGCAGGTTCTGTTCGGCCGTTCCGTCGAGGACCTCTCCGCGTTCGAGGCGGCGCAACTGGCCGCGAGCCTGGCCGCGCTCACCGGGCAAGCGTCGCTCGACCTGATGGGCGCGGCGCGCGCCGCCGTCGGGCTCGACCGATTCAATGTCCGCCAGGACGAAGAGAACGGCGGCTTTCTGGTCGCGGGCGGCGTCTATCTCACGCGCGATGTTTATGTCGAAGTCGCGCGCACCGGATTGGGCCAGGCCCAATCGCGGGTGGAATGGACCATGCGGCCCAAGCTGGTTCTGATCACGAGTTTTCTGGCCAACGGCGATCGCAGCGTTTCACTACGCTGGCGGCGCGAAAGCGATTGAGTCGCGTTTAGCCGGTATTCGGCCATCGCTCGCGTGCGTCGGTGGCGGCGCGGAGGTCGGCGAAGGATTGGGCGCCGATGAGCGGCGGCGCGTCGTCGGGCGCATCGAGCACGCGAGACACGGCGCCCGGGGTGCGCGAAAGCCGGCGCGCGAGGCGCGCGGCGTAAGGCGCTGGATTATCGTAGACGCGCAGCAACGCCTCGAACCGCTCGGCGATCGGCCAGGCGTTGCGATGGCCGCGCAGACCAACCTTCGCCGGATCGCGCGGCGCGGCGCTCGGCGACGCTGTGCGCACGATGGAGTCGCGCGGCGCCAACGCGGGAAATGTCACGCGCCAAGTCTCCGGTGCGTCAGCGCTGAACGTCAGCGTGACGCGTTTGCGGGGGCGCGAACGGCGCGCAGCGCGCGACGGTTTTGCCGTCAACGCGGCGGCTTCGAGTAGCAACAAATGCCGCAGCAACACTTCGCCCGCGCGCAGCCACGGCCGCATCAGCGCGTAGGCCTTGTGCGTGATCCAACCGCGCGCGGCGAGATCGGCGGGCGTGCCGAATAATGTGTACAACACGTCCAGCAGCGTCTGCGCGATCGCCCACAGCGCGCGCGGCGCGGTGCGGTCGGGAATGGGGGTGGCGTCAGGCTGCATGGGCGCACCAGTGTGCGCATGGTGCGGACTGGGTCGGATTGTTTGGGCTTTATCCGCGCTTTTTTAGGGGGCGGCGATGCGGGACCCACAAACGCGAACCGTCCGTGTTCTTGGGCCCCGGACTTGCGCTTCGCGCAATCCGGGGATGGGTGTTCGAATGAGCGCCACATACGAATTCTCAGCGTCGGAAACACAGCTTGCCGGCTGGAAGCCGGCGGTCCCTAGCGCTTCTGCATGACACGGGCTTTGACCGCCGCGAACGCGTCGAGCCGGTAAGGAGCGCAAGCTCTGAGGATCGCCGGCTTCCAGCCGGCAAGCGTTTCGCCTACAAACGAAACAAATCAGCGTATGTCACCACTAACGCACTAACGCGGGAGCTTCACGGAAAGCGGATCCACATTCCTAGGAGGCGGCTTCGACATTTACACCAGCGCGCTACCAGCGCCGGGCCCGCAGTCCAATCCAGCATGTTCGGAGTAAGGCATGAGATTGAAGCGAGAGAGGCTCTTGTTGGTGCTCAATTCACTTTGCGTCATAGGGGCCAGTGTTGGGCTATTGTTTATTGTGTTTAGTGAGCCAATACTCAAACGTCTCTCGATCCCAGGTGACTTGGGGCGAGCTCTAGGCGTGGTCCTCCTAGCTCTTGTCGCTTTTGCTCTGGACAAGGCCATTAGACATGTGCGCGGCCGGTAAGGCGCAGGTAGTTCACCTCTGATACGCCACCTGCATTTGGCAACGATGTGTTCAACCAACCGGCTTTTAAGAATGAGTGATACACACGAGAATGAGTGACACATGTGTGGACG